>NZ_JBEAFR010000012.1:0-17919 GCF_040062315.1 Klebsiella sp. GW_Kp181
TGCATGCAGAACGGCTGAATTTCCCCGGAGGCGATGCTGCGCATCTGTCCGGGCTGCGGTTACCCGTTACCGAGCGGAAAAGGGCGATCCTGCACGACCGTCTTCATGACCAATGTCGAACGTAAATGCTGCACGCCGGGCATTGCGGAGAGTTTATCATCGTACAGCTTCTGGAAGGCCGGAAGATCGCGCGTCACCACATGCATCAGATAGTCCGGATCGCCAAACAGACGCTGCGCCAGCACGATTTGCGGGATCTCTTCGATCGCTTCCTCAAACGCGCTTACCGCTTTTTTGTCCCCCTCTTTTAGCGTCGCGAAGACGATGGCCAAAAAGTTGAAGCCCATTTTGGCCGGATCAAGGTTGGCCCGATAGCCGGTAATCACCCCCTCCTGCTCCAGCGTGCGCAGCCGTCGATGGCAGGGCGAAAGACTGAGATTCACCCGTTCGGCCAGCTCGGTTATCGATAGTCGCCCGTCGGCCTGCAGCTCAGCAAGAATTTTTCGATCGATGCTATCCATTTGGAATATTTTCCCTCAGATTTCCCTTCCAGAGCATAACATTGAAAGCTCATTGCGCAATAAACCCGATATTCTTTTCCTCAAATAATCGCCGCTTTACGAGGGAAAACGATGAGAAACTGCCATCAACACGCAGGAGGGCGCTGGCCATGGAAATGAGCTTTATCGCCAGCTTTTGGCTGGTTTCCTTTCTGCTGATCATCACGCCGGGGGCTGACTGGGCCTACACCATCAGCGCAGGGATCAACGGGCGGCGCGTGATACCCGCCGTCGCCGGACTAATGTCCGGTCACCTGCTGGCCACGTTGATCGTCGTCGCCGGAATCGGCGTGTTAATCGCCGGCCACCCGCTGGCGCTATCGACGATTACCCTGCTGGGCGCGGGCTATCTGATGTGGCTGGGGATCGCTATTTTGCGCCATCCGCCAACGCCAGGCACACAGCAATACAGCGCGGATAGCTGGAATCGCTGGGCGATTAAGGGGCTATGCATTAGCGGCCTCAATCCAAAAGTCTTTCTTCTGTTTCTGGCCCTGCTGCCGCAGTTTACCGACCCCCAGGGAAGCTGGTCGGTCGCGCAGCAGATGTCGGCGCTGGGCGGTATTCACCTTATCACCTGCACGCTGGTCTATTTACTGGTCGGCTACGGCGCCAAAGCGCTGTTAGCGACCCGGCCTCAAATCGCGCAAAAAGTCAGCATCGCTTCGGGGGTGATGATGGTCGCCATAGCCGCCCTGCTGTTTCTGGAGCAGCTGAGGTAGCCTGCCATATAAGGCGCGAGCGCGTGTCCTGTTCGCGCCACGGCATTATTACGGCAAAAACGCATTACTGTACGGTTATTTTGCATTCGTCATCACCCCACTCTAAATTAGCCAATGCGCATCTCTCGCTTCCTTATCAGCCAGATTTTTTGGCTACGCAACCCTCCGATATCCCCCCCTCTTAGCGGCAGTTAAGGTTTATCTCATATGAAATAAAACAATTCTTAACGCTCCCCACAATTGTTGCGCTTCCTGTTTTCCCTATTCATAAGATGGTTTTTGCAGTATGGTTAACATTATTAGAAGTTATATACTGCTGCCTACCCAGTTAAGGAGAAAAAGAATGAGCAGGATATGGGCCCTACCCCAAACCGCAACGCCGAATATATATATAAAAATAAGAACTGCCTGTCCAAAAGAAGTCATATCGCTTAAATATTGCCAGCAGCAGCAATAAATAATGCACATGCAGCCGAATCTTATCATTATCTTATGATGGCCCAAAAGTGCGCTCGCCGGCTGTATAATAAAGGGAACTCAATGAAAAGCAATGCTATTTTAAAAAAAAGGAACTTCCTGACTCACAATGAAATAGAGTCATTGCTCAAAGCGGCCAACAGTGGTGCACATGCCACGCGCAATTATTGCCTGACATTATTGTGTTTTATTCACGGATTACGCGCCAGTGAAATATGCCGCCTGCAAATTTCCGATATCGACCTTAGTTCTAAATGTATCTATATTCACCGTCTTAAGAATGGATTTTCGACAACGCATCCTTTGCTAAATAAAGAAATCCGCGCATTAAAAAACTGGCTACAGGTCCGCGCCTCGTACCCGCAGTCCGACAGCGAATGGTTATTTCTCTCACGAAAAGGTAATCCTTTGTCTCGCCAGCAGTTTTATCAGATTATTTCCGCCTCTGGTGATAATGCCGGGCTATCGCTCGAAATTCATCCGCATATGCTCCGTCATTCATGCGGCTTCGCCCTGGCCAACATGGGCATTGATACCCGCCTTATCCAGGACTACCTGGGCCACCGCAACATTCGCCATACCGTATGGTATACCGCCAGTAACGCTGGCCGTTTCTATGGTATCTGGGACGAAAGCAGAGACAGACAGCGGAGCCCTGTTCTGCCGTAATGCTCGATGCCAGGGAGGGCGTCAAAATAACCATCAGGCAGCGGTAAACATTAAAAAAAATTAACCATGCGGTGTTTATGATTATTGTTCCGGCAAGTTCACAGCGCAACGAGGATTTATCTTATTACCCCCGGGCATGGCTCTGCATATAAATGCGTCAACGCCCTTCCGTTTAAAATAGCCGCAACCATGCTTTTTTCCTTTTAATTTTATGCACCTGAAAAAGAACCGCGGTCCAGAGGTTGTCGCCATCAATAAAATCTATAAGAATAAGATTTATCATCTGTAATATTCTGCCCCACAGCCGCTACAATGTCATTATTCAACTATGCTTAAGCCCCTTCATATAATACGCGATTAACCTTGCGGATTATTTGTGAGCGCCCCCTGCGGTCAGCAGGGTCGTGTTAATTTTCAAGATCATATCAGGAGTTATTTATTGTGAACCGACGTCGTTTTCTTACAGGTAAAGAAGTTCAGGCGATGATGCTGGCAGCCCGCCACGGGCAAACGGGAGAGCGGGATTACTGTCTAATCCTGCTCGCTTTTCGTCATGGTATGCGCATTAGCGAATTACTCGATCTGCACTACCGCGACCTCGATCTTGTCGAAGGCCGCATCAATATTCGACGGCTGAAGAATGGATTCTCCACCGTACATCCTCTGATGGTCGATGAATGTGACGCTATCAGGCGCTGGAGTCAGGTACGCGGCGCCTGGAAAGGCGCGCAAAAAACCGATGCGCTGTTTATATCGCGACGCGGTACGCCGCTTTCGCGTCAGCAGGCCTACCGCATCATCCGCACCGCTGGCGTGGACGCTGGCACGGCTACCCATACTCACCCGCATATGCTGCGCCATGCCTGCGGTTACGAACTGGCGGAGAGAGGGGCCGACACCCGCCTTATTCAGGACTATCTCGGCCATCGAAACATTCGCCATACCGTACGCTATACGGCCAGCAACGCCGCGCGATTCGCCGGACTCTGGGAACGCAACAACCTGATGGAGTGGAATTTACAAAATCAGAGGATGGAAAATAATAGTTTGATAAATAAGGGAAAATAACTTACCGAACAGGTCAATTGGGGCCAAACTGTGTGCATCATAAAAATATTCAGTAACCTTTTGCAACCATCGAATGCATCAAACAGGGGGTAAAAACCAATATCACGTTGATTAACAATGTTTTTTTATTTTTAATCTTTTCCAGAAACGTCCTTCTTTCCGCTGCCCATCCTTCCCGGCCACGCGTTGCCTATAGCCATCCATGGCTTATTAAGCCTTAACGATATCGATTTTTTATGTCGTAAAACAACGATAAAGAAGATTAAAAAACCAAATAAACAATCATATCATCATAATTTCAGTCAATTACGCCAACGAGTCAAAATGGCCCCAAATGTCTCATTTTTTGGGTGAAAAACATGCAGAACCGCAGCCGAATATACCGGCTGAAACATGAAATACCTGGAGGTCATGATGACGGCCAGATCGGTTCGTAATCCCGATATTGTTCAAAGGAAAACAACATGAAAATCAAATCACTGGCAATCGTTGTTCTGTCAGCCCTGTCTCTGAGCTCCGCGGCGGCGCTGGCCGACACCACGGTAAATGGCGGCACGGTGCATTTTAAAGGGGAAGTCGTCAACGCAGCCTGCGCCATTGACGCGGGTTCAATCGATCAAACCGTTCCAATGGGCCAGGTACGTTCGGCGAAACTGGCGACTGCGGGCAGCACCAGCACGGCTGTCGGCTTCAATATCCAGCTGAACGATTGTGACACCACCGTTGCCACCAAGGCCTCCGTCGCCTTCACCGGCACCGCGATTGACAGCACCAACACCACCGTACTGGCGCTGCAAAGCTCGGCGGCAGGCAGCGCGACTAACGTCGGCGTGCAGATCCTTGACCGTACCGGTACGCCGCTGGCGCTGGATGGCGCAACCTTCGGCGCAGCTTCCACCCTGAACGATGGCACCAACATAATTCCGTTCCAGGCTCGCTACTACGCGACTGCCGCTGCCACTGCCGGTACCGCTAACGCTGACGCCACCTTTAAAGTGCAGTACCAGTAATTTTTTCATCAGGCAGGGACGCGCGCCGGGCCAGGAAGGCCCGTTATCCATAACGGAATTCGGGTGATAACGATGCAAAGGATGAAGTCAGGTCTGTTGATATTTTTGCTCCCGCCGCTGGCGCTGGCCGGTAACCAGTGGAACGTCACGCTGCCCGGCGGAAACATGCGCTTTCAGGGGATCATTATTGCCGAGTCCTGCCGCGTTGAAGCGGGCGACCGGCAGATGACGGTCAACATGGGGCAGATCAGCAGCAATCGGTTTCATTCGGCCGGGGAAGACACCAACCCCGTCCCCTTCGATATCCACCTGCAGGAGTGCAGTACCGCCGTCAGCCAGCGCGTTGGCGTGGCCTTTCACGGCGTCGCCGATGGTAAAAACCCGGACGTGCTCTCAGTGGGCGAAGGACCGGGGATAGCGACCGGCGTGGGCGTCGCTCTGTTTGATAAAGACGACCATCCAATCCCACTGAACGGCCCTCCCGCCGCCTGGACAAGATTGTATACCGGGCCAACCACATTGCATTTTGTAGCGAAATACCGGGCAACAGGGCATCAGGTCACCGGAGGCGCGGCCAACGCTCAGGCCTGGTTCTCCCTGACCTACCAGTAATTAATCAGCAGACGAACCGAAAACAGGAAACGACGGTGACGATAAAAGGGGTAAACGTGAGAACAACACTGGCGATAGCGCGCGGTTTACTGGCGGGAGCGCTGATGATAGCCGCCATGGGATTTACCGCTCGCGCCGAGGCTGGCGTGGCGCTGGGGGCGACCCGCGTCATCTATCCTGCCGGGCAAAAGCAGGTTCAGCTGGCGGTCACCAACAACGACGAAAAGAGCACTTATTTGATTCAGTCATGGGTGGAGAATGCCGATGGCGCGAAGGACGGTCGCTTTGTCATCACCCCGCCGCTGTTCGCCATGCAGGGAAAAAAAGAGAATACCCTGCGCATCATTGATGCCACCAGCAACCAGCTGCCGCAGGATCGGGAAACGCTGTTCTGGATGAACGTCAAAGCGATCCCGTCGATGGATAAATCAAAGCTCAGCGAAAACACTCTCCAGCTGGCGATCATCAGCCGCATCAAGCTCTATTACCGCCCGGCAAAGCTGGCGCTGCCGCCGGATCAGGCTGCCGAAAAGCTGAAGTTCCGCCGCGGCGCAGGCACGCTTACGCTGATCAACCCCACTCCCTACTACCTGACGGTCACCGAACTCAACGCCGGTACCCGGGTGCTGGAAAATGCGCTGGTTCCGCCGATGGGTGAAGCCAGCGTTAAATTACCCGCCGATGCAGGTCGCGAGATTACATACCGGACGATTAACGACTACGGCGCGCTGACCCCGCGGATGCAGGGCGCTACGCAATAACTGACGGGAGACCGCGTTCTCCCGGAAATAAAAATAAGAACTGACAGCCGGGCGACTTTGGACCGGAGGGACTATGTCACATCTGAAATATGGACTCGACGATCTGGGCTCCGGACGTAAAAGCAGCCACGGGCCGGGGAATGCGCGCGCTTTCGCTCAAATCACGCTGGCTCTGTTACTTGCGGCACCGATCTTTTCCGTGCAGGCGGAGCTCTATTTTAATCCACGTTTTTTAGCGGATGACCCTGCCGCCGTGGCGGACTTATCAGGATTTGCCAACGGCCAGGAGGTCCCTCCGGGAACCTATCGCGTCGATATTTACCTCAATGACGGGTTTATGACTACCCGCGATGTCACTTTTAATAGTAGCGAAAGCGATCGCTCGCTGGTCCCCTGCCTGACGCGCGGGCAGCTGGCCGGGATGGGCATCAACACGACATCCATTAAAGGGATCGGCGCTCTGGCATCCGATGCCTGCGTACCGTTAACCGAAACCATCAAGGACGCCACTACCCGCTTCGATGTCGGCCTGCAGCGGCTGTACCTGACCGTACCCCAGGCGTTTATGGGCAACCGCGCCCGCGGCTATATTCCGCCCGAGCTCTGGGACCACGGGATTAACGCCGGGCTGCTGAACTACAACTTCACCGGCAACAACGTCCATAACGACATCGGCGGCAGCAGCAACTACGCGTACCTGAATCTGCAGAGCGGGCTGAATCTCGGCGCCTGGCGTCTGCGCGATAACACCACCTGGAGCTACAGCAGCAGCGGCAGTTCATCGACCAGTGAAAACAGGTGGCAGCACGTCAATACCTGGCTGGAGCGCGACATCACCGCGCTGCGCTCGCGTCTGACCCTGGGCGACAGCTACACCAACGGCGACGTCTTCGACGGCATTAACTTCCGCGGCGCGCAGCTCGCCTCCGATGACAACATGCTGCCGGACAGCCAGAAGGGGTTTGCCCCGGTTATCCACGGCATTGCCCGCGGTACCGCTCAGGTGTCGGTGAAGCAGAACGGCTATGAGATCTACCAGAGCACGGTGCCCCCCGGCCCGTTCACCATCAACGATCTCTACTCCGCCGGCAACGGCGGCGACCTGCAGGTGACCATCAAAGAGGCCGACGGCAGCAGCCAGGTCTTCACCGTCCCTTATTCGTCCGTGCCGGTGCTCCAGCGCGAGGGCCATACCCGCTATGCCGTCACCGCCGGGGAGTACCGCAGCGGCAACAATCAGCAGGAAAAACCGAAATTTTTCCAGAGCACCGTAATGCGCGGTCTTCCGGCAGGCTGGACCCTGTACGGCGGCACCCAGCTGGCGGACCGCTACCGCGCCTTTAACCTCGGCGTCGGCAAAAATCTGGGCCAACTGGGGGCGCTGTCGCTGGATATCACCCAGGCCAACGCCACCCTGCCGGATGACAGCGAGCATCAGGGGCAGTCGGTGCGTTTCCTCTATAACAAGTCGCTGACGGATACCGGCACCAACATTCAGCTGGTGGGCTACCGCTACTCGACGCGTGGCTATTTCAGCTTCGCCGACACCACCTATAACCGGATGAGCGGCTACAACGTCGAGACCCAGGACGGCGTGGTGCAGATGAAGCCGAAGTTCACCGATTACTACAACCTCGCGTACAACAAGCGCGGCAGGGTACAGCTCAGCGTCACCCAGCAGCTGGGGCGTACCGCCACGCTCTACCTGAGCGGTAGCCACCAGACCTACTGGGGAACCAGCAGCGCCGACCAGCAGCTCCAGGCCGGGCTTAACGCCGCCGTCGACGATATCAACTGGACCCTGAGCTACAGCCTGACCAGAAACGCCTGGCAGCAGGGGCGCGACCAGATGCTGGCGCTCAACGTCAGTATCCCGTTCAGCCACTGGATGCGTTCCGACAGCACCTCCGCCTGGAGAAACGGTAACGCCAGCTACAGCATGTCCAACGATCTGAACGGCAGGACCACCAGCCTTGCCGGCCTGTACGGCACGCTGCTGGAGGACAACAACCTGAGCTACAGCGTACAGACCGGCTACGCCGGCGGCGGCGATGGCAACAGCGGCGGCACCGGATACGCGGCGCTGAACTACCGCGGCGGCTACGGTAACGCCAACGTCGGCTACAGCCGCAGCGACGGTATCAAACAGCTCTACTACGGCCTGAGCGGCGGCGTGCTGGCCCACGCTGACGGCGTCACCCTGAGCCAGCCGATGAACGACACGGTCGTGCTGATCAAAGCCCCCGGCGCGGATGGCGTGAAGGTAGAAAACCAGACCGGGGTACGGACCGACTGGCGCGGCTACGCCGTTCTGCCCTACGCCACCGAATACCGGGAAAACCGGGTGGCGCTGGACACCAATACGCTGGCCAATAACGTCGACCTTGATGATGCGGTGGTCAGTATTGTGCCCACCCACGGGGCGATTGCGCGCGCCGAATTTAAGGCCAGCGTCGGCATGAAGCTGCTGATGACGCTGACTCACAACGGTAAACCGGTTCCTTTTGGCGCCATAGCCTCCGCTGTCGACAGCCAGGGCAGCAGCATCGTCGCCGATAACGGCCAGGTCTACCTGAGCGGGATGCCGCTGGCGGGCAAGGTGCGGGCGAAATGGGGCGAAGGTCCGAACGCCAGCTGTGAGGCCAGCTACAGCCTGCCGCCGGAAAGCCAGAACCAGGCGTTAAGCCAGCTGTCGGCAGCGTGCCGCTAAGGAAACCATGATGATGAGAAAAAACCTGTATCTGCTGGGCGCCATACTCTCTCTGGTCTCCTTCAGCACCCCTGCCGCCGATAGCACCATCACGATTAGCGGATATGTCAGGGATAACACCTGCGCCGTCGCAGGTGAGTCAAAAGATTTTACCGTCGATCTGATGAATAACGCCGCCAAACAGTTTAATGCCGTCGGCACGACCACGCCGCTGGTGCCGTTTCGCATCGTGCTGTCGCCCTGCGGCGGCTCCGTCACCGCGGTTAAAGTCGGCTTTACCGGCATAGCGGACAGCGACAACACCAGCCTGCTTAAGCTGGACAGTGGCGTATCGGCAGCGTCCGGCATCGGCGTGCAGATCCTTAACGGCAGCCGGGCGCCCCTGGTACTCAACGCCCCCTCGTCAAACATCGCGTGGACCACGCTGAAACCCGGGCAGACCAACACCCTCAACTTCTACGCCAGGCTGATGGCCGCGCGCGTCCCGATTACAGCAGGACACGTTAATGCCACCGCAACCTTCACGCTTGAATTTCAGTAACCGGAGGCTGAAATGAAATGGACTCATGCACCCTGGCTGCTGGCGGTAATGATGGCCTTCGCCAGCGCCCCCCGCGCCGCCGACGTGACCATTACCGTTAACGGTAAAGTGGTGGCCAAACCCTGCACCATCGCCACGCCGAAGGCCACCGTTGACCTTGGTGATTTATACACCTTTAACATGCTTTCACCCGGCTCGGCATCAGGCTGGCATGACGTCACCCTCGATCTCAGCAACTGTCCGGTCGGCACCTCGCGGGTCACCGCCACCTTCAGCGGAACGGCGGACAGCACGGGCTACTACAAAAATCAGGGAACGGCGGGCAACCTCCAGCTGGAGTTGCAGGATACCAGCGGCGCCCGGTTTAACAACGGCACAAGCAAAACGGTGGCCGTCAACGATGCCACGCAATCCACCCGCTTTCCATTGCGCGTCAGGGCGCTGACGGTTAACGGCGGACCAACGCAAGGAACAATCCAGGCGGTGATTAACGTCACCTACACCTGGCTATAAGGCAGGAGAACGTTATGAATCAGCGGATTACCGCTCCCCGTAGATGTCGTATGGCGCTGGTCAACGCGCTGTGGCTGGCGCTTGTGTTAGCGGGCTTTTCCACCAGCGTCAGGGCTTATACCTGCTACGACTCCACCGGCACCATATTAAACAGCGATACCGGCGGGAAAGTATCCAACGTCTACGTTAACCTGCAGCCAAGCCTCGGAGCGGGGCAGAACCTGGTCGTCGACTTATCCAGCTCGATTTTTTGTAAAAATGACGCGCCGGACAGGCGCAACGACATGGTAAGCATGCTACAGGGCTCGGCCTATAGCGGCCTGCTGACCAATTTTACCGGTTCTTTAAAGTACTACGGAGTTAGCTATAGTTTCCCGCTAAACTCCCCGACCGCCAGCCATAATTTTACTTCCGGCAACTACACCAGCTGGAATACCCAGCTCTACCTGACGCCAATATCCACCGCCTCCGGGCTGGCGATAAGCGCCGGCTCGCATATCGCCACGCTGGTCATGTATCAGGTGGGTTCCGATATCAACGGCGGCGGTAACGTTCGTACCTCTAAATTTACCTGGAACATCTATGCCAACAATAGCGTGATTATCCCGACGGGCGGCTGCGATGTTTCCGCTCGCAACGTCACGGTAACGCTGCCTGAGTACCCGGGTTCGACCGCTGTTCCGCTCACGGTACGCTGCGGGCAAAATCAAAAGATAGGTTTTTACCTCTCCGGCACCACGGCGGATAGCGCCAATAGCGTGTTCACCAATACCTCTTCCGCCTCACCGGCCCAGGGGATAGGCGTTCAGCTATTGCGCAATGGCACTATTCTGCGCTCAAACAGTACCGTCTCTATGGGAACCGTGGGCACCTCCGCGGTCAACCTCGGACTCACCGCAACCTATGCGCGAACCAGCGGCCAGGTCACCGCGGGCAACGTGCAATCCATTATTGGGGTGACCTTTGTTTACCAGTAACGCGCCCGCGGCGCGCGGCAGAGCGGGAGTGGACTATATCCTTTCGCCCTGCTCGCTGGTCGCCGATGGATTAGTCAAAGTGATGATGGCCAGCGGCATGCGGCCCGTTGTGCTGCCGTCGGATACGCAGATGCTTCCCGGCGACACGGGCATTCGCCGCCTTATCGTTTTTCTGCCGGAAACCCCGGCCAGGCTGCTCACCACCCTGCAGCAGGCCGCTGCGTTTCTTGAACACTCCGCGACGCCGCTGCCGATGCTGATCCTCAGCCGCAGCCCGGCCAGCTGGCTGTGGCATACGCTGCTGCATCAGGTCATCGATCACCGTTTGCTTGCCGAAGTGCGCACCGCCGCCTCGGACCTGCCCGTCCCCAGCCTGACCGCGGTGCTGCAGGACTATATTTTGCAAAGATATCCTTCGCTTAAACAGCTGGCCGACGAAGAGATACGCCTCGGCGGAAAGCGCCCTGGCGGGCTCACCCGGCCGGAGCTAAATGCCATTCTCGGTCTACTCAGCGGATACAGCGTCAACGCCCAGGCAAAGCGCCGCGGCATTAGCCACAAAACGCTTTATAACCAGCGAACGGCAGGACTGAAAAAAATGGTGGAACATCATCCTCAGCTGGCAACCCGATTCCCCGGCAGCCAGACCAAAGGGCAGAAGATCCAACCGGATGCTGCGCTTTCCGCCTTCGAGCGCGAATTTGTCCACGCCATTCACTGTCGGCAAATTTTCCCGGTATTCCAGCCCATCACCGATGGTCGGATGCAGCTAAAAGGGTTGGAGATCCTCTGTCGCTGGCGGCAAAAGGGACAGGTTATGCTGCCGGGCGAGTTTTTGCCGCAGGTACATTCCGCGTATGCCTGGCTGGTGTTGACCGCCTTTGTGATTCGCGAGGCCGTGGAGAATATTAATCTGCACTCCGGAGAGTTTTATTTCTCGGTCAATATTCCCGCTGCTATCGCCAGCAATGACAACCTGCTCCGGATGGTGGAGACCGCGCGCCAGCAGCTGCGTCAGCCCCATATGTCTTCGAGGCTGGTACTGGAATTTGCTGAAACCCTGGACCTCAACCTGCAGAGTAAAATTGCCGACAATATTTCCCGGCTACGCAAGCAGGGCTTTACCATTATGCTGGATGACTGCTTTTCACAAAGCAGCGTCATGTTTCCGGTACGATCGGTCAGGTTCAGCGCCTATAAGCTGGATATGAGCATCGTCAACGACATGCAGCGCGATCCTCACGCCCTGGCCCTAATCAAAAGTCTGCTCTACTACTGTCAGCTAACCGGTAGCCGCTGTGTTGCCGAAGGCGTGGACAGTCTGGATAAATTCAACCGACTGAAGGCGCTGGGGATCGACCGTTTTCAGGGTTATTTCATCTCGCCGCCGGTGGAGCGGGAAAACGTCAGTGACCTTATCCACCAGCTTTTATCCGGCCGCGATCTGAACCTTATCGCCGGGTAACACGGCGTCAGATAAAAAGGTGGCGCCAGCGCGCTGGCGCATTTATTTCAGGCGCGAATATCGTCGTACTCGCGGGTATGATCAAATTCATGTTTGGCAAACGGGCATAGCGGAATAATTTTACGCTGCTCGCCGCGCATTTTTTCCACCACTTTCGCCACCAGCTTTTTTCCCACGCCCTGGCCTTTCAGACTGGGGTCGACGTCAGTGTGTTCAATAATGCTGAGGTGCTCGCCCGTAGGCACAAAAACAATTTCCGCCACCTGCTTCCCGTCGGCGTCATTGACGTAAAACTTGTTATGACCTTCCAGTATTTCCATCATTTCCTCGCTTATTTTTGGCGATACTTCAGCGCGCCGCTCGGGCAGGTATCAATAACCTTGACCACCGTGGCCACGTCCACTTCATCCGGGACGATCCACGGTTTGCGTTTCAGATTGAAGAGCTTCGCGCTACCGCGTACGCAGTTACCCGAGTGCTGGCAGATATCGGTGTTAAAGTAGACATCTATTTTCTCTCCGGTATAGGCGCGATAGCCCGCTTGCAGTAATTCTTTATCCATGACATTGCCTCAGTTCTGACTATTTTTTATAGTCCTGGCTCTAAGCATAGCCCTGCCAGCCACCGCCGACTATCGGTGACACGCGAAATTTTATTTCGCCCACCGCTGGTCGTTAATGCAGAATGAATGATTTTCTATGCAGGTGTTATCCATAGAAAATATCCTGTTTATCGATGGAATACAGACGCTTCTGTTCTCTCCGCCTTTTATTTCCCCGACAGTGAGATTAAACTCATTTCACCTTAATCCGAGCACTCAGGTATTTCGTCTTGAATCGCATTGTTAAGCTGGCGGGCCCTGCGCTCTTATTTTCGCTATTTACGCTCTCCGGCTGCTCATTATCCCCGGCGATTCCGGTTTTAGGCGCAGCATTTCCCGGCTGGTTCTTCTGCTTATTAGGCGCCGCGCTGTTACTTATTCCCTGCCATATCCTGATTGTGCGTCAAGGATGGCAATCGCGATTTTCTCCACTGGTCTTCAGCTATCTGGCGCTGATGTTCCTGTTCGCCACGATTCTGTGGTTCCTGTTCTTCGTAAACTAGATCCCTATGACCCAATCCCGCTCAAGCGTTATCCGCAAAAAATGGCCCCTGCTGGCGCTCGTTCTCGCCGCGATCGTGGCGCTGATTCTGGTTATCTGGCAGCTGCAAACCTCGCCGGAAACCAACGATGCTTACGTTTATGCCGACACCATCGACGTGGTGCCGGAAGTGAGCGGGCGGATCGTCGAAATGCCGATTCGCGACAATCAGCGGGTGAAAAAAGGCGATCTGCTGTTCCGCATCGACCCGCGTCCCTACCAGGCGATGCTTGATGATGCCAAGGCGCGGCTGACCACGCTTGATGCGCAGATTATGCTGACCCAGCGCACCATCAAAGCGCAGGAGTACAACGCGCAGTCGGTCAACGCCGCCGTTGAACGTGCTAAAGCGCTGGTTAAGCAGACCACCTCTTCACGCATACGCCTTGAGCCGCTGGTACCGCAGGGGTTTGCCTCACAAGAAGATCTGGATCAGGCGCGAACGGCCGAAAAAGCGGCGCGCGCCGAACTGGAGGCCACCCTGCTGCAGGCGAAACAGGCTTCCGCGGCCGTGACCGGCGTTGATGCCATGGTGGCGCAGCGCGCGGGGATCCTGGCGCAAATTGCGCTGGCCGAGCTGCATCTCGAATTTACCGAAGTGCGCGCGCCGTTTAACGGCGTGGTGGTGGCGCTGAAGACGACGATCGGCCAGTACGCCTCGGCCCTTAAGCCGGTCTTTACCCTGCTGGATGACGACCACTGGTACGTGGTGGCAAACTTCCGCGAAACCGACTTGCAGAGTGTTCGGCCCGGCGTTCCGGCCAGAATTACCGTAATGACCAACCATGGCCGCACCTTCGAGGGCGTAGTCGACTCGGTCGGCACCGGCGTTCTGCCCGACGGCGGCAGCGTCATTGAAGGCCTGCCGGTTATTCAGAAGAGCATCAACTGGGTCCATGTCTCCCAGCGCTTCCCGGTTAAAATCGCCGTCAAAGATCCCGACCCGAACCTGTTTCGCATGGGCGCTTCCGCCAGCGCCATTCTCCAGCCGCAATAAGGAGACGGCATGCAAAGCTTGTGGCCGTTTCTGACCCGGGAACTCCGCGATGCGCCGGGGCGGGCGAACTATACCCTGCGCCTGACGCTCAGCTGTGCGGTGCTGATTGTGCTGTTTATGACGCTGCATATTCCCTTCCTCGCCGTGGCGCTGATCGTGGTGTTTTACGTCAGCCAGCCTAACGTCCTGATGATTAAGCTGGTCAGCGTGGTTTTCGTGGTGACCGTCAGCGTCGCCCTGGGCGGCGTACTGCTGATTATTAAGTGGACCTATGACTATCCGCTAATTCGCCTGGTTGCCTCGGTGATCCTGTTCTTCTGTGCGATTTACCTGATGCGGGTCCTCGGCAAGCTGGGGCTGGCGTTTTTCGTGGTGGCGCTGGCAGTCATCTACGCCCAGACCTTCCCGTCGATGACCAGCCAGAGCGAAATTCTGGTACGCCTGCTGCTGTGGCTATGGGTGGCGATTAACACCGCCATTCTGGTGACGTTGCTGGTCAACGCCTGCTTCCAACAGGCGTTCCCCGGCTATCAGTTTAAAGCCCGGCTGGTGGTCATGCTGCGCCAGACGGCGCGGATTCTTAGCCAACCGGATAGCGGGGCGCCGCAACCCTCCTTTAAAGAGATCGCCGGCCAGTTTAACCAGTTGCAGTCCCTGTACCAGCAAGCCGCCCGCGCCACGCCGGAGATTGCCGCCAGCCCACAGGCCTGGCAATCGCTGATGGCCGCCGCGCTGCGCTGCTACCATTTAACGGCGCTGCTACAACCGGGCCGCGACCATTCCGATGCGCGCCAGCGGATAGCCCGCGAGCTGAACGCGCTGGCGGATAATCTGCCCAGCCCCACAGCGGCGGATATGGAGCCGTTGATGGTCCCGCGCGATAGCGATAACAGCGCCATTTTGCAGGAGATCGCCGAGGTGCTGGCGCGGCTGGCGCGCGGCGAAACCATCGCGTTACCGCAGGGTGAAGTGGAAAAAGCGCCGCTGCTGCTGCCGGACGCGTGGTCCAATCCGGTCTATCTGCACTTTGCCCTGAAAACGCTGCTGGCGACGCTGCTGTGCTACGTTTTCTATACCGCCGCAGACTGGCAGGGTATCCACACCATTATGCTGAGCTGCGTCATTGTCGCCCAGCCGGGTCTGGGCGCTACCATGCAGAAAACGTGGCTGCGTATCGGCGGCGCGCTGCTGGCGACGCTGATTGCGCTGCTCCTGATCGTCTTTGTGCAGCCCTGGACCGACTCGCTGAGCGGCCTGCTGGCGATGACCCTGCCGGTGTTCGCGCTGGCGGCGTGGATTGCGGCAGGCTCAGAGCGCATCGCCTACGCCGGGATCCAGATAGGTTTCACCTTTGCGCTGGCGTTCCTCAGCTGGTTTGGCCCGCTCAGCAACCTTACCGAACTGCGCGACCGGGTTATCGGTATCCTGCTCGGCGTGCTGGTCTCCTCGATTGTACATCTCTATTTATGGCCGGATAGCGAAGCCCCGCAGCTCAAAGCGCGTCTGGCGCAGCTTTATCGCCAGCTGGCGCAGACCCTCTCCTCAAGCGACGATGCGGTTCAGCTGGTACCGCTATTTGCCGCGCTGACCGAGAGCGAAACCTTAATCAACCGGGTAGCCGCCGAGCCGCTGGGAACCTACGCCCACCCGTGGACGGAAGCCAAAAACTGGCCGGTGCGGGCGACGTTCCATCAGGCGGAAGAGATCCTGCGCCTCAGCGAAGGCTATCGTCTGTACGCCGCGCCGGGGGATACTTTTTTACCCCGCTGCGCCCGGCGGCTTGAAGGCTACGCTGCCGATATCGAGGCGCAGCAAACTGCCGTAGAACGCCCTCAGGCGCTTCTCCCGGACCCGGCGAATCCATTTGGCGCGCCGCTGGTCAACGCGCTGGCCGCTCTGCCGGCGTGGCCATTTGCGTCTTCCGATACTCCGCGACAGGCAATGCAATCATGATTAAAACCTCTACTCTCCCGCGCGCCGCGCGCTCCCCGGTGTTTGCCTTCGCCCTGACGCTGTTAACCGGGTGCGCATTAATTCAGGACGATCCCGGCCAGGTTCCGCTGGTCAATCCGCAGCAGGCCGAGCTGGCGCAGGTGATCCATCTGGCGAATAGCGGCTGGCCGACGGCGCGCTGGTGGGAAGGCTATCAGGATCCGCAGCTAAATATGCTGGTCAATCGCGCGCTGCAGAACTCCCCCACCATGCAGGCGGCGCGGCTGCGTATTTCACAATCGCAGTCCACGGTCGAGCTGGCGCAGTCGGCAATGGGCGTGCAGGCCACCGCCGTGGCGGCGCAAAACCGTCTGCGGGTCACCAATAAACAGTTCACCTGGCCCTACTCCTTCTCCCTGCCGGTGGATAAAAACGGCCCCTGGTACACGCTGAATACGGTTGGCGTCGGGGCGACGCTGAATATCGATTTATGGGGCGCCGACCGCGCCCGCGTTGCCGCCGCGATTGGCGAAAAGAACGCCCGCCAGGCGGAGACCGCCGGCATCGAGCTGGATCTTGCCAGCAGCGTGGCCCAGCTCTATTTCGCGATGCAGGCAACTTTCCAGAAAATCGCATTATTTAATCAGCTGGAGGCCATCGCCAGGCTCTCGGTGCAGGCGCATGAGCATCGTACCGCGCGCGGCGTGGAGGATAGCGTCGATGTCGCCAACGCCCAGGCAGAGCTGCTGGCGGCGCAGCAGCAGGTGATTACGGCGCAGGGGACGCTGACGCAGTATCGGGAAACGCTGCGGGCGCTGATTGGCGCCGATGCGCATAGCATGCCGGAGATTCATCCCGTGGCGCTGCCGGCGCTGCAGGAGACGCTCCCGGATTCGCTTTCGTTTGAACTGCTGGCCCGTCGCCCGGATCTGCAGGCGCTGCGCGGCTACGTCAGCGCTTCGATGAACCAGGTGGACGCGGCAAAAGCGGCGTTTTACCCGCACTTCGATATCAAAGCCTTCTGGGGCTACAACGCGCTGAGCGTCGGCGATCTGTTTAAGTCCTCATTCCAGCAGATCAACCTGCTGCCGGGGCTCTATTTGCCGTTGTTTGACGGCGGGCGCTTAAACGCCAACCTGAAATCGACGCGTACGGCGAGCAATATTTTAATTAAGCAGTACAACCAGGCGGTGCTGGACGCGGTGCGCGACGTGGCGATTAGCTCCAGCCAGTTGAACGATTTGAACCAGCAGGCCGCGCTGCAGCAGCAGAAAGTCGCGGCGGCGATGATAACCACCCGCAGTGCCAGCGCGCACCATCAGCGCGGACTGGTCAGCTACTATGCGGCGCAGGAGGCGCGTCGTCCGGCCATCGCGCAGCAGCTTTTGCTGCTGGATATCGAGGCCCAGCGGCTCAGCACCGATATCACCTTGATTAAAGCCCTGGGCGGCGATTACCGCGGCCCGGCGGTGGCCTCCGCAGGGAAAGAAGTGGCGCAATAGCCGTGAATTTCCCTACTCGCGCCAGGCTCTGTTCCCGGGGGCGGCGCTTAACACGCCTTGCCCGGGCTACAGGTTCACCGCCGTCTGTAAGCCGGTAACCCCACAATTCATCGCCGTCTGCGAGCCCCACTCACCGCCGTCTGCTGTTGGGTAGCCCGGACAGATGCGCAGCATCGCCTCCGGGAAATTCTGCCGCACTGCGCCCCGCTCCCGGGGGCGGCGCTTAACGCGCCTTGCCCGGGCTACAGGTTCACCGCCGTC
>NZ_JBEAFR010000013.1:0-16768 GCF_040062315.1 Klebsiella sp. GW_Kp181
ATAGCCTTACAGGATCAATCACCACCTCCCTAGGAGGTGGTTTAGGGATGACAATTAAACCGCTAACGCTCTGTTAGCGGTTTTTTTTTGCCCCTGGGCGGACTAACATACAGAAAACCGCAGCCACGAGGAGTCACCGATGAAACTGTTCTATAAATCCGGCGCTTGTTCTCTAGCCTCGCATATCGCGCTACGCGAAAGCGGGCTGGACTTTACCCTGCAGGGCGTTGACGTGATGAAAAAACGCCTTGAAAACGGGGAGGATTATTTGCTGGTTAACCCCAAGGGTCAGGTACCGGCGCTGCTGCTGGACGATGACGTGCTGCTGACGGAAGGCGTGGCCATTATGCAGTATATCGCCGATCGCGTACCGGACCGCCAGCTGCTGGCGCCGGTAGGAAGCATCGCCCGCTACCAGACCCTGGAGTGGCTAAACTACGTGGCGACGGAACTGCATAAAGGCTTTACACCGCTGTTTCGCCCGGATACGCCGGAAGATTTCAAACCTATCGCCCGCGCGCAGCTGGATAAGAAAATGCAGTACGTGAACGAATGTCTGCAGGATAAAGAGTGGATTAACGGGCATCGTTTCACCATTGCGGATGGCTACCTGTTCACCGTACTGCGCTGGGCCTACGCCGTGAAGCTGAATATGGAAGGTTATAGCAATATCGCGGCCTGGATGAAACACGTTGCCGCGCGCCCGGCCGTAGCCGCTGCTCTTGAGGCTGAAGGGCTGAAGTAAAACCGATGCTTGCCCGACATGTCGGGCAAGTTCATACCCGCCTTAAAGCTGGGTGGCGCTAAAGTAGTGCTCCGGCTGCGCAATGCGATCCTGAGCCGCCACAACCTGAAGCTCATATTCCTGCATGTTTTTAGTCGCCAGCATGATTTCATAAACCGCGGCGGTCACGTGCTCCAGCGCATCGCGCAGAGTGGCGCCCTGCAGCAGTTTGACCAGCAGCAGCCCGCTTGTAACGTCACCGACGCCTACCGGCTGGCGCATGCCAAAATCCACCAGCGGACGGCTGATATGCCAGGCTTCCTGCGCGGTAACCAGCAGCATCTCAAAACGATCCATACTCAGTCCGGCACGCGAGAGATGCTTCACCAGCACCACTTCCGGCCCCTGAGCAATCAGCTCGCGCGCGGCCAAAACCGCCTCGTTAACGTTTGCCACCGGATGCCCGCAGAGGATCTCCAGCTCAATCAGATTTGGCGCAATAATATCGCTTGCCGGCAGCGCGTAGCGTACGTGAAACTCCGCTACGCCCGGCGCCACGATGCAGCCCTTTTCCGGATGACCCATTACCGGGTCGCAGAAATATTTCGCAGCCGGATTGGCGGCTTTAACCTGACGCACGATGCCAAGAATATGTTCGCCCTGTTCAGCCGATCCCAGATAGCCGCTTAGCACGGCGTCACAGCGCTGCAGTTGGTTAATATCGGCAATCCCCTGAACAATCTCCGTCAAATGCGCTGGCGGCATCACGCAGCCGGTCCATTTACCGTATTGGGTATGATTGGAGAATTGTACGGTATTAAGCGGCCAGACGTTGGCGCCAATGCGGCGCATCGGAAATTCAGCGGCGCTGTTGCCCGCATGGCCAAACACAACGTGGGACTGGATGGCGAGGATGTTCTTCATCTTAATTACCTGAGAGCAAAAAATAAGGGGCGCGGTTTCCCACGCCCCTGCCTTTACGCAATTACTTCCAGCAGACCAGACAGTAATTTTTCTTACCGCGGCGCAGTAAGGTGTAGCGACCAAAGAGACGGTCGGCATCGACAAATACATATTCCGGGTCGGACTGTTTTTCGCCGTTGATGGTCACCGCATTCGATGCGATGGTTTTACGCGCCTGACCGCGGGACGGCTGCAGTTCAGAATCCACCAGCGCCTGCATCAGATCGGCGCCTTTATCCATTTCGATCATCGGCACGCCATCCTGCGCCAGCTGTTCGAAATCGGCTTCGCTCAAATCGCTCAGGTTGCCGTTGAACAGGCTCTCGGTAATGCGCTTTGCCGCCACCAGACCTTCTTCACCGTGCACCAGACGGGTCACCTGCTCGGCCAGCACGTACTGGGCGCGCGGCGCTTTACCGCTGTTTTTGTCTTCCTCCTCCAGGGCATTGATTTCAGCTATGTCCATAAAGGTGAAGAACTTAAGGAAGCGATAAACATCGGCATCCGCGGTGTTGATCCAGAACTGGTAGAACTTATACGGACTGGTTTTCTTCGGATCGAGCCACACTGCGCCGCCTTCGGTTTTACCGAATTTCGTGCCGTCGGCTTTGGTGATCAGCGGGACGGTGAGGCCAAAGACCTGATTCTGGTGCAGACGACGGGTCAGGTCGATGCCGGAAGTAATGTTACCCCACTGGTCAGAACCGCCGATTTGCAGCGCCACGCCGTGCAGCTTGTTCAGGCAAGCAAAGTCGTAGCCTTGCAGCAGGTTGTAGGAGAACTCGGTAAAAGAGATGCCCTGGTCGTCGCGATTCAGACGCTGCTTCACCGCTTCTTTGTTGATCATCTGGTTTACGGAGAAGTGCTTGCCGATATCACGCAGGAAGGTGAGCACATTCATGCTGCCAAACCAGTCGTAGTTATTCGCGGCGATGGCAGAGTTATCACCGCAATCAAAGTCGAGGAAAGGCGCGACCTGTTTGCGAATTTTATCTACCCACTCCTGCACGGTATCTTCAGTGTTCAGTTTACGCTCAGCGGCTTTAAAGCTCGGGTCACCAATGAGACCCGTCGCGCCGCCAACCAGCGCAACAGGCTTATGGCCCGCCTGCTGAAAGCGTTTCAGGCATAACAATGGAACAAGATGCCCCAAGTGCAAGCTGTCGGCGGTAGGGTCGAAGCCGCAATAGAGCGCGATCGGGCCTTGCGCCAGTCGCTCTGCTAACGCTTCCTCGTCCGTCACCTGGGCTACCAGCCCCCGCTCCTGCAATTGTTTAATCAAGTTACTGCTTGCCATCAAATTCTCCATCTATAAACGACTGCACCTCTGCCGGTACACGACTTTTCGCCAGACGCGAAAAAAAACATCTATACCCTAAATAATTCGAGTTGCAGGAAGGCGGCAAGTGAACGACAAATTCGTCAGGAACGAATTTGAACAACCGAAGATGACCTTCGGTCAGGGACATGGATGTCCCTGATTCATCCCGATGAGCTTACTGTAGTAAGTGATTCGGGTAAGTGAACGCAGCCAACGCACATGCAACTTGAAGTATGACGGGTATACGCAAAATTGTTCAAGCTGCATCGCGGCGGCAAGCATATGAAAGCTCAGGGAACTTACACAGGTAAGCGACAGAGCGGGCAGGCGCAGCGGATAAAAATGCAGCTTGAAAAATGAAGCGTATAGAATAAAGCGCCAGGCCACGATGCACCAGCGCTTAAGACAACATTTTTGCGTCCTTTATGGCGCCAGTCGGTCGATCTGCCAGCCGCTGTTTTGGCGCTGATAGAGAAAACGATCGTGCAGACGATGCTCTCCGCCCTGCCAGAACTCCATCTGTTCAATACTGACGCGGAATCCGCCCCAGAAGCTCGGCAGCGGAACTTCGCCCTGCTGGAACTTTTGCTTCAGCTCGAGGAACTTACTTTCGAGGATGCCGCGAGCCGAAATACGGCTGGACTGCTGCGATACCCAGGCGCCAATCTGACTGTCGCGCGGGCGGCTGTGGAAATATTTGACTACTTCCAGCGTCGACAGGCGTTCCGCTTTACCGATAACCATGACCTGGCGCTCCAGCATATGCCATGGAAACAGCAGGCTGATGCGGGGATTTTTTTCAATCTGGTGGGCTTTGCGGCTGCCGAGGTTGGTATAAAACACCAGGCCTTTCTCATCGTAGTGCTTGAGCAACACGATGCGCTGGTAAGGCTGCGAGTTTTCATCAACGGTCGCGACAACCATCGCCGTCGGGTCAGCGAGCTTCGCATCACAGGCCTGCCGCAGCCAGCGTTCAAATAATGCCAGGGGTTCGGCAGGAAGGTCGTGGCGACGCAGGCCACCACGGGTATATTCACGGCGCAGATGCGCAATTTGCTGCAATTCGTCGTTATCAGACATGGCAATTGAGAAAGTCATCAATGGGTGGCGTTATTGTGCGCCCCCATGACTGAAATCTCAACGTTTGGCGGTTTGCAGCTGACAGTTTTCCAGCACAATACGGTCGCGTTTATAAACGGTGGCGCTATCGCCTTTAGACCAGAAGACGTATACGCCATCGGTATAGCGCGCGCCGGAGGCGGAGAGACCCTGCTGTAAATTTAACTGCTGGTTGTCGTAAATGAAGCTGACCTGCTGGCGAGTATTATTGAGATGGACGGTTAACGGTTTTTGCTCGCACTGGTACTCGAGGGTATCCGTGTTCATCCGCTCAACAAACTGGTTGTAGTAGCTACAGCCTGCGAGCATAAAAGGTACAGCAAGAATAAGTATTTTTTTCATCAGTATGCCTTCGACTTTCCCGGTCCGGGAAGGCATAACGCCCTCCCTCAACGTTGGCCAGTTTACGAAGAAACCGGCGCGGGTGATTTCAGTTAACTCTGATTTTGCTGCGGATTGGCCGGGAAAATAGCGCCCAGTACGGTTGCCTGCGACGCGCCGGTCACGGAAGGGAGATTGCCGGGTAAACCGGCGAGGGTACGCCACGCCAGCCACGCGAAAGCCAGCGCTTCCATATCATCACCGCTAATGCCCGCCTCATCGGTCGTCGACACTTCGGTTCCCGGCAACAGCGCCGCCAGACGAGCCATCAGTAGCGGGTTACGCGCACCGCCGCCGCATACCAGTAGACGCTCGCAGCCTCCGCTTAGCAGCACCTGTTCGCTGATGCTGACGGCGGTCAGTTCGGCCAGGGTCGCCTGAACATCCTGGGCACGAAGCCCCGGATAACGCGCCAGATGCTGCGTGAGCCAGCCGTAGTTAAAGTATTCGCGCCCGGTACTCTTCGGCGCCGGCAGGGCAAACCAGGGATCGCTGAGCATATCCTGCAGCAGCGGCAGCACAATTTTCCCCTCGCTGGCCCACTGCGCGTCTTTATCATAGGGTTTGCCGCACTGGCGCCAGACCCACGCGTCCATCAGCATGTTGCCTGGCCCCGTGTCGTATCCACGTACCGGCTGCCCCGGCGCCAGTAAAGAGAGATTGGCAATACCGCCGATATTGAGAATCATGCGGCGCTCTACCGGATGCGCCAGCAGCGCATGATGGAAAGCCGGAACCAGCGGCGCCCCCTGCCCCCCGAGCGCCATATCGCGGCGGCGAAAGTCTCCGACCACGGTTACGCCGGTGCGCGCGGCAATCTGATTATTGTCGCCTATCTGCATAGTGTGCGGCGCATCACCCGTTGGCTCATGCCAGACCGTTTGCCCATGGCAGCCGATGGCGATGATATCTGCTGCCTGTAGCTTTTCCTGAGCCATTAGCGCCAGAACCGCATCGGCAAACAGCCGCCCCAGCCGCGTATCCAGCCGCCCTAACTGCGAAAGCGTGAGCGGCTGCCCCTGACAGATAGCCAGAATCTGTTCTTTAATCGCAATGGGGATGGGATACGTCAGGCTGGCCTGCTGGGCGACCAGATCTTCATTAATTGCTGCAAGCACAACATCCACACCATCAAGGCTGGTGCCGGACATGACGCCGATAAAGCGGCCTGATTTCATACGCTTTCCTTCATTCCATGACTCTCGTATATCCCCACACTCCACCATAAACGAGGGGGCAAAGCTATGCTGCTATAATACTTTTTAACAATACAAGCAGCGCGATGGTACTTAGCGTAAAGAACTTATGTTTAGTTTAGGTTGAGACGACTCTGATTATTATTTTTTGTATAGTCACGGTATCTGCTATGCCAGCAGACGCTTAAATGCCATATAATTGGCTACAAGGAAGTTCAACAGAACGCTTCTTGTGAACAGGAGATTCATAAATGATTTTACGTGTTTTGGCTGTCTCGATGATTGGTTTTACGCTTGCAGGTTGCGTCAGCAACAGCGGCCTGTCCGGCGATGTTTACTCCGCATCCGAAGCCAAACAGGTCCAAAGTGTGACCTACGGCACCATTGTGCATACCCGCGCGGTTCAGATTCAGGGCGGAGATGAAAGCAATGCTATCGGCGCCATTGGCGGCGCGGTGCTCGGTGGTTTCCTGGGTAACACCATCGGCGGCGGCACGGGTCGCTCTCTGGCAACCGCAGCAGGCGCTGTCGCGGGCGGCGTAGCCGGTCAGGGCGTCCAGGGCGCAATGAACAAAACCCAGGGCGTTGAGCTGGAAATTCGCAAAGATGATGGCAACACCATCATGGTGGTACAGAAACAAGGCAGCACGCCGTTCTCCGTCGGACAACGCGTGGCTATCGCCGGCAGCGGCAGCCAGGTTACCGTATCCCCGCGCTAAATCTTTTCCCTGCGGCCCTTGCGGGCCGCTCATTTATATAAAATACGTATCATTTATCATAATAAATAAACACTGCAAATATATTTATATTTTTCCGCCTCCCATCCACAACTTGCGCCTGCTCAATATTCCCCCCTCCGCTATCAAGTAATCTGCATCCTGTATTACGCAAAACATTTACGACAGTGACGTCGTTTTACCTTTGCCCTTTTATTCAGGGATGTTGACTATGTTTATTAATCTCAAACGCTTGCCTGACAGGCTATTTCTTTACGCTGTCGTATGCGGTTTTTCTATTGCTACGATTAATTTCGTTACCGGCTCATTAATTCATCGTATCTCTACAACTTCATCAATGCTGTTTCCTGTATTGACTATTTCACTGATGGGTTTCCATATTATGATTGCCTGTTTTATGGGCATGAAATATCTGTGCGATAAAAAGCAGCTGTACCTGGCGCCAATAGCCTTCGCTTTTGCCTGTTCGGCCCTGTTGATGCTCGGGACCATAGGCAGCTACCCGGACTGGCTGGTATGTGCCCAGGGTCGCGTCATCAACCAGAATGACGCGCTAATTTTTTATTTTTTCCGCAACGTCATGATGGCCGTTTTATTTATAACTTCGATCGTTTTATATCGGCTTCGCCACCGTACCACTCATTCAGGAAAAATTCACGGTCTGGTACTGCTGGGTTGTTTTATTTTGATCGCCGCAACGCTCATATTGTCGTGGATTCATTCCAGCAACTCACCATTACTGAGCATTGAATTCATTGATAATCTGACCTATACCTTTACGCCGCTATGGCATAACCGGGTTGGCTGGGTATTAATTGGTACATGGTCATTTACGCTGATTTTACTTATTAGCCTGACCCGGCTACGCAATATATTCTGGTACAGCGGCGCCTTTTTTTGTACCGCCTATATATTTACGCTGCTGGTTCTGCTCTCCACGGTCAACGGTAACGCTCATTCCTGGAACCAGGCGCGGCTCTTTGAAACGCTGAGCACTCTGTTTTTGATTTTAGTTCTGCTTGTGGATGTTTTTATCCTCTACCGGGAGTCAAACGAAAGGTACGTTCGCTCGTACCAGAATTCTATTCGCGATCCCCTGACCCGGCTGTATAACCGCAGCTATTTCTACGACACGCTGAATCAACGATTAACAAAAGTCTCTGCATCACAGCCGCTATCGGTCATTGTCTGCGATCTTGACCGCTTTAAGCGCATCAACGACACGTACGGCCACGTGCAGGGAGATAAGGTCATTCAGTTTGCTGCCAGCGTGCTGCAGAATAACGTGCGCCAGGAGGACATTGCCGCGCGTATCGGCGGGGAAGAGTTTGCCCTGCTGCTGGTCAATATCGGCGCCAACGAAGCGCTGGCCATTGCCGAACGCATCCGCCTGTCCGTCAGTGAACAGCATGAAGGGTTACCGGAAAGAATGACCATCAGTATGGGGGTTTTCACCACTCAGGATGCGCATGTTGCGGCGGAGGAGTGCGTCAAGCGCGCTGATACCGCCATGTACGAAGCGAAAAACACCGGGCGTAATCGCGTAGTCGTCTGGCAGGCGTAAATAAAAAAGAGGCCTTGAGAAGATTCAAGGCCTCGTTAAGGTCAATCTTTTGCCTGGAGATCGAGGATGTTGTGTTCAAGTTTACGAATCAAATTGAGCAGCGTTTCCACCTCTTCTTTAGAAACGCCGGCCAGAATCTCATCACGCGTTTTGCCGATAACCTCTTCCATTTCGTTGATCAGGGGTTCGGCTTTTTCGGTAAGCTTGATACGTTTTGCCCGCCGATCGTTTGCACAGGTCTGGCGAGAAATAAGCCCCTTTTCCTCCAGCTGGTCGAGCGTGCGAACCAGCGAAGGCTGCTCAATACCAATGGCTTTCGCCAGCTGAATCTGCGACTGTTCAGGCGGCAGCTGGTGAATGTTATGCAGCGTGACCCAGTGCGTCTGCGTTAACTCCAGAGGTTTCAGGCGATGGTCGATTAGCGCGCGCCAGACGCGTACCAAACGTGCCAGATCAGAACCAAGTGGCGATTCCAATTTCATCTCCTTATAATTAGCTTGCTAAGTTATTATACTGATTTTAGAATAGTGTGCAGCATTTAAATTACCAAAACAAATGAATTACCTGATTCACTAAAATCAGAACAATGATTTACAATGTGAATAATCGCATAACCTGAACATTCATCCTGAAACGGCAAAGGATTTTTGCTTGTGAAACTGAGTCTTAACACTACCGGATTGCCGCTCCAGGACCTGGTGTTCGGCGCTTCGGTCTATTTTCCTCCTGTCTTTAAAGCCGTTCTGCTGGGCTTCTTTATCTGGTTGGTCGTTCATCGTCAGCTGCGGGACTGGATGTACGCAGGTGAAATCTGGCACCCCCTGCTCATGGATCTCTCCTTCTTTGCGCTCTCCGTTTGTCTGGCGCTGGTTTTACTGACTATCTGGTAATGTTCATTACATGAAGAAACTAAAATATTTATCCACGCTGCTGGTCGCCGCGCTGGCCATTATTGCCGCCTGGCTGGTCTGGAATTACTACACGCAGTCCCCGTGGACCCGCGACGGGAAAGTCCGGGCCGAGCAGGTAGGCGTCACGCCGCAGGTGTCCGGGAGCATCCTGCAGCTCAACGTACGCGATAACCAGCTGGTTAAGGCCGGTGAAGTGCTGTTCAGAATTGATGATACGCCTTATAAAATTGCGCTGCTCAACGCCCAGGCCCAGCTCGACAAGGCTCGAGCTGAAGTTGCCCGCGCGCAGGCTGAACAGAAAAAAGCCGCCAGCGATGCCGCTCGCCGACGCCATCTCTCCGAGAATTTCATCTCCGCAGAAGATTTAGAGAACGCCAATACTGCGCTTAATACCGCTAATACCAACCTGGCAGCGGCTAAGGCCGTTGTGGGAGCCGCCCAGGCCACCCTCGATCATGCCCAATGGCAGCTCGCGCAGACCGAAATCAAGGCTCCGGTTGACGGCTGGGTAACGAACCTTTCGACCCGCATTGGCGACTACGCCACCGTAGGCCATCCGCTTTTTGCCCTCGTCGACAGCCACTCCTTTTACGTGATCGGTTATTTTGAAGAAACGAAACTGCGTAATATCCGTCCCGGCGATAGCGCGCAGATCGTCCTCTATAGCAGCAAACAAAAGTTACAGGGTCACGTAGGCAGTATCGGACGCGCTATTGTCGATCAGAGCGTAGAGAGCGGAAGTGGTCTGGTAGCGAATATTAAACCGAATATTCCCTGGGTACGCCTTGCCCAGCGCGTGCCGGTGCGCATTGAGTTTGACCATCTGCCGCCGGATATCACGTTGGTCTCCGGTACCACCTGCACCGTTGCCATTGGCGCGCAGTAATGAAGCTACAGGCCCTGACGTGGCGCTCTCTTCCCTGGATTAAGGCCAGCCGTCCGCAGTGGCGCTATGCCCTGCGTAACGGGATTGCCATGTGCCTGGCGCTGAGCGTCGCCTACTGGCTGAATCTTGACGAACCCTACTGGGCGATGACTTCCGCCGCGGTAGTCAGCTTTCCCACCGTCGGCGGCGTGATCAGCAAAAGCTTTGGCCGTATTGCCGGCAGCCTGCTCGGCGCCTGCGCGGCGCTGCTGCTGGCCGGTCATACGCTCAACGATCCGTGGCTATTTCTTTTTAGTATTTCGGCGTGGATAGCCCTCTGTACCTGGGCCTGCGCGATGTTCACCAATAACGTCGCCTATGCATTCCAGCTTGCGGGCTACACCTGCGCGATTATCGCTTTCCCGGTTATCAATATTACCGATGCTAACGAACTGTGGACTATCGCCCAGTCGCGCGTCTGCGAGGTTATCGTCGGTATATTGTGCGGCGGGCTAATGATGATGATTTTACCGAGTACTTCCGACGGCACCACGCTACTGAGCGCGCTAAAAAATATGCATGCCCGCCTGCTGGAACACGCCAGTCTGCTGTGGGTCCCGGAAACAACCGATGCTATCCGGGCCGCGCACGAGAGCGTGATTGGGCAAATCCTGACCATGAATCTGCTGCGCATTCAGGCCTTCTGGAGCCACTATCGCTTTCGCCGGCAAAATCCGCTGCTCAACTATCTGCTACATCAGCAGCTACGAATGACCAGCGTCATTTCGAGCCTGCGGCGGATGCTGCTTAACTGGCCCGCCGCGCCCGCTCGTACTCGCGAGATTCTGGAGTCTTTGCTCAGCGAGTTAGCGCTTTCAAACGCCGATGCTTACAGCGTTGCCCGCATTATCGCGCCGCTTGCGCCGCCCGCCGATGCCGACTACCGACACATCGCCTTCTGGAAGCGCCTGCGCTATTTTTGTCGCCTGTATCTGGAGAGCAGCCGCTGGCTCAGGCGCATCGAAAACGCCACCGCGATCACCGAATTCAACGTACCTTCCGCACCAGCGCTGGCCCGCCATACCGATCAGGCCGAAGCTCTCTGGAACGGAGTTCGCGCTTTTTGCGCGCTGGTGATGGTCGGCGCATGGGGTATAAGCACCCAGTGGCAGGCCTGCGCTGCAGCGCTTACCCTGGCAGCTATCTGCTGCGTGCTCTATTCGGTTTCGCCCTCACCGTTTAAATCATTAACGCTTTTAATGCGTACCCTGATCCTGCTTTCGCTCTTTAGCTTTGTCGTGAAATTTGGCCTGATGGTGCAGATAACCGATTTATGGCAGTTTTTGCTATTTCTGTTTCCCTTGCTGACCACCATGCAGTTGCTCAAACAACAGATGCCAAAGCTCGCCGGACTGTGGGGGCAGTTGATCGTTTTTATGGGCTCATTTATTTCGGTCACCAACCCGCCGGTATACGACTACGCTTCGTTTCTTAATGATAATCTGGGAAAAATCATTGGGGTAGGACTCGCCTGGCTGGCTTTCGCCATTATCAGTCCAGGTTCAGACGCGCGTAAAAGCCGTCGGCACATCCGTGCGTTACGGCGTCACTTTGTCGACCAATTGAGCCGTCGTCCGCAGCATAGTGAACATGAATTTGAGTCGCTGGTTTATCATCACATCAGCCAGCTTAGCAACAGTCAGGATGCGCTGGCGCGCCGCTGGCTGCTGCGCTGGGGCGTCGTGTTACTCAATTGTTCTCACGTGGTGTGGCAACTACGCGACTGGGAAACGCGCTCCGACCCGCTCTCGCAGGTGCGCGATCTGTGCATTAGCCTGCTGCGTGACGTGATGAGCGAGCGCGGCGTTCAGCAGCGCCCTCTCGCTTCAACGCTGCAGGAACTGCAGCGCATCTGCGACGCGCTTAATCGCCACCACCAGCCCGCCGCCAGAGAGCTGGCGGCGGTTATCTGGCGACTCTGGTGCGCCCTGTCTCAGCTGGAACAGGCGCCGATCGCAGGAACGTTGACGGAAAGGACTACTTGATGACGCCGCAGGCGAAGCGCTCGCCGCCACCGCCGAGAGGCTGCGGGCTGTCGGACATATTATCGCCCCCCACGTGAATCATCAGCGCCTTGCCTTTCACTTCATCGAGGGTTTTTAAACGCGGCGCGACCACCGGCTGGGTGGCTTTTCCGTCGTTATTAACCACCAGGAACGGCAGATCGCCGAGATGACCGGCGCCGTCAGGACCTTCATGCTTTCCGGTGTTTTGCGGATCGTAATGTCCGCCGGCTGCGCCAGCGGCGACGGCTTTACCTTCTTTGATGGCCGGCTGGCAGCTACCGTTGGCGTGAATATGGAAGCCGTGCTCGCCGGGAGGCAGCGCTTTCAGGTCCGGAGTAAACTCAAGACCTTTCGCGGTTTCACTAATTTTCACGCTACCGATGGCCTGACCAACGCTCTGGCTGGTCACAAGATTGATATCGACGCTTTCGCTGGCCGCCTGCACGCCCGCACAGGCGGCCAGGGTAAGTATGGCGAGAATACATCGTTGCATAACACCTCCTCAATGGCTCTATCACTATTCAGTGTAGGCCATTGCTGAGGTGTCGGTGTTTACGGAACGTCGTAGCCTAAGGCCGCTTTGCGAATGCGGAACCACTGCTGACGGCTCATATTTAGCTTTTCAGCGACAACCGCCGAGCGCACGCGCTCAATTTTTCCTGAACCAATAATTGGCAGCGGCTGCGACGGCAGACGCAGGATCCAGGCATACACCACCTGCTCAATGCTTTCCGCATTGAGCTCCTGAGCGACGCGGACCAGCTCATCGCGCAGCGGCTGGAAGCTTTCGTCGTTAAACAAACGGCCGCCGCCGAGGCAGGACCAGGCCATCGGTCGGATGCGCAGCTGCTGAAGCTGATCGAGCGTACCGTCAAGCAGCAGCGGCTGGTGAACCGGGGAAATTTCCACCTGATTAGTCGCCAGGGTAAACGGCAGGCGCGACTGCAGCAGGGTAAATTGGGCGGGGGTAAAGTTCGACACGCCGAAGTGGCGAACCTTGCCGCTATGATGTAAAGCCAGGAAGGCCTCAGCCACTTCGTCAGCATCCATCAGCGGGTCCGGGCGATGAATCAGCAGCAGGTCCAGATGGTCGGTCGCCAGATTACGCAGCGACTGCTCCGCGCTCAGCACAATATGGTCGCGGTCGGTAATATAGTGGCCGATGGTATTTTCTGCCCGCGCTTTCGTGGCAATTCCGCATTTGGTGACGATCTCCATCCGGTTGCGCAGATGGGGCGCCAGCTTTAACGCTTCGCCAAACGCCGCCTCACAGCGATAGTCGCCGTAAATATCGGCATGATCGATGGTGGTGATGCCCAGATCCAGGTGTTGCTCCACAAAGCCCACCAGCGCTTGAGCGGACATCTTCCAGTCCATCAGACGCCAGTAGCCCATCACAAAACGAGAGAATTCCGGCCCCTGGGGAGCCATAGCAATACGCTGAACCATAACAGCTTCCTCAATAAAAAAGTGTCCTGAGTATACGCAATTTTTTGCTTAAAACAGTGAGGGTTGCTGCGGTTCTTCCGCACTATCCTGCTTAGCTGCGCGTAATTTACGCAGCAGCCGCTGGCGACACAGACGCAGAACATCCTGCTTTTGCGCATCGCTCATTTTCTGCCAGTTGAAACGCTCATCGCGGCTACGCATGCACCCCCGGCAGTAGCCGCGTTCATCAGACTGACAAATCCCCCGGCAGGGACTCTGTACCGGGAAGAACTCCAGTTGTTCAGCCACTTCGCCTCTCCAGCCGCTCATCTCTGTCTTTATTGAAGACGTTTCATCCGCCGTACGCAAATTTTGTTCGTCGCCCTCTGCGCCAGGCAGCATTTTTAATTATGGCTTGCATTAGACCAATCGGTCTATTACAGTGAGCGCCATGAACAAACACAGTGAATGCAATACCCGCGAACATATCCTGGCCACCGGCGAGCAGCTTTGTATGCATCGGGGTTTTACCGGTATGGGGCTGAGTGAACTGCTAAAAACAGCGGAAGTGCCGAAAGGTTCTTTCTATCACTATTTTCGCTCTAAAGAAGCCTTTGGCGTAGCGCTGCTCGACCATCACTACGCCGGATATCTTCAGCGCCTGGTTGAGCATTTTGCCCACGGCGAGGGAAACTATCGCGACCGCCTTTTGGCCTACTATCAGCATACGCTGACCCAGTTTTGCCAGCAGGGCATCATTAGTGGCTGCCTGACGGTGAAGTTGTCGGCAGAGGTCTGCGATCTGTCGGAAGATATGCGCACCGCGATGGATAAAGGGGCCAGTCAGATCATTACCCTGCTGGCCGATGCGCTGGAGCAAGGTCGTCAGGAAGGTAGCCTGACGTTTGACGGTGACGCATTAACGCTCTCGCAGGTGCTTTACTCTCTGTGGCTGGGGGCGAATCTGCAGGCCAAGATTACGCACAGCGCAACGCCGCTGGAAAGCGCCCTGGCCCACGCTAAAAAAATTATTGCTGCGCCTGCCCTATAACAGGCGTTTTTATTTAACCCGTTTCAAGACGACCGGTCTACTCAGGAGTCATTATGTCAGAATCAAAGTTGTTTACCCCGTTGAAAGTAGGTGCGGTAACCGTGCCGAATCGCGTGTTTATGGCTCCGCTAACGCGTCTGCGCAGCATTGAGCCAGGGGATATTCCCACCCCGCTGATGGGCGAATACTACCGCCAGCGCGCCAGCTCCGGCCTGATTATTTCCGAAGCGACCCAGATTTCCGCTCAGGCTAAAGGCTACGCGGGTGCGCCAGGGCTGCACAGTCCGGAACAGATTGCCGCATGGAAAAAGATCACCGCCGGCGTCCACGCTGAAAACGGGCGTATTGCCGTCCAGCTGTGGCATACCGGGCGTATTTCGCACAGCAGCATCCAGCCCGGCGGCGCCGCCCCGGTTGCGCCATCGGCCATCAGCGCGGGCACCCGGACTTCGCTGCGCGACGAAAACGGCCATGCCATTCGCGTTGACACCTCAATGCCGCGCGCGCTCGAAACCCACGAGATCCCAGGGATCGTTGATGATTTCCGTCAGGCGGTAGGTAACGCCCGCGATGCCGGATTCGATCTTGTCGAACTGCACTCCGCCCACGGTTACCTGCTGCACCAGTTCCTTTCCCCTTCTGCCAACCATCGTACTGACCAGTACGGCGGCAGCGTGGAAAATCGCGCTCGCCTGGTGCTGGAAGTGGTTGATGCGGTGAGTAAAGAATGGAGCGCCGACCGTATCGGTATTCGCGTCTCGCCCATCGGCAGCTTCCAGAACGTCGATAATGGCCCGAATGAAGAAGCCGACGCGCTCTATCTGATCGAAGAGCTGGCGAAACGCGGTATTGCCTACCTGCACATGTCCGAACCGGACTGGGCTGGCGGCCAACCGTACAGCGATGAGTTCCGCCAGAAAGTGCGCGACCGTTTCCCGGGCGCTATTATCGGCGCGGGCGCCTACACGGTTGAAAAGGCCAACGATCTGATCGGTAAAGGGCTGATCGATGCCGTGGCCTTTGGTCGCGACTACATTGCTAACCCGGACCTGGTGGCGCGCCTGCAGAAAAAGGCCGCTCTGAACCCACAGCGTCCGGAAAGCTTCTACGGCGGCGGCGCGGAAGGTTATACCGATTACCCTACCCTGTAATCCCTCCATTGATAGCGGCGGGTTATCGCCGCTATACTCAACGCTCTGATGTATCAAAATAAACTGCATAGGGGACATTATGCGCTTACTTCACACCATGCTGCGCGTTGGCGACCTGCAACGTTCTATTGAGTTTTACACCAATGTGCTGGGCATGAAACTGCTGCGCACCAGCGAAAACACTGAATATAAATACTCGCTGGCATTCGTGGGTTACGGCGAAGAAAGCGATACCGCCGTGATTGAGCTGACCTACAACTGGGGCGTGGATAAGTACGATCTCGGTAACGCGTATGGTCATATTGCGCTGAGCGTTGAAAACGCGGCGGAAGCCTGCGAACGTATTCGTCAGAACGGCGGCAATGTGACCCGTGAAGCCGGCCCGGTTAAAGGCGGTACGACGGTCATCGCCTTCGTCGAAGATCCGGATGGTTATAAAATCGAGCTGATTGAAGAGAAAGACGCCGGAAAAGGCCTCGGCAACTAATCTGCTGCGGGCGCCCGCGGTGCCCGCTGTTTTATCCCCTTCCTGCTGCAAGCCGCGGCAAAATTTGCCATAATGCGCGCTACTTTTTTCCAGCTAAGAGAATCTGATGTCCGAGAACGCTCAACTGAATGGTCTGTGCGACCGTTTTCGCGGTTTTTATCCAGTGGTAATTGATGTTGAAACCGCCGGATTTAATGCCAAAACCGACGCCCTGCTGGAGATCGCCGCTATTACGCTGAAAATGGACGAAGAAGGCTGGCTCATGCCGGACGAAACGCTGCATTTTCATGTTGAACCTTTTGAGGGCGCAAACCTGCAGCCCGAAGCTCTGGCTTTTAACGGTATTAACCCCAACGATCCCGAGCGCGGTGCGGTGAGCGAATACGATGCGCTGCACGCGATTTTTAAAATGATCCGCAAGGGCATGAAAGAGAGCGACTGCAGCCGCGCTATTATGGTCGCGCATAACGCCACATTCGACCATAGCTTTACCATGGCGGCGGCAGAACGTGCGGGGCTGAAACGTAATCCATTCCATCCGTTCGTCACCTTCGATACCGCGGCCCTGAGCGGTCTTGCGCTTGGCCAAACGGTATTGTCGAAAGCCTGTATCGCCGCCGGAATGGCATTTGACGGGACTCAGGCCCACTCTGCGCTTTACGATACCGAACAAACGGCGCAGCTATTCTGCGAAATCGTCAACCGCTGGAAGCGTCTTGGCGGCTGGCCCTTACCTGTGGCCGAAGAATAAGTAAAAGACCACCTTCTGAGAAGGTGGCTTTTGAGAATGCCCCCTGTAAGGGG
>NZ_JBEAFR010000014.1:0-10904 GCF_040062315.1 Klebsiella sp. GW_Kp181
CGGCAAGGTGGGCGGATTCCCACACGGCACCGGCGCGCGGCAAGGTGGGCGGATTTCCACACGGCACCGGCGCCCGGCAAGGTGGGCCGATTCCCATATCGACATGTATGTAGCTTGTGTTATCTGTGGATTGTGCAGCTCAGCGGGTCGCTGGTCGTATGGCGGAGTGTCCCCCGTAACCGGCCGCGTGCGGCCGCTAACGCGCAGTACGGCGCCGCGTCCCGCAGACGGGCCGCCGTTCCCGCGCGCAGCACTGCGCACCCCCGTGGGGGACGTACGGCAGCTGCGTGGCGGTGAGCGGGATTAGGGCTTTGCAGCTACCGTGTTAAGTTCCCTGGTGTCGCTGAAATAGTTGATGAACATCCCCCTAAGCGTCAGCAGCAAGCTGCCGCCGCTTAGGCCCCGGAAATCACGCCCTTTACGTCGTAAACGCCGTAAAGCCCGCTCACCGGGGTTAAAAGGGATTACTTTGACTTCTTCATTGCTGTTCGCGAGTTAAGGCTAATCAGGGCAGGGGGTAGGGTGGCAGAATTTATAGCCCGGCAACCGGCTACGCCGGGCTTTCGGCGCCATTTTACAACACAGACGGCTTTGTTGAATAAATCGAACTTTTGCTGAGTTGAAGGATCAGATCACGCATCTTCCCGACAACGCAGACCATTCCGTGGCAAAGCAAAAGTTCAAAATAACCAACTGGCCCACCTACAATAAAGCCCTCATCAACCGTGGCTCCATAACTTTCTGGCTGGATGATGAAGCTATTCAGGCCTGGTATGAGTCGGCAACGCCTTCATCACGGGGAAGACCTCAGCGCTATTCTGATCTCGCCGTCACCACCGTTCTGGTCATTAAACGCGTGTTCAGGCTGACCCTGCGGGCTGCACAGGGTTTTATTGATTCCATTTTTACACTGATAAATGTTCCGTTGCGCTGCCCGGATTACACCAGTGTCAGCAAGCGCGCAAAGTCGGTTAATGTCAGTTTCAAAACGTTCACCCGGGGTGAAATCGCGCATCTGGTGATTGATTCCACCGGGCTGAAGGTCTTTGGTGAAGGCGAATGGAAAGTCAAAAAGCATGGCCAGGAACGCCGTCGTATATGGCGAAAGTTGCATCTGGCAGTTGACAGCAACACACATGAAATCATCTGTGCAAACCTGTCGCTGAACAATGTGACGGACTCAGAAGCCTTCCCGGGTCTTATCCGGCAGACTCACAGAAAAATCAGGGCAGCATCGGCAGACGGCGCTTACGACACCCAACTCTGTCACGATGAACTGCGGCGTAAGAAAATCAGCGCGCTTATCCCGCCCCGAAAAGGCGCGGGTTACTGGCCCGGTGAATATGCAGACCGTAACCGTGCTGTTGCGAATCAGCGGCTGACCGGGAGTAATGCGCGGTGGAAATGGACAACAGATTACAACCGTCGCTCGATAGCGGAAACGGCGATGTACCGGGTAAAACAGCTGTTCGGAGGTTCACTGACACTGCGTGACTACGATGGTCAGGTTGCAGAGGCTATGGCCCTGGTACGAGCGCTGAACAAAATGACGAAAGCAGGTATGCCTGAAAGCGTGCGTATTGCCTGAAAACACAACCCGCTACGGGGGAGACTTACCCGAAATCTGATTTATTCAACAAAGCCGCGCGGGGCTAACAGGTAAGATGAAATTAAGGTTTTACGAACACTGCCACTGTAATTAATTACCGCTACTTTCATAAATCACCTCAGAATTTTTTGTTGAACTTCTTAGGGTCGAAATTCTCACCGATTTTCTTGAAGAATTCTTTATCAATAATGCCGGGACTCTCTGCTTTTTTACTTTCCTGCACTTCAGGCTCAGACGGTTGTGTATTGTGCAATACACTTTCCGCTGCACCCTTCGCGCTACTCTTATCATGCGTATTGTGCAATACATTTTTTCGGTTTTGCCGCGTTCTATACAGTGCCATCTCAAGCCCTTTGGCTGTTACCGAAAAGCTGTATTCGCTGTCGAGGATTTCAGCAATTTCATGCCGCGTTAGCCCTCTGTCCAGCCAGTTCTCGATTTCATTTAGGCGCAATCTGACAGCAGCCGATAAGTTGCGGGGTTTCAGATCTGCTGGTTTATTCATAACCCCCTCCGTTGTATGAAAATGACTCTACAACACTCGTAAGAAGGGGTCAATCGAGTTTTGTAGTTTATCTGTAGTTTTATTGTAGTCTATTTGTAGTCTGTCACGTTTTTTGTAGTTTATTTGTAGTTTTATTGTAGTCTATTTGTAGTCTTACAACACTAAGGCAAAACGTTTTTTGTAGTTTATCTGTAGTTTATCTGTAGTTTTTGGTTGCTCAGATGGTCATGCAAGCATGACCATCAAAGAATAGGACGCTTTTTAGCCAAATGCCCCTTAACCTACGGAGATCGCCCTACCAAAAAAAGATGATTTTTTATCCCTTAACCTGCTATACACCTAACGCAGCGTGATAAATCACGCTATTGCACTGATTTAAAAGAAAAAAAACAAAATTTAGCCATGCTGCGGTATTACCCAGGTATTACAAATCAAATCTAAATTACTGATTTAAATAACTTTTTATTTATTACTTTGGTAATACTATGATTTCACCGTATTAGACACCCTTTTTTCGTTTAAAAAATGCACAAATTGAGGACTGAATGGGCTTTGTTGAATAAATCGAACTTTTGCTGAGTTGAAGGATCAGATCACGCATCTTCCCGACAACGCAGACCGTTCCGTGGCAAAGCAAAAGTTCAAAATAACCAACTGGCCCACCTACAATAAAGCCCTCATCAACCGTGGCTCCATAACTTTCTGGCTGGATGATGAAGCTATTCAGGCCTGGTATGAGTCAGCAACACCTTCTTCACGAGGCAGACCTCAGCGCTATTCTGACCTTGCCATCACGACTGTGCTGGTCATTAAACGCGTATTCAGGCTGACCCTGCGCGCTGCGCAGGGCTTTATTGATTCCATTTTTTCTCTGATGAACGTTCCGCTACGCTGCCCGGATTACAGCTGTGTCAGCAGGCGGGCAAAGTCGGTTAACGTCAGTTTCAAAACGTTCACCCGGGGTGAAATCGCGCATCTGGTGATTGATTCCACCGGGCTGAAGGTCTTTGGTGAAGGCGAGTGGAAAGTCAAAAAGCATGGCCAGGAACGCCGTCGTATATGGCGAAAGTTGCATCTGGCAGTTGACAGCAACACACATGAAATCATCTGTGCAGACCTGTCGCTGAAGGGGTCTGACGCTCAGTGGAACGAAAACTCACGTTAAGCAACGTTTTCTGCCTCTGACGCCTCTTTTAATGGTCTCAGATGTCCTTTGGTCACCAGTTCTGCCAGCGTGAAGGAATAATGGCCGAGCATATTGATATGTCCGTGGCAAAGCGGGGAGAGGCGTGCGATATCTTCATCATTCAGTGTTTCACCCTGCGCCCGGAGATGATCCAGGGCTGCCTGCATATAAATAGTGTTCCATAACACGACGGCGTTAGTGACCAGCCCCAGTGTGCCCAGTTGATCTTCCTGACCGTCGGTATATCGTTTTCTTATCTCACCTTTTTGACCGTGACAGATGGCTCTGGCAACGGCATGGCGACTTTCTCCCCGATTAAGCTGGGTCAGAATGCGCCGGCGGTAATCTTCATCATCAATATAATTAAGCAGATACAGCGTTTTGTTGATGCGCCCCACTTCAATGATTGCCTGAGTCAGTCCGGAAGGACGTTCACTTTTCAGCAATGAACGGACCAGCACTGAAACCTGTACTTTGCCCAGCTTCAGGGAGCCAGCGGTCCGGATCATTTCGTCCCACTGAAGGACTATTTTTCGGGGATCTGATTGCCCTCTGGCAATATCATTCAGCACGCCATAGTCGGCATCATGGTCCATTCGCCAGAAAACCGAAGCACCGGCATCAGCCAGGCGTGGAGAAAACTGGTATCCCAGCAGCCAGAAAAGGCCAAAGACAAGTTCGCTGGCACCTGCTGTATCGGTCATAATTTCGGTTGGATTCAGCCCGGTCTCCTGTTCCAGAAGACCTTCCAGCACAAAGATAGAGTCCCTCAGCGTCCCCGGTATAACGATGCCATGAAAGCCGGAATACTGATCGGACACAAAGTTGTACCAGGTGATCCCTCTGTTATTACCAAAGTATTTGCGGTTCGGTCCGGCATTGATTGTTCTGACTGGCGTAACAAAGCGCATTCCATCTGCAGATGCCACTTCTCCTCCACCCCATATCTGTGCCAGTGGCAGCGTTGCCTGAAAATCAACCAGTCTGGCATTAGCGCTGGTGATAGTTTCAGCCCGCAGATAGTTCGCTTTTGTCCAGTTCAGCCGGTGTCGGGTCAGTGCAGGAACATTTGATCTGATCAGTGGTTCCAGACCGATATTGCAGGCTTCAGCCATCAGCACGGCGCTGATGCTGACGGGCAGATCATCAACTCTGGCACTGGCTTCACTAGCATGGAAAAACTCATCAGCAAATCCGGTATGGGCGTTAATTTCGAGCAGCAACTCCGTTAAATCCACCGGAGGGAGTAGATCACTGATCATTTTGCTCAGTCGTTTCAGACTGTCCGGCTCATCAAGACTGGCGAGGGGAGAAATTGTCAACCGGGGCTTCGGGCCAGAAACATCGAGTTCGACAGCCTCATTTTCGCAAAGACGTGCAGCAACCTGTCTGTAACGACTATCAAGCTGATGACCCAGAGATTTTATTGCTTCCTGCGGGTCTGTCGGGTGCCCCAAAGAACGATAAACCTTAATCCGGTTTGCCTGCCAGTCAGCACCCTGTAGTAATCTTGCACGAGGATCTCCCCACCGGTTACTGCCGGTAACGTAGACATCCCTCCGCCTCAGACTATCCTGCAGTTTACTGAGAAAGCAGAGCGTGTATCCCCTGCGGGTGATATGTTTTTCCTTGTTAATCACCAGCCGTTTCCATGACCGACTGATAATTTCCGTTGGTGCGTCGTCAAAAAACTGCCGCCGTGAGCTGAACTCCCGGCTGAGGTAGTCACAGGCATTCAGAGTGGTAACCCCGGCAGGTGCGGATGAAAATTTAACGGTATTCAGCAGATGGGGCAGGAAACGACGAACGCGCCCGTACTGCTCCACCATTTCTTCATGAAAATTATCGTCTGAGGGCCGGGCAATTTCACGGACAAGCGTGATGATTTCAGCCAGCTTTTGCCTTGGGATGTAGCTGAACACCTCAGCACGAATCGATTCGTCCGGTGTTTCTTCTTTCAGCAGGTACGAACATGCGCTGGCGAGCGCCAATGCAGATTTATCCAGATCCTTCAGCGAGCGGAGCCGTTTTTTCTGCCCAATCTTTCTGGCGTCACGGATGATAACGGCCAGCATGGCGTCCAGAACGTCCAATGCATCATCCAGCGCCAGCGTTTCCCATGCAAGGACAAAGGCAACCAGAACCGCCATCCTTTTCTGCGGTGACATCCTGGCAATATTGAACACCGAAGTCATACCAGCATAACGTGCGAGATTTTTCAGGCGCACAGCCGGGAGTGTACTCAGGTTTTCAGCATGCAGGCCAAAATCGTTCAGAGTTTTCCAGCGTTCAATTGCTTCATTAAACGCCGGACCACTGATGGTCACAGGGCCCTTTTTCAGTGATTCCAGTAAAGACAGGCGGCTGCAATCAGTTGGCCCCAGCAGCATCTCCAGCTGTGAACGCTGTTCGGCTGACGGTATCAGTGCCAGTTTGTTCCACAGGCGCAACGTCGCCTTTTCCCTTACCTCTGAAATCAACCGGGTCAGCGTAGTGGCTCCGGGGAGAATAATACGATGTTGCATAAGCCACCCTGTCGCCAGATCGAAAAGCAGGCCAGGACGTTCGTTGCTTATCCAGCTCCGGGTATATAAAAGACGGGTAAGGCGAAATGTCCAGGGCCAGGCAAATTCACGATACTGATAGTGCTGACGTATCAGCGCTGCATGCTCACGGCGGGTATTTTCCCTCTGACCGTATTCTGCAAGAACGGTGATATCACGAATCCCGAGCTGTCTGGCGGTAAAATGCCGGACGCCGGAAGGAATATGATTCATATCGGTGAGGAAGGTGCCCAGAAAACGGACACATCCAATTTGCAGGGCAATGCCCAGACGGTTGTGATCACCTCTGCTTTTTCCGATAAATTCCTTGTCTGCTTCATCAAGGTGAAAATATCGTGCCAGCTGAAGCTCATCCGGTTCACCGGTGAATCTGCCATAGCTTTCAGTCTGCTCAGTGGTCAGAAAGTCAACGGGCATATCGGCCTCCCTGCCTGACGGGCATTTAGTAACATTTTTCCAACCGTACGAAATGTTATAAATTATCGGACATCGTAAAACTGTTACATTAATATGTCTATTAAATCGTAAATTTGTAATAATAGACATGAGTTGTCCGATATTCGATTTAAGGTACATTTTTATGCGACTTTTTGGTTACGCTCGGGTCTCAACCAGTCAGCAGTCTCTTGATCTTCAGGTCAGAGCACTCAAAGACGCAGGTGTGAAAGCAAACCGTATATTTACCGATAAGGCATCCGGCAGTTCAACAGATCGGGAAGGGCTGGATTTGCTGAGGATGAAGGTGGAGGAAGGTGATGTCATTCTGGTTAAGAAGCTCGACCGTCTTGGCCGCGACACTGCCGATATGATCCAACTGATAAAGGAATTTGACGCTCAGGGCGTGGCAGTCCGGTTCATTGATGACGGGATCAGTACCGACGGTGATATGGGGCAAATGGTGGTCACCATCCTGTCGGCTGTGGCACAGGCTGAACGCCGGAGGATCCTAGAGCGCACGAATGAGGGCCGACAGGAAGCAAAGCTGAAAGGAATCAAATTTGGCCGCAGGCGTACCGTGGACAGGAACGTCGTGCTGACGCTTCATCAGAAGGGCACTGGTGCAACGGAAATTGCTCATCAGCTCAGTATTGCCCGCTCCACGGTTTATAAAATTCTTGAAGACGAAAGGGCCTCGTGATACGCCTATTTTTATAGGTTAATGTCATGATAATAATGGTTTCTTAGACGTCAGGTGGCACTTTTCGGGGAAATGTGCGCGGAACCCCTATTTGTTTATTTTTCTAAATACATTCAAATATGTATCCGCTCATGAGACAATAACCCTGATAAATGCTTCAATAATATTGAAAAAGGAAGAGTATGAGTATTCAACATTTCCGTGTCGCCCTTATTCCCTTTTTTGCGGCATTTTGCCTTCCTGTTTTTGCTCACCCAGAAACGCTGGTGAAAGTAAAAGATGCTGAAGATCAGTTGGGTGCACGAGTGGGTTACATCGAACTGGATCTCAACAGCGGTAAGATCCTTGAGAGTTTTCGCCCCGAAGAACGTTTTCCAATGATGAGCACTTTTAAAGTTCTGCTATGTGGTGCGGTATTATCCCGTGTTGACGCCGGGCAAGAGCAACTCGGTCGCCGCATACACTATTCTCAGAATGACTTGGTTGAGTACTCACCAGTCACAGAAAAGCATCTTACGGATGGCATGACAGTAAGAGAATTATGCAGTGCTGCCATAACCATGAGTGATAACACTGCGGCCAACTTACTTCTGACAACGATCGGAGGACCGAAGGAGCTAACCGCTTTTTTGCACAACATGGGGGATCATGTAACTCGCCTTGATCGTTGGGAACCGGAGCTGAATGAAGCCATACCAAACGACGAGCGTGACACCACGATGCCTGCAGCAATGGCAACAACGTTGCGCAAACTATTAACTGGCGAACTACTTACTCTAGCTTCCCGGCAACAATTAATAGACGGCACTGTTGCAAAGTTAGCGATGAGGCAGCCTTTTGTCTTATTCAAAGGCCTTACATTTCAAAAACTCTGCTTACCAGGCGCATTTCGCCCAGGGGATCACCATAATAAAATGCTGAGGCCTGGCCTTTGCGTAGTGCACGCATCACCTCAATACCTTTGATGGTGGCGTAAGCCGTCTTCATGGATTTAAATCCCAGCGTGGCGCCGATTATCCGTTTCAGTTTGCCATGATCGCATTCAATCACGTTGTTCCGGTACTTAATCTGTCGGTGTTCAACGTCAGACGGGCACCGGCCTTCGCGTTTGAGCAGAGCAAGCGCGCGACCATAGGCGGGCGCTTTATCCGTGTTGATGAATCGCGGGATCTGCCACTTCTTCACGTTGTTGAGGATTTTACCCAGAAACCGGTATGCAGCTTTGCTGTTACGACGGGAGGAGAGATAAAAATCGACAGTGCGGCCCCGGCTGTCGACGGCCCGGTACAGATACGCCCAGCGGCCATTGACCTTCACGTAGGTTTCATCCATGTGCCACGGGCAAAGATCGGAAGGGTTACGCCAGTACCAGCGCAGCCGTTTTTCCATTTCAGGCGCATAACGCTGAACCCAGCGGTAAATCGTGGAGTGATCGACATTCACTCCGCGTTCAGCCAGCATCTCCTGCAGCTCACGGTAACTGATGCCGTATTTGCAGTACCAGCGTACGGCCCACAGAATGATGTCACGCTGAAAATGCCGGCCTTTGAATGGGTTCATGTGCAGCTCCATCAGCAAAAGGGGATGATAAGTTTATCACCACCGACTATTTGCAACAGTGCCGCCATAACCATGAGTGATAACACTGCTGCCAACTTACTTCTGACAACGATCGGAGGACCGAAGGAGCTAACCGCTTTTTTGCACAACATGGGGGATCATGTAACTCGCCTTGATCGTTGGGAACCGGAGCTGAATGAAGCCATACCAAACGACGAGCGTGACACCACGATGCCTGCAGCAATGGCAACAACGTTGCGCAAACTATTAACTGGCGAACTACTTACTCTAGCTTCCCGGCAACAATTAATAGACTGGATGGAGGCGGATAAAGTTGCAGGACCACTTCTGCGCTCGGCCCTTCCGGCTGGCTGGTTTATTGCTGATAAATCTGGAGCCGGTGAGCGTGGGTCTCGCGGTATCATTGCAGCACTGGGGCCAGATGGTAAGCCCTCCCGTATCGTAGTTATCTACACGACGGGGAGTCAGGCAACTATGGATGAACGAAATAGACAGATCGCTGAGATAGGTGCCTCACTGATTAAGCATTGGTAACTGTCAGACCAAGTTTACTCATATATACTTTAGATTGATTTAAAACTTCATTTTTAATTTAAAAGGATCTAGGTGAAGATCCTTTTTGATAATCTCATGACCAAAATCCCTTAACGTGAGTTTTCGTTCCACTGAGCGTCAGACCCCCTGAACAATGTGACGGACTCAGAAGCCTTCCCGGGTCTTATCCGGCAGACTCACAGAAAAATCAGGGCAGCATCGGCAGACGGCGCTTACGACACCCGGCTCTGTCACGATGAACTGCGGCGTAAGAAAATCAGCGCGCTTATCCCTCCCCGAAAAGGTGCGGGTTACTGGCCCGGTGAATATGCAGACCGTAACCGTGCAGTGGCTAATCAGCGAATGACCGGGAGTAATGCGCGGTGGAAATGGACAACAGATTACAACCGTCGCTCGATAGCGGAAACGGCGATGTACCGGGTAAAACAGCTGTTCGGAGGTTCACTGACACTGCGTGACTACGATGGTCAGGTTGCAGAGGCTATGGCCCTGGTACGAGCGCTGAACAAAATGACGAAAGCAGGTATGCCTGAAAGCGTGCGTATTGCCTGAAAACACAACCCGCTACGGGGGAGACTTACCCGAAATCTGATTTATTCAACAAAGCCCGTAGGCAATATTTCGATCGGCTTCATTGGCGAGGAGAGAAAGATACTCTTCCCGCGTCATAGACTGAGAAAAACGTCCGCACATGGTTACCTCCAGTGGCCAGACTTAAAGTATAGATAATGCCGCGTCAGCGGCATGGAGGCGCCAGCTGAAGTTGAATGGAGTACTGCGGGTAAATGGCGCCGTCGCCCGGCGCAGCCGGCTGCTGTTTTGACAGGTTCTGCCTCACCCACCCCCTTCCCTGCAAAGCTATACCCGCTAAAAACGGCTCAGATGCCTCTGTACGCGGTCGGAGTGGTCCCGGCAAGGCGACAGCCGCAGTCGGGGCGTATCTCCGCGTTAGCGGGCCGTTAGGGCCGCTTACGAGCGTGTATCCCAGAACTTACCGCGACACTACTCACAGAGATGACGAAGAGTAGTTACAACACCCATCATTAAAAGCGACACTACTCCCGGCCTTCGGCCGGGGGCGGCGGCGCTTTTCAGTGGTGGGGAGGGGCTCCTGGCTGGCAAACCGGCGCCGGTTTTATGATGAATTTTCATTTGAATGCTGTAACTAACTTGGTTCTCCGGTTGGGGCCCGTCGCGCAGCGATGGGAGCTCTCTCTAGCGCGCGCGGTATTCCTGCACCGTCTGGGTGAAATCAGGGATCGTAAACCGGAAAATCAGAGCTACCGCGCCAGTGGACTGACGCTGCTGACAGCAACTATCTCGCTGTGGAATACAGTGTATATGGAAAGAGCGGTCGATGCCCTGAAGCGTAAAGGGGTGAAGATCAACGAGCAACTGCTGTCACATTTGTCGCCGTTAGGCTGGGAGCATATCAATCTGACAGGCGATTACATCTGGAAAAACAACAGAATACCGGCCTCCGGTAAGTTTCGTCGGCTGAGGCCAGCTAAAGTAGAAAGGTCAAAAAACGACCTTAACGTACAATAATTTTCGATATCCAAACTGACCCCATAGAAACAGAAGCCACTGGAGCACCTCAAAAACACCATCATACACTAAATCAGTAAGTTGGCAGCATCACCGATACCCAACTGTAATAACAGATACTGAAATTAACATCATCTTAAATAGAACCCGTCATACGGGAGACGGCTTTGTTGAATAAATCGAACTTTTGCTGAGTTGAAGGATCAGAGCACGTATCT
>NZ_JBEAFR010000015.1:0-9982 GCF_040062315.1 Klebsiella sp. GW_Kp181
GCCAGCACGAACCCCATGCCGAGGAACATCAGGGTGAAGCCTTCGCCTAATAGCACCGAATTATTCATAATAAAGCCTCAAACCTAATAATCTGAAATATAAAAAGTAATATCATGAATTAATAAAAGGGATAAAAAATCGGCAGTAAAATCATACTAACGATAAAACAGACTAAACTAATCGCCAATCCAGGCTTTAGGAAATCCTTAAATTTTACATTACCCGGACCAATAATCATTGAGTTTGCTGGAATAGCCATTGGAGTACAAACAGCAACACTACTCGCAATAAAAACAGCAATAACAACAGCACGAGGATCTGCGCCAATAGATTGCGCGATAGTCCATCCTACTGGGCATAACAACGTACATGCTGCAGTGTTACTCATGACTTGAGTCAAAGCCCAGGTAAGTATCCATAATGAAGCCATGATAATCATAACGCCCGAGTTTCCGGTTACTGAAATAACTGCATTTGCAATCATCTCACCAGCGCCAGTAGAATTAAGCGCAGCGCCTAAAGGCATCATAAATGCGAGCATAAAAACAGTCAGCGTTTCAAATGAATTAAATGTTTCCCTTTGCGTTAAAACGCCGGTTAATACCAGAACAATAGCTGCGCAGCATGCAATAATATGCATTGGCGGAAGAAATTTGATATAATCAGTCGCCACCATCCCAGCAATGGAAAGGATAAAAACTATTAAAGTCAAATTTCTATGCCAGGCTGGGATATGGCTATAATCCATTTGAGAGTCCGATTGTGCACTTCCCTCACGATCGGCAATAAGTTTTGAACCAAAAAAATAGAGAAATATAGAACATGTAATCAGCAAAGGAATGCCAATTTTAGCATACTCAAAAAATGGTACTGACATACTTCCTTTGCTAAAAGTTTCAATGGTATTTTTAGCAATTAAATTTCCTGGAGAGCCAATAATAGAGATATCGGCACCAATTGTTGCACCAAAAACAAGAGGCATAAGTAGTTTAATAGGTTTAATTTGACTACTTGCAGCAATACCCAAAACGATAGGAATCAACACAGCAACTGTTCCACTATTAGAAACAAAAGCGGACATAACCCCACTGATAAGAAAAATTAAAACACTCAGACTTCGTTCCGTTTTAGCATATTTAAGTAAAATTTTACTTGATTGCCATGCCAAACCTGTTTTAAAAAATGCCGCGCCTAGTACACACATGGCAACAATAAGAATAACATTCTCATTTACAATTGAAGCAAAGATATCCTTAGCATCAATAATCCCAGTAAAATAAAGCGCCATGGGAACCATAAAGGCAACTAATCCCATAGGAAGACGATCGCTAACAAAGATAATAATTGCAACCACTAAAATCAGCAAAGTAATAATCGCTGGTGACATATATACGTCCTTATATTATTAGGGCACAAAAACAACTCATTACAATTGCGAATACAACTGCTATAAGCATAAATCACATATTACACTAAAATTAAACCCAATTAATTACTATTAAGAAAGAATATACTTACATAAATAACAACACTTAATCGACAAAGGCATAACATCTTCCCACTGTTTTTGTATCTATTTAATCAAATAACTTCCTCAAAAAACCTGTCTGTGTATAATGCTACTTATATAAATGGACCTCATCCAATGCTAATAAGGTTGCAGCTTATGCAATATCGGCATCACCTCGAACTAACATGGCTTGAAGACTGTCTGGCTCTAAAAGAAACGTTGAATTTCTCAAAAGCGTCTGCCTCAAGATATGTGACTCAACCCGCATTTAGTCGTCGGATACAATCTCTCGAAGAATGGGTGGGTACTCCCCTTTTTGAGAGAAGTAAACGGGGAGTAACCCTTACAAAGGCTGGAGAAACATTTACAGATCAACTACCCGAACTCATACACGCCTTATACACATTAAAAAGTGATACCCTTGAGGCTGCGGGCAATAAACAGCCCAATCTTGTTTTTTCAGCAACACATGCTTTATCTTTCTCTTTTGTGCCATCTTTGTTAAAACAAAGTGAAAAAATTGCGAAATTCGGTTCATTTCGTCTTTTATCCGATTCATTGAATGCGTGTGAAAAAATGATGAGGCAGGGAGATTCACAATTTTTATTGTGTCATCATCACCCACATATGCATCTAAACTTAAATCAAAATAATTTTATGAGTATCCGTCTTGGGTTTGATACATTAATTCCATTCAGTAAACCAGATACAGAAACGTTACAGCCATTATGGAATATAAAAGATAAGATTCAATTTCCCTATCTTTCTTTTTCATCACAATCGGGTCTGGGAAGAATAATATCAAATACAGCTTCTATTAGCCGAATAACTCATAATATGAACGTAGCTTTTGTAGCCGATCTAGCCGCAACGCTACTGGCAATGGTCAGATCAGGCGATGGTGTCGCCTGGATACCTCAAAGTCTTGCCAGGCAGGATATAGAGGCTAACACGATTGTTAGCGCAGCAGAACAAGAAAGCAATTTATGGATCCCCATTGAAATAAAACTTTATAGGCCGGCTAAGAGAATGCCTTCTGATGCTGAAGAACTATGGGAAATTTTCGTTGAAGAACAAATATAATTATTCAATTGTAAAATGTTCTTTAATATAATCCCCCATAAATTTAATTAATGCTCTGGTTGCATATGATAGATATTTATCTTCTTTCCAGGCCAAACCAATCGTAACATATGTTGGTTCAGTCATTGCTTTAGTTATTATTTTTTCCGCTTTAAGATCAACCGCATCCAGGATAAAAGAAATACCTTCATTCTTTGCAACGAGATCAAGGTTAGTTTGAATCCTGTTTGATGACAGAAAAATATGCGTATGAATTCCCCGTTTTGTACATTCTTCAATAATGGTTTTCCTGTGCCAGGAATCTTTTTTCATTAATATCAATGGTTCATATTGTAGATCTTCCCAATCAATACTATCTTTTTTTGCCAGCGGATGTTTATCTGACATACATACTACATGCTGCTGCGTCATCAAGGGTACCGTAACTAACTCTTTCGGAGAGTCGTTGATGATAACAATAGCAAGATCCAGCTCTCCGGCAGAAAGTTTTTCATGCAAACCAAAAGTTCCCTCTTCCACAAGAGAAAGTTCCATCTCTGGATAAATCTCTCGAAAATGCTTAAAAAGCGGTGAGAACAGAAACAAACTGATCATAGGTGGGATCCCTAATGTTACTATCCCACTATTTTCATTACGGTAATCTTTCATTTCCGCTACACTATTTTTTAATGCAATAAGAATAGGTTCAATTTTTTGTAAAAAAAATGCCCCCTGCTCCGTAAGGACAAGTTTATTTTTCTTTCTGTCAAATAATGTAACGCCTAATTCAGCCTCCAGCTTTTTAATAGCAATCGTAATGTTAGGCTGAGAAACAAAATGCCGCTCAGCCACTCTGGTTAAGTTACCTAACAAAGAGGCGCTTACAAAATACTCCAACTGTCTAATTTCCATTTATTTTCCGAAGCCATAAATTAAATTTATCGTTTAATAAAAATAACATATTTCCATACTTTAATGAATAAGAATACCATAAAAATGTGATCAATGGATAAAACAATGCAACATAGCACTGGAGGGAGTATGAGTCGTGTATTAAATACAGAAATTATCATTCCTGTTATCGAAAATCTTGTAAAAAAAGCTTGTTATGAACTGGATGATAATCTCATGTGTTCTTTTCGTAAAGCATATGAGAAAGAAGAGTCAAAGATCGGCAAGGAAACTATTAAGATACTAATCGATAATGGCGAATATGCTAAAAAAGAACAGCTTGCATGTTGCCATGATACCGGTACTTGTATCGTTATCATGGAAATTGGTCAACATGTATGCTGGGAAGGTAAGCCTCTTAAAGATCAGGTGAACCAAGGCGTTCGCCAGGGCTATGAAAATGGATACTTAAGAAAATCTATGGTTGCAGATCCCTTAGAACGTATTAATACTAACGATAATACACCTGCAATTTTACATACTGAAATTGTTGAGGGTGATCGAGTGAGTATTACCGTTATGCCAAAGGGCGGCGGTAGCGAAAATATGGGAACATTTAAAACATTGCTTCCTGGCGATGGTATTGATGGTATAAAAGAATTTGTTCTGGATACTGTCCGTCGTGTAGGAGGTAATCCATGCCCACCTTATATTATTGGTATTGGCGTTGGCGGTACAATGGACCACTGCTCATGGATGGCAAAGAAAGCATTATTACGCCCTCTTGGCGAGTTCAATGCTAAACCACTTTATGCCCAGCTTGAAGCTGAATTATTAGAGGCCGTAAATAATACAGGGATCGGCCCTTTAGGTATGGGGGGGCGTATTACGGCGTTAGGCGTGCATGTCGATTACTATCCTTGCCATATCACTGCACTGCCAGTCGCAATCAATTTCCAATGTAATGCGAGCCGCCACGCTAGTGAAATCATTTAATATCTGGAGATGCTATGATGGAATTAACATTACCATTGACTAAAGAGAAAGCTAAAACTCTGAAGGTCGGCGATATATTATTTCTCACTGGATTTGCTTACACCTGTCGTGACGCCGCTCATAAAAAAATAGAAGTAGCGCTTAGCAACGGTGAAAAATCGCCTGTCGATTTTCACAACCAAACGATTTACTATGCAGGCCCCTGTCCTGCCAAACCAGGTTTGCCAATTGGCTCTAATGGCCCTACAACAGCTGCGCGTATGGACCCATTTGTAGAAATGATGTTCCAACAAGGAGCAACCGCATTTCTTGGCAAAGGCGACCGTGCTGATTATGTCGCTGAGCTTTGCAAAAAGTACGGTGGGGTTTCGCTACTTGGTATTGGAGGAGCGTCTGCAATTAATACAAAACATGTTAAATCAGTTGAAATTGTTGCCTACGAAGAATTAGGAACAGAATCTATTAAGAAGTTATATTTTGATCGCTACAGAGTTATTGTAGGCATTGATTCTGAAGGAAATACACTTCAGAAGCAGGAAGTACATAAATTCGCCAAATAATAACGTATTACTATTGGTCAAATCGGTCCGGTAAGATGTTACCGGACCGATATCTTTTAGTTCCTGTATTTCAGGTCAGAAATATAACCCACAAGATGGAAAAAAAGTTTAACCGCGACGCGCTTTTACCGCCCCGGCCAGCTGGCGAAGTAGCGTATCGGTATCTTCCCAGCCGATGCAGGCATCGGTAATACTTTTACCGTAGGTCAGCGGCTCGCCGCTTTCAAGACTCTGATTGCCTTCCACCAGGTGGCTTTCAATCATCACACCCATAATCGACCGCTCGCCGCCGGCAACCTGCTGACATACGTCAGCGCCGACATCCATCTGCTTTTTAAACTGTTTGCTGGAGTTGGCGTGGCTGAAATCAATCATAATTTGAACGGGCAGACCTGCTTTCGCCAGACCGACCTTCACTTCGGCAACGTGCTGCGCGCTGTAGTTCGGCTCTTTTCCGCCGCGCAGGATAATATGGCAATCGCTATTACCGCTGGTGTTCACAATTGCCGAATGCCCCCATTTGGTCACCGACAGGAAACAGTGCGGCGCGCCGGCGGCGTTAATGGCGTCGATAGCCACTTTGATGGTTCCGTCGGTGCCGTTTTTAAATCCAACCGGGCAGGACAAGCCGGAAGAGAGCTCACGATGCACCTGCGACTCCGTGGTCCGCGCGCCAATCGCGCCCCAGCTCATCAGATCGGCAAGATACTGCGGCGTGATCATATCGAGGAATTCCCCCGCCGCGGGCAGCCCGCTGTCGTTGATATCAAGCAGCAGCTTGCGCGCGATACGCAGGCCATCGTTGATGCGGAAGCTGTTATCCATATGCGGATCGTTGATCAGCCCTTTCCAGCCGACGGTGGTACGCGGTTTCTCAAAATAAACGCGCATCACGATTTCCAGCTCGCCTTTTAGCTCTTCACGAAGCTTAAGCAGACGTTCAGCATACTCTTTTGCCGCCGCCGGATCGTGAATGGAGCAGGGCCCAATGACCACCAGCAGGCGATCGTCATTCCCTTTCAGGATCTGATGGATCGCTTTACGAGCATGCGCAACGGTATTGGCAGCATTTTCGGTAGCGGGGAACTTTTCCAGGAGCGCAACGGGAGGTAATAATTCGTTGATCTCTTTAATACGTAAATCGTCGTTCTGATAATTCATCTTATTTCCAGCGTTGCCATACTTATCCAGTGAAATGCAATCCCTCCAATCTATCTCTTCATGCAAAAAGTGTAAATGTGATTTTACAGTAGCGGCAGAATATTCCTGGAAATAGGCTAAAAAACGCCATAAAGTCGCGGAATAGTGGCCACAAGCTATAATTTTTAACTGTTAGAACTTAATTTTCTTTAGCATTCAGCATTATATATTAATGCCGCTCGCTATCACCGAAGCTTTAACCACAACGAGTCAAACCTCCGGCAAATGCACTGTTGGAAGAGGTAATTCGACAAATCGACATAACAGGAGCATCCAATGAAAATGAATAAGCTAACCAGTCTTCTCCTCGCAGCAACCCTTGGTCTGGCCAGCGGCGCGGCCCTGGCCGCCGATACCGGGGCGCAGTCGAATAATGGGCAAGCGAACGCAGCGGCCGACGCGGGCCAGGTCGCCCCCGATGCGCGTGAAAACGTGGCGCCAAACAACGTCGACAACGGTAAAATCAACTCCGGTTCCACCGATACCAACGGCACCATGCTCCACCCTGACGGCTCGACCATGAACCATGACGGCATGTCGAGCGACGAAGTGCACAAAAACTCAATGTGCAAAGATGGCCGCTGTCCGGATACTGATAAAAAAGTCGGTCAGGACGAAGCGACGAAAACCGACGGTACCACCCAGTAAGCTGAGTGCCGGACACCAGGGAGGAGAGCTAAGGCTCTCCTTTTTTTCATTTTATTCACCCCAGAAAGGGAATCATGTCATAAAGTAATCATCAAAATAATAATGTAGGGAAGGCACCATGGGGCAATCACACTCGCATAATTCTGCGCAACCCACCGAAGATAAAAATGCCCGTCGGCTACTGCTGGCGTTCTGCGTTACTGCCGGGTTCATGGTGGTTGAGGTCGCAGGCGGACTCATTTCAGGTTCACTGGCGCTGCTGGCCGATGCCGGGCATATGTTGACGGACGCGGCAGCGCTGCTGTTCGCCTTTCTGGCAGTGCGTTTCGCCAGTCGACCGCCGAATGCGCAACATACCTTTGGCTGGCTGCGGCTGACCACGCTGGCGGCTTTTCTCAATGCCATTGCTTTAGTGGTCATTACGATCCTCATCGTCTGGGAGGCCATTCAGCGCTTTCATCATCCGCAGCCGGTGGCCGGTAAAACGATGATGGTTATTGCTGTGGCCGGCCTGCTGGCCAATATTCTGGCCTTTTGGATCCTGCATCGCGGCAGTGAAGAACGTAATCTCAATGTGCGGGCCGCCGCTCTGCATGTGCTGGGGGATTTACTCGGCTCGGTCGGGGCGATTATTGCCGCTGTCGTGATCCTTACGACCGGCTGGACGCCTATCGACCCCATCCTGTCCGTGCTGGTATCGTGCCTGGTTTTGCGCAGCGCCTGGCGTTTGCTGCAGGAGAGCGTCAACGAACTGCTGGAGGGGGCGCCGCGCTCGCTTGATGTTGAGGCACTAAAGCGCGATCTGCGTCGCTCAATACCGGAGGTGCGCGATGTACATCACGTCCACGCCTGGCTGGTCGGCGAAAAAACGGTGATGACGCTGCATGTGCAGGTGGTGCCGCCGCACGATCACGATGGCCTGCTGGAACGGATCCAACATTTCTTACAGCATAAGTACGAAATTGGACACGTAACGGTGCAGATGGAGTATCAGCCCTGCAGCGGCCCGGAGTGCCGTCTCAACATGACGCACGCCGGGCATGGCCATCACCATCACCACTAGCGGGAAAACGCGCGAGAGCCTCGCTCACGCGCGCTATTAATCCACATGCGGCTGCCGTTGAGGGCGATGAATGTCAGAATCAAATATTCTAGCGACATCGCATAAACCCCCTGGAGGGCGAAAATAACGATGCTAATGACGTTGATGATCACCCACAGCAGCCAGTTTTCAACGTATTTTCGGGTCATCAGAATCATCGCCGCAATCGAGAGTACCATCATGCAGGAGTCCCAGAACGGGAATGCGTCTGGCTGCAGCGCCGGCATAACGACCTGCAGGCCCAGGGCGTGCATCAGCGCAACGGCAATCCTGGTCAGGTACGCAAAAACCGGATCGATAAATAGCGTCATCAGGCCAATCGCCACCACGCAGGCCGCCAGCCAGCCTAACGCTTTCGGCAGCGGTAGCCAGCGGATTTGCAGCTCAGCCTGGTTATCGCTGGTCTGTCGTGACCAGGCATACCAGCCGTAGACGTTGGCAACAAAGAAGAAGACCTGGAGCAGAAGGCTGGCGTACAGCTGGATCTGAAAAAAGATAATGGCAAACAGCGTGACGTTGATTAACCCAAAGGCATAGTTGACGATCTTCTCCAGGCTCGCCAGCCAGATGCACAGCAGGCCTGCGATAGTACCGACGGCTTCAATCCACGACAGATCATAGCCCCCGGCGCCAATGGGTATGTGAACTAAAATATTCTGCGTACTAAAAAAATCCATCTTATCCCCAGAGCGTACTGTGACGCAGTAATGAACTATCCCCGAAGTGTAGCCGCAAAATCGAGCATTCTGTTTAGCGGAACCAGCGCCCCGGTACGCAGCTGTTCATCAACATGAATTTCATGTTCAGCGCCCCCGTTCTCCAGCGCTTCAGCAATGGCCTGCAGGCCATTCATCGCCATCCACGGACAGTGCGCGCAGCTGCGGCAGGTCGCTCCTTCGCCTGCCGTAGGGGCTTCCAGCAGCTCTTTTTCCGGCACCGCCTGCTGCATTTTGTAAAAAATCCCCCGGTCGGTGGCGACAATCAGCTGCTGGTGCGGGAGCGTTTTTGCCGCACTGATTAACTGGCTGGTTGAACCTACCGCATCGGCCATATCGACGATCGCCTGCGGTGATTCCGGGTGAACCAGAACCGCAGCCTGCGGATATAACGCTTTCATTCTTGCCAGCGCTTGAGTTTTGAATTCATCATGAACAATACAGGCCCCATGCCAGCACAGCACGTCGGCGCCGGTCTGTTTTTGCACGTAGCTGCCCAGATGGCGGTCCGGCGCCCAGAGGATTTTTTCCCCCATGCTATCCAGATGCTCAATGAGTTCCACTGCGATACTGGAGGTCACAACCCAGTCGGCGCGAGCCTTAACCGCCGCAGAGGTATTGGCATAGACCACAACGGTGCGGTCCGGGTGAGCGTCGCAAAAAGCGCTGAACGCCTCGATCGGGCAGCCAAGATCCAACGAACACTCCGCCTGCAGCGTGGGCATCAGGATGGTTTTTTCCGGGCTGAGGATTTTTGCCGTTTCTCCCATAAACCGTACGCCGGCGACCAGCAGCGTAGAGGCGGAATGTCGGGCGCCGAAGCGCGCCATTTCCAGAGAGTCGGAGATGCAGCCACCGGTCTCTTCAGCCAGTTGCTGAATTTCGGGGTCGGTGTAGTAATGGGCCACCATTGCCGCATCGCGTTCACGCAGCAGGCGTTTAATTTTTTCACGATAGAAGTGCTTCTCATCGCGGTTTAACGGCATGGGCTTGGGGGGAAAGGGATAAATTGCCGCTTCCGGATCAAACATTACGCTCATCTTGCAGTCTCGTTTCACTGGCTTAACTTTAAAACCGCAATAACGCCCGAAAAACGGCATTATTCGGTAATGGTGTTTTATATGCTAAACAAGATAGCCGATTGTGCAGAAAATGTCGTGAGGAATTTTTCCCTCAGGAAGCATTTCCCGGAGGCGATGCTGCGCATCTGTCCGGACTGCCAAACCTGCAGAACGCACGAATCTGTAGCCCGATGTGATGGACGCCTCCCCCTTACGGCATCAAAGTGCCAGACTGA
>NZ_JBEAFR010000016.1:0-9727 GCF_040062315.1 Klebsiella sp. GW_Kp181
TGTTTGTGTGAAGTGATTCACATCTGCCGTGTCAGTGGGAGCGCATTATAGGGAGTTATTTTGCGGTGACAAGCGGTAAAATTCATTTTTATTTCAACCGCTCATCTTTTATACATAACGCCTATTTCTGCCGCTTTTTAATCGCATCCGGCAGGTCTGCCAGGCTGTTTAGCACCCAATCGGCAGCACTTTCCGCTTCTGGAGTGACGGGTTTACCGGTGCGTACCAATACTTTCGTGCCAACTTCCGCCGCTAAGGCCGCCTGCATATCTTCAATTTTATCGCCCACCATATATGAGGCCGCCATATCAATGTGCAGGTAGTCGCGCGCCGAGATGAGCATCCCCGGATGCGGTTTACGGCAGTCGCAGGTCTGGCGAAACTCTTCAACGGTTCCCTGAGGATGGTGAGGACAATAATAGATGCCATCCAGGTCAACGCCGCGATCGGCCAGCGACCAGTCCATCCACTCCGTCAGCGTTTCAAACTGCTCTTCAGTAAACTTGCCGCGGGCGATACCGGACTGGTTGGTCACCAGCACCAGCGCATAGCCCATCTCCTTTAATTGACGCATCGCGTCAATGACGCCATCGATAAATTCAAAATTGTCGATTTCATGGACGTATCCGTGATCGACATTAATCGTGCCATCACGGTCAAGAAAAATTGCGGGTACTGACATTGCCACCGGTTTGCTCCTGATAAAGGCTAATTCGCCTAGTATCGCATGTTTCCGGACGCAAGAAAGTGCTCATTATACAGAGTCAGATTGATTTAGACGTCTGGATGCCTTAACATCCATTTCATTGACAGGCATCGCCTGGACACGGCAGAAGAAAATGCCACGGCAAACGGCTAAATGATAATAAATAACTGATGATTAAACTTTCGAATATCACCAAAGTGTTCCAGCAGGGGAACCGCAGCATACAGGCGCTGAACGATGTCAGCCTGCATGTTCCTGCCGGACAAATTTATGGCGTCATCGGCGCTTCCGGCGCGGGTAAAAGTACGTTAATCCGTTGCGTTAACCTGCTTGAACGTCCAACGCAGGGCAGCGTCCAGGTCGACGGCCAGGAGCTGACGGCGCTTTCAGAAAAAGAGCTGACTCGAGCTCGCCGCCAGATTGGCATGATTTTCCAGCACTTTAACCTGCTTGCCTCACGTACCGTGTTCGGTAACGTGGCGTTGCCTCTGGAGCTCGACAATACCTCTAAAGATGAAATCAAGCGTCGGGTGACCGAGCTGCTGGATCTCGTCGGTCTGGGAGATAAACACGATAGCTATCCGGCGAATCTCTCCGGCGGGCAAAAGCAGCGCGTGGCCATCGCCCGTGCGCTGGCGAGCAATCCAAAAGTCCTGCTCTGCGACGAAGCCACCAGCGCGCTGGACCCGGCCACTACGCGTTCGATTCTGGAACTGCTGAAGGATATCAACCGTCGCCTGGGCCTGACGATTTTGCTGATTACCCACGAAATGGATGTCGTTAAACGCATCTGTGATTGCGTTGCCGTTATCAGCAACGGCCAGCTTATTGAGCAGGATACGGTGAGCGAGGTATTCTCTCATCCCAAAACGCCTCTGGCGCAGCAGTTTATCCAGTCAACGCTGCACCTTGATATCCCGGATGATTATCAGGCCCGCCTTAAACCTGAGGCTCTTGCCGATAGCGTGCCTATGCTGCGCATGGAGTTTACCGGTCATTCCGTAGATGCCCCGCTGCTTTCGGAGACTGCCCGTCGTTTTAATGTGAATAACAATATTATTAGCGCGCAGATGGATTACGCGGGCGGCGTCAAGTTCGGCATCATGCTGACCGAGATGCACGGCTCGCAGGAAGATACCCAGGCCGCGATCGCCTGGTTGCAGGAACATCATGTAAAAGTAGAGGTACTGGGATATGTCTGAACCAATGATCTGGCTGCTGGTTCGCGGCGTATGGGAAACGCTGGCCATGACGTTTGTCTCCGGCTTCTTCGGTTTTGTTCTTGGCCTGCCGGTCGGCGTGCTGCTGTACGTCACCCGTCCCGGGCAAATTGTCGCTAATGCGAAGCTCTACCGCACGCTTTCGGCGGTGGTGAACATTTTCCGTTCGATTCCTTTTATTATCCTGCTGGTGTGGATGATCCCATTCACTCGCGTGATTGTTGGCACGTCGATTGGCCTGCAGGCTGCCATTGTCCCACTGACGGTTGGCGCCGCGCCGTTTATCGCCCGCATGGTGGAAAACGCCCTGCTGGAGATCCCAACCGGCCTTATCGAAGCATCCCGCGCGATGGGCGCAACGCCGATGCAGATCGTGCGTAAGGTTCTTCTGCCGGAAGCGCTTCCGGGTCTGGTGAATGCGGCAACGATTACCCTTATCACGCTGGTTGGCTATTCCGCCATGGGCGGTGCCGTCGGTGCCGGCGGCCTGGGACAGATTGGCTATCAGTACGGTTATATCGGCTACAATGCAACGGTAATGAATACCGTGCTGGTGTTGCTGGTTATTCTGGTTTATTTAATTCAATTCTCTGGCGATCGTATCGTCCGGGCTGTGACTCACAAATAACATCACACACAATACAGAATCTTACAGGAAGGAAATAACATGGCCTTTAATTTCAAAACCTTTGCGGCAGTCGGCGCGTTAATCGGTTCTTTGGCGCTGGTGGGTTGCGGTCAGGACGAAAAGGATCCAAACCACATCAAAGTCGGCGTGATCGTCGGCGCGGAACAGCAGGTTGCTGAGGTTGCGCAGAAAGTAGCAAAAGATAAATACGGCCTCGATGTTGAACTGGTTACCTTCAACGATTACGTGCTGCCTAACGAAGCGCTGAGCAAAGGCGATATTGACGTTAATGCCTTCCAGCATAAACCGTACCTGGACCAGCAGATTAAAGACCGCGGCTACAAGCTGGTTTCCGTCGGCAACTCGTTTGTCTATCCCATTGCCGGTTACTCGAAAAAAATCAAATCGCTGGATGAGCTGCAGCCGGGCTCGCAGGTCGCCATTCCTAACGATCCAACCAACCTTGGCCGCTCTCTGCTGCTGCTGCAGCAGGTTGGTCTGATCAAACTGAAAGAAGGCGTTGGTCTGCTGCCAACCTCACTGGATATTATTGAAAACCCGAAAAACCTGAAAATTGTTGAGCTGGAAGCCCCGCAGCTGCCGCGCTCTCTGGATGATGCGCAGATCGCCCTGGCGGTTATTAATACCACCTACGCCAGCCAGATTGGCCTGACCCCGGCAAAAGACGGTATTTTTGTCGAAGGTAAAGAGTCTCCGTACGTGAACCTGATTGTCGCTCGCGAAGACAACAAAGATGCGGAAAATGTTAAGAAATTTGTTCAGGCTTACCAGAGTGACGAAGTTTACGAAGCAGCCAACAAAATCTTTAACGGCGGCGCGGTGAAAGGCTGGTAATCTATTCTCAGCGTAATATCATTCAGGACGGGCTTATGCCCGTCTTGTCATTTATGCAAGCACCTGATTCAATAGCGCCCTGTTTTATTATTTATTGAGGAAATACTATGCGTGCTTTACCGGTCTGTTTGTTAGCACTCATGTTAAGCGGTTGTTCCATGCTAAGCAGATCGCCAGTCGAACCTGTGCAAAGTACGGTCACTCAGCCAGCCAAATCGGAACCGGCCAAACCGAAAGCGACGCGCCCGGCCCCGGTAAGAATCTATACCGATGCAACAGAGTTGGTGGGTAAACCTTTCCGCGAACTGGGTGAAGTCACCGGTGAATCATGTCAGGCCTCTAATCAAGACTCTCCGCCCAATATCCCGACGGCTCGCAAGCGTATGCAGATTAATGCGGCAAGAATGAAAGCCAACGCTGTGCTGCTGCACCGCTGCGAAGTGACCAGCGGAACCCCGGGCTGCTACCGCCAGGCCGTTTGCCTGGGATCAGCGCTTAACGTTACGGCGCAATGAGTGCTTTTCAGTTTGCGCAGATAGGCGTTATTCGCTCGCCCTATAAAGAAAAATTTGCCGTTCCCCGCCAGCCCGGGCTGGTTAAAAACGGCGGCGGCGAATTACACCTTTTGCCTCCCTATAACCAGGCCGATGCCGTACGCGGCCTGGAAAATTTCAGCCATCTGTGGGTCCTGTTTGTGTTTCATCAGACCATGGAAGGCGGCTGGCGTCCTACCGTCCGCCCTCCCCGCCTCGGCGGTAACGCGCGAATGGGCGTATTCGCTACCCGTTCGACCTTTCGTCCTAATCCAATCGGTATGTCTCTGGTCGAGCTAAAAGGTATTCGCTGCCAGAAAGAACACGTCGTGCTTGAGTTAGGCAGCCTGGACCTGGTAGATGGAACGCCGGTCGTGGATATCAAACCTTACCTGCCCTTTGCCGAAGCACTGCCGGATGCCAGCGCAAGCTATGCTCAGGAGGCTCCAGGGGCGGAAGTAGCGGTGAGTTTCACGCCGGATACAGAAGCGCAAATTTTAACGCTGGAGCGACGCTATCCTCGTCTTAAGTCGTTTATTAGCGAAGTTCTGGCGCAGGATCCGCGACCGGCATACCGCAAAGAAGAGGAGCCGGGAAAAACCTACGCCGTCTGGCTGCTGGATTTTAACGTGCGCTGGCGGGTGATTTCGTCCGGTTTTGAAGTCTTTTCTCTCGAAGCACGCTAATTTTATTCTCCTCTCTTTTGGCATCTTTGCCACACTGGTAAACTAAACCACTTTTTTGTGTCAGGCTGGCTTCCAGCCTGTATCGATCGTCCAAATGGAACCGTAACAACATGCGTACTAGCCAATACCTGCTCTCCACTCTGAAGGAGACACCTGCCGACGCCGAGGTTATCAGCCATCAGCTGATGCTGCGCGCCGGGATGATCCGCAAGCTGGCCTCTGGGTTATATACCTGGCTGCCGACCGGCGTGCGCGTCCTGAAAAAAGTCGAAAACATCGTGCGTGAAGAGATGAACAACGCTGGTGCAATCGAGGTGTTAATGCCGGTAGTTCAGCCCTCTGAGCTGTGGCAAGAGAGTGGTCGTTGGGAACAGTACGGCCCGGAACTGCTGCGTATTGCTGACCGTGGCGAACGTCCGTTCGTACTCGGCCCGACTCATGAAGAAGTCATCACCGACCTGATTCGTAATGAGCTGAGCTCTTACAAACAGCTGCCGCTGAACTTCTATCAGATCCAGACCAAATTCCGTGACGAAGTTCGCCCGCGTTTCGGCGTAATGCGTTCCCGTGAATTCCTGATGAAAGATGCTTACTCTTTCCATACCTCTCAGGAATCGCTGCAGGAGACCTACGACGCGATGTACGCCGCGTACAGCAAAATCTTCAGCCGTATGGGGCTGGATTTCCGCGCGGTACAGGCTGACACCGGTTCTATCGGCGGCAGCGCATCTCACGAATTCCAGGTACTGGCGCAGAGCGGTGAAGATGACGTCATTTTCTCTGACTCTTCTGACTACGCGGCCAATATTGAGTTCGCCGAAGCCGTTGCGCCGAAAGAGCCGCGCGCGGCCGCCACGCAGGAAATGACCCTGGTCGATACGCCTGACGCTAAAACCATCGCCGAGCTGGTCGAGCAGTTCAATCTGCCGATTGAAAAAACCGTGAAAACCCTGCTGGTAAAAGCAGTAGAAGATAATGAGTATCCGCTGATAGCCCTGCTGGTTCGCGGCGATCATGAACTGAACGAAGTCAAAGCGGAAAAACTGCCGCAGGTCGCCAGCCCGCTGACCTTCGCAACCGAAGAAGAGATTCGCGCGCTGGTGAAAGCGGGTCCCGGTTCTCTTGGCCCGGTTAATATGCCTGTTCCGGTGATTATTGACCGTACCGTTGCCGCCATGAGCGATTTCGCCGCGGGCGCGAACATTGACGGTAAACACTACTTCGGCATCAACTGGGATCGCGACGTCGCCACTCCTGAAGTGGCAGATATCCGTAACGTAGTGGCCGGTGACCCGAGCCCGGACGGTAAAGGCACGCTGTTGATTAAACGCGGTATCGAAGTGGGCCACATCTTCCAGCTGGGTACCAAGTACTCTGAAGCGATGAAAGCCTCCGTACAGGGCGAAGATGGCCGTAATCAGATCCTGACTATGGGCTGCTACGGTATCGGGGTGACTCGCGTGGTGGCGGCAGCCATTGAGCAGAACTTTGACGAGCGCGGGATCTTGTGGCCGGAAGCTATCGCCCCGTTCCAGGTTGCGATTCTGCCGATGAACATGCACAAATCCTATCGCGTGCAGGAGCTGGCTGAGAAGCTGTATGCTGAGCTAACCGCGCTGGGCATCGAAGTGCTGATGGATGACCGTAAAGAGCGTCCGGGCGTGATGTTCGCCGATATGGAGCTTATCGGAATTCCGCATACTATCGTGCTGGGCGACCGTAACCTCGACAACGACGATATTGAATATAAATATCGCCGCAGCGGCGAGAAACAGCTGATTAAAACCGGCGATATCGTGAATTACCTGGTACAACAAATTAAAGGTTAACGCCAAAAGAGGCTCTGGTTTCAGAGCCTCTTTTTTACAAGGATTGTAATCATGGCTAAACGACGGGCTAATCATGTCCTGCTTTTTCCCGTATCGTTCTTACTTTCTGCCTGCACGGTAGACGTCAGCCGGTCCGTGCCTTCCGCTTCCACTATTAAGCAACCATCGCAGCAATGGGCGATTAAGCTTCAGCGCCAGAGCTCGGTGGCTAATAACACGCTGACTGAAATTAACACACAAGACCTGCTCCCCGGCGATCTCCTTTTCTCTTCCAGCTTTGGCGTGACGTCCCTGGGGATTCGTGCTCTTAGCACATCCTCCGTTAGCCATGTCGCTATCTATATCGGTGATAACCAGGTTGCAGAGGCAACCGGTGCTGGGGTGCAGGTTGTGCCTCTCCGGCAAGCGATGCAGCACAGCGATAAGCTGTTTGCCCTAAGAGCGCCTGACCTCACGCCGCAACAGGCCGCTGGCATTAAAAATTTCGCCTATAAAAACAGAAACAGCGCCTATAACTATCGCGGCATTATTGAATTTGTGCCCTTCATGGTCACCAAACAGCTATGCACCCTGAATCCCTTCTCAAAAGATTTCCGCCAGCAGTGCGTGAACGGTCTGGCCAAGGCCCAGCTGAGCGATGCAGCATCCGGGGACAAAAAAATGTGGTTTTGTTCGGAGTTTGTCAGCGATGCCTTCGCGAAGGCCGGACACCCGCTGACCCTGGCTCAACCGGGCTGGATTAGCCCATCAGACCTGCTTCATATGCGTGAGGGGGATGTGGCAAACTTTAAGCCCGAAACACAATTGCAGTATATCGGGCATCTTAAATTGGGAATTTATATCAAGACAAGCCGCCTCGTAGGACTCAATTAACTAACGAGAATTGCAGTCTTCTTTTTGATAAAACTTGCCGGGTGAATCCACCGCCAGAACTTTAACCGGCGCTCCCGAATCCGGATTCGCTTCCAGCGTAAAGTGCCCCTCAACCACCATCAGCACCGGTCGAGTATCCGTACCGCGCGCAGCGGCATAATCACGCTCGAGCTGAGCATTATTGGCGACAGCCACTCGCTTGCCGGTCGCGCAATCGGTAAAGGTCGCCGCATCCGCCATATAGAAGTACATTCCGCGCATCGCCATTGGCGTGATGGGCAGACTGGCTTTGACTGATTCAAGCGTATAGTTCAGCGTCGACTCGATGGGATTACCGTCGCGATCGAGCATTTCCAGCTTATCGCCCTTCGCCCGATAATAAGACTTCTCGCCTTTGCTGTCGGTCAGCACCAGCTTATCAGCCGTGCGCGCCCAGGTACCATATGAAGCAAAAGAGGAAGGTTCGCGGCTAACGCCCTGATATCGTTCATTCATCACCCAGGTGCCGTCTTTCTCAAGAAAGAGCGAGGTTTCAATCCCTTCGCAGTCGGCGCACGGCAGCACGCCGCGCCAGCTCTGCTGCATCGGTTTTAGCTCTTCCATCGGCGCCGGCTGTAACGTTTCCATTTCCGTACGATGGTTACAGCCGAACAGGGCAAAGAGCGAACAGGCCGCCACGACTGAAAATACGATTTTCTTCACTGTAAATTCCTTATCATCCATTCCACCGGTTCGCCATATTCTTACTGGCGAACCTTTCCACGCAGCGCTTTAACTGAGGATTTTTGCGCCTTTGAAGCCAGTCGGCGCTCTTTTGAGGCCCTGGTTGGTCGCGTCTCCCGGCGGCTCTTCTGCACTGCGGTTAATTCTTGTATTAGGGCAACCAGACGCGCAATTGCCGCTTCACGATTCATTTCCTGGCTGCGATATTCCTGAGCCTTAATGATAACCACACCCTCGGCAGAAATTAAGTGGTGGCTGGCGGTAAGCAGACGTTCCTTATAATAGTCAGGCAGGCTCGAGGCTTTAATATCAAAGCGCAAATGAATAGCCGTTGAGGACTTATTCACGTGCTGACCGCCCGCGCCCTGCGCGCGTATGCCGGAAAGTGAAATCTCGTCCTCCGCAATCGCGACGCTGCGGCTAATCGTAATCATGCGGGTGTTTGCCAGGCCGTTAAATGAATTTCCAGATTATTCTTAGCGTCAGATAACCAGATAGCGCCGTCCTGGATGGTCGCCTGCAGCGACATGGTCCGATCGGCAAAAGCGCTGAGCTGCGCCAGCTGAGTATCATCCAAATACCACACCGACAGCTTCGAAAACTGAGCCATTTTGTTCTGGTTTTGCTGCCACCAGATTTCTGCCGCCCGACTATTATAGGCGAACAGCGCCACCTGCTGGGCCCGCGAGCAGGCTTTTTTAATTCGCCGCTCGTCCGGTAGCCCCAGTTCAATCCACAGATCCACGCCCAGATGATCGTTAAGCAGCCAGAGTTCCGCTTCATCGTCGGAAGATAAACCGCGGGTAAACTGCAGACGCTCGTCGGCGTATTTAATCCACGCCAGCAGGCGCAGCATCATGCGCTCCTGGGTTTCCGACGGATGCTGGGCAAGCGTCAAACTGGCATCCAGAAACTGGTTGCGGTCCAGGTCGGCTACGTTCACCGTCGCTTTATAAATCGTCGCTTTCAGCGCCATGACTCTACTCCTGATAAAAATGGCGTACATTGTAGCGAAACTGACGGCAAAAGGCTGTCAGCAATCGACGGATCGCCTCTCATCCTGCTGATATTGCTTAAATGACTATGGTATAGTCACCTTGCTAAACAGAGTTTATCTTCGTAGGCTTAAACTTACATCCCACGGTTAAGTCAGAACGCTGACAGGAGGGCATGTGGAAAAATATTGTGAGTTAATACGCAAGCGGTATGCGGAAATAGCCAGCGGGGACCTTGGGTATATCCCGGATGCGCTAGGTTGCGTGTTGAAAGTATTGAATGAGGTTGCGGCGGATCAGGCCCTTGCTGAGTCAGTCAGGGAAAAGGCCGCATATGCGGCGGCAAACTTACTGGTGAGCGATTATGTCAATGAATGATACTTATCAACCCATCAATTGCGATGATTATGACAACCTCGAACTTGCCTGTCAGCACCATCTGGTCCTGGCGCTGGAGCTCAAAGATGGCGAACAGCTACAAGCGAAGGCCAACGATCTTATCTCGCGCAAAAATATCGAGTATCTGGTCGTAGAGCTCGCCGGCAACGTCCGCGAACTGCGCCTGGATAAAATCGCCAGCTTCAGCCATCCGCAAATCGGTACGGTAGTCGTTAGCGAGTCCTGAGTAAAAGACCACCTTCTGAGAAGGTGGCTTTTGAGAATGCCCCCTGTAAGGGGG
>NZ_JBEAFR010000017.1:0-9185 GCF_040062315.1 Klebsiella sp. GW_Kp181
ATGGCTTGCATAACGGGAGGTGTCCATATACGGCTAAGCGCAGCGCGAGCCGGGGGATTTTCCCGGAGGCGGCGCTGGCGCGCCTGTCCGGGCTACCGCTTACCCGCGACCCCGAGGGGTTACTCCGGCAGCGTCCAGTCGCCATCGCCGAGCGGGCGCTGCATAATCAAGGTGTCGCGCCAGTCGCCCATCTTATAACCAACGCTGCGCAGCTGGCCCGCCACGCTAAAACCGAACTTTTTATGAATCGCAATCGACGCGGCGTTACTGTGGCCGTCGCCGATAATGGCCAACATCTGTCGCCACGGTCCCTGTTCGCATTTCTCTATTAACCGGGAGAGCAGCGCGCTGCCGATGCCGCGTCCGCCCATTCCCGCCTCCACGTAAATGGACTCTTCGAGAGTGTAGCGGTAGGCCGGGCGAGGGCGATAAAACGTGGCGTAGCAGTAGCCGACGATGGTTCCGCGCCACAGGGCAACCAGCCACGGCAGCCCGCTATCGCGCACGGTTTTAATACGCTTGCGCATCTCGTCGACGGTCGGCGGGATCTCTTCAAAAGAGGCGCGTCCATTGAGCACGTGCCAGACGTACAGCGCGGCGATGGCGTGGGCGTCATCGGGCAGCGCCTCGCGGATCTCTAAGTCAGCGTCGTGTAATTTATCCACTGCGGACATGTTGGGTTCCTTAAGCGGGTTTGCCGGAGAGGAGATTTCTCCGGCGTGCAGCGTAATACAGAAGCCCCGCGGCTGAACAGCCCCTCGTGGGGATTATTGCGGGTCGGTAGTGCTTGCCGCGTTATCCGGCGTTTCTCCCCAGTATTTTTGCTTGCTGGTTTTGCCGATCCCCGGGTTCATACTGTTGGTTGGATCGTTCTCACGATAGAAACGTTTTAAGCTTTCCGGCGCCTCATAGAGATGGCCGACGTTATGCTCGGCGGGATACTGAGCGCCGCGCTCCTTCAGCAGCACCAGCATTTTCTCCTTCAGTTCGTGGGCATCGACGCCTTTTTTCACGATGTAATCCTGATGGAAAACGTGACACATAAAGTGACCGTAATAGAGCTTATGCACCAGCTGGCTGTCAATATCAGCGGGAAGATGCTCAAACCATTCGGTATCGTTACGGCGCAGGGCGATATCCAGCGCCAGAATATCTTCCACCTCATCGGCGTGAACCGCCTGATAGCGGATCGCCGCACCCGCAGCGGCAAAGCGGTGCAGGAAGGCTTTGCTGCCTTCTTCCGCGGTGCAGACGAAGAAATCCCCTTCGGCATTCTGGAAATACTCTCCAAGCCATGCCTGGGCTTCTTCGATGCCATCGCCCGCCATTTTCAGCAGCAGATGGTGTTCATATTTATCGCGCCAGGTTTTCATTCGCTCCGGCAGGTGCGCCGGGAAGACGTGACCCAGCTTCTGCATAAAGCGGTCGGTGAAGTGCGGCTTAAACAGAGAGACTTTCTCCAGCATCGCGTCGGTGCGGCCCTTCATAGTAAAGAAGAACGGCATTTTATCGGTGCCGAGCTTGTCGATCATCAGGAAGGTATCTTTCCCGTACTGCTCGGCGATGTCGTAAATATCGCGGTGCATATACTCGCCCGCAACCGGCAGATGGCTGAATTCGGCGAGAATATGGCGGCGAATTTCGGTCAGCACTTCCGGCTGGTTGGTGCCGATGTAGAACACCTGCTGGCGTTTTTCCGCCGGGAAAGTATCGAGGCGCACGGCGAACACCGCCAGCTTGCCGGCGCAACCCGAGGATTCAAACAGACGGTCCGGGTCGGCGTTGTAGCGCGCCGGGGTATCGGCATTCACGTCACGCACGCGGGTGACGTAATCGTGATCGTGAGCGTGGCGGCCATCGTGGCGGACATCTTCATCTTTAACCCGCTCGTCGTCGAGGCGGCTGAGGATCTGCTCCGGCGTGGTGCCGAGGTCGATGCCGAGGTGGTTCACCAGCGTCAGCTTGCCGTTTTCATCAATTTGCGCGTACAGCGACATTTCGGTATACGCCGGGCCGCGCTGTACCAGCGAGCCGCCGGAGTTGTTGCAGATCCCGCCGACCACCGATGCCCCGATGCAGGATGAGCCAATGACGGAGTGCGGTTCGCGACCCAGCGGCTTCAGCGCTTTTTCCAGCGAATAGAGCGTTGTGCCGGGATAAGCCAGTACCTGTTCGCCTTTATCCAGCAGGTGCAGTTTATCCAGGCGCAGGGTGCTGATAATGACGATGTCGCGATCGTAATCATTGCCGTTCGGCGTTGATCCTTCGGTCAGGCCGGTATTTGCCGCCTGCATCAGAATGATTTTATCGGCGTTGACGCAGGCGTTCAGCACGCGCCACAGCTCCAGCAGCGTGCCGGGAAAGACCACCGCCAGCGCTTCCCCCTGGCCGGAGCGGAAGCCTTTGCGATAGCGCTGGGTTTTGGCCGGGTCGGTCAACAGATGGGAGGTGCCAACCAGGCGAGCGAGTTCAGCCAGAAAAGCGTTGTTATGAGTTGTTGCAGATGACATGTTCCACTCCTTGTGGCGGTACAAAATTATCAAAAATAAGAATAGCCCTTTGTATGACAATTTGATGCATCAATGTTTCGAAAAATCAGAGAACAACGCGCGCTTTCTTCAGGCGTCTCGTTTATGTTTATGGCAGACTTCGATTTTTGCTATCTTTTCGCCGATCTGGCCGACTGGAACAATGAGGGATAAAAATGAAATGGCTTTGTACTGTAGGCGTCGCTGTGAGCCTGGCGCTGCAACCCGCGCTGGCGGATGAATTGTTCGGCAATCATCCCTTAACGCCGCAGGCGCGGGATGCGTTTGTGACCGAACTGCTGACGAAAATGACGGTGGACGAAAAAATCGGTCAACTGCGCTTGATTAGCGTCGGTCCGGATAACCCGAAAGAAGCCATCCGCGAAATGATAAAAGAGGGGCAGGTAGGGGCGATTTTTAACACCGTGACCCGCCATGATATCCGCGCTATGCAGGATCAGGTGATGGCGCTCAGCCGCCTGAAAATCCCGCTGTTTTTCGCTTTTGACGTGCTGCACGGCCAGCGCACGGTATTTCCGATATCTCTTGGCCTGGCTTCCTCTTTCAACCTCGATGCGGTGAATACCGTCGGGCGGATTTCAGCTTACGAAGCGGCCGACGATGGCCTGAACATGACCTGGGCGCCGATGGTCGACGTCTCCCGCGACCCGCGCTGGGGCCGCGCCTCGGAAGGCTTTGGCGAAGACACTTATCTCACCACCATCATGGGGGAAGAGATGGTGAAATCCATGCAGGGCAAAAGCCCGGCGGACCGCTACTCGGTGATGACCAGCGTTAAGCACTTTGCCGCCTACGGCGCGGTCGAAGGCGGCAAAGAGTACAACACCGTCGATATGAGCCCGCAGCGCCTGTTTAACGACTATATGCCGCCGTATAAAGCGGGGCTGGACGCAGGCAGCGGCGCGGTAATGGTCGCGCTCAACTCGCTTAACGGTACTCCGGCAACCTCGGATTCCTGGCTGCTGAAGGACGTGCTGCGCGACCAGTGGGGCTTCAAAGGCATCACCGTGTCCGACCATGGGGCCATAAAGGAGTTGATCAAACACGGCGTGGCCGCGGACCCGGAAGACGCGGTGCGCGTGGCGCTGAAGTCCGGTATCAACATGAGCATGAGCGATGAATACTACAGTAAGTATCTGCCCGGGCTGGTGAAGTCCGGCAAGGTGACGATGGCGGAGCTCGATGATGCAACCCGCCACGTGCTGAACGTCAAATACGATATGGGGCTGTTTAACGATCCCTATAGCCACCTGGGGCCGAAAGATTCCGATCCGCAGGATACCAACGCCGAAAGCCGTCTGCATCGTAAAGAAGCGCGTGAAGTGGCGCGCGAAAGCCTGGTGTTGCTGAAAAACCGTCTCGACACGCTGCCGCTGAAAAAATCGGGCACTATCGCGGTAATCGGCGCGCTGGCCGACAGCAAGCGCGACATGATGGGCAGCTGGTCAGCGGCGGGCGTGGCCGATCAGTCGGTCACCGTGCTGGCCGGAATGCAAAAGGCGCTGGGCGATCAGGGCAAAATCATCTATGCCAAAGGCGCCAACGTCACTGATGATAAAGGTATCGTCGACTTCCTTAATCTGTACGAGAAAGCGGTGCAGGTTGATCCGCGCTCGCCGCAGGAGATGATTGATGAAGCGGTGGCGGCGGCGAAGCAGTCCGACGTGGTGGTTGCCGTGGTGGGTGAAGCGCAGGGTATGGCGCATGAAGCCTCCAGCCGCACCGACATCACCCTGCCGCAGAGCCAGCGCGCCCTCATTAGCGCGCTGAAAGCGACCGGTAAACCGCTGGTGCTGGTGCTGATGAACGGTCGTCCGCTGGCGCTGGTGAAAGAGGATCAGCAGGCCGATGCGATACTCGAAACCTGGTTCGCCGGTACCGAAGGCGGCAACGCCATTGCCGACGTGCTGTTCGGCGACTACAACCCGTCGGGCAAACTGCCGATGTCCTTCCCGCGTTCGGTCGGGCAGATCCCAACCTACTACAGCCATCTCAATACCGGTCGCCCGTACAATGCAGATAAGCCGAACAAGTACACCTCGCGCTACTTTGACGAGGCCAACGGCCCGCTCTATCCCTTTGGCCACGGCCTGAGCTATACCACCTTTAGCGTTTCCGATGTGAAAATGTCGGCGCCGACCCTGCAGCGCGACGGCAGCGTAACCGCCAGCGTGCAGGTGACCAATACCGGCAAGCGTGAAGGGGCGACGGTGATTCAGCTTTATCTGCAGGACGTCACCGCTTCCCTGAGCCGGCCGGTGAAAATGCTGCGCGGCTTTAAGAAGGTGACCCTCAAGCCGGGTGAGACGCAAACCGTCAGCTTCCCGATTGACATTGAGGCGCTGAAGTTCTGGAACCAGCAGATGAAGTACGACGCCGAGCCGGGCAAATTCAACGTCTTTATCGGCGTCGATTCCGCCCGCGTGAAGCAGGGCGAGTTCGAACTGCTGTAATTGCGCTTTGTCGCCCGGGTAAGGCTGTGGCCGCCGCACGGGAACACGCATTCCTTATCCCAAAGGCCGATTTATCGGCCTTTTCTTTTTCCGCTCCGCCCCAAATGAACTACGCTTTTTGCTTAAGCTCCTGTTAATGGAGCGCAAATTAAAGAGGGACGCGAGAATGATAAAGGCAAGTATGTGGTCCGGCACGCTGGCGCTGGCGGCCCTGATAAGTCTGCCGCTGCAGGCGGCGGAGCCGGTTAAAGTCGGCTCAAAAATCGATACCGAAGGGGCGCTGCTCGGCAATATTATTTTGCAGGTGCTGGAAAGCCACGGAGTGAAAACCGTCAATAAAATCCAGCTCGGCACCACGCCGGTGGTGCGCGGAGCGATAACCGCCGGTGAACTGGATATCTATCCGGAATATACCGGTAACGGCGCCTTCTTCTTTAAAGCGGAGAACGACCCGGCGTGGAAAAACGCGCAGCAGGGCTACGAGAAAGTCAAAAAGCTGGACGCGGAAAAGAATAAGCTCGTGTGGCTTACCCCGGCTCCGGCCAACAATACCTGGACCATCGCCGTTCGTCAGGATCTGGCGGAAAAAAATAACCTCGCCTCGTTAAGCGACCTTGCCGGCTATCTGCAAAAGGGCGGTGACTTTAAGCTGGCCGCTTCGGCGGAATTTATTGAACGGCCAGACGCGCTGCCGGCATTTGAAAAAGCCTACGACTTTACGCTCAAACAGAACCAGCTGCTGTCGCTGGCGGGCGGCGATACGGCGGTCACCATTAAAGCGGCGGCGCAGCAGACCTCCGGCGTAAATGCGGCGATGGCCTACGGCACCGATGGCCCGGTCGCCGCGCTGGGCCTGCAAACCCTGAGCGACCCGCAGGGCGTGCAGCCAATTTACGCCCCGGCCCCGGTCGTGCGTGAAGCAGTGCTGAAAGAATACCCGCAGATAGCCGACTGGCTACAGCCGGTCTTTGCCAGCCTGGATGAAAAGACCCTGCAAAAGCTGAACGCCAGTATTGCGGTAGAGGGCCTGGATGCGAAGAAAGTCGCCGCCGACTATTTGCAACAAAAAGGGCTGCTGAAGTAGAGTTCGCGTGACGATTCGTTGCTGTAACCGCGTTGCGCTGCTGCTGGCATTATTACTGCTGCTGGCGATGGCGCTGCCGTTTATCAATTATGCGCCTAACCGGCTGTTATCCGGCGAGGGCCGTTGGCTATGGCAGGTCTGGCCATGGCTGGCGGGCGTGCAGGCGGGGGCGGCGCTGTTAATCGCGCTGCTGTGCTGGCGGCCGGGGCGCTTCCCGCTGCTGGTCATCTTCCTGCTGGCGGATCTGCTGCTGCCTGCGCTGCTTTGGGGGGCCGGCGGGGCGGCGGTGCAGCTGGCGCAGAACGGTTCGTCGCTGGCCCGTACCTCGCCGGGCAGCGGCCTGTGGCTGGCGCTGGCGCTCTGTCTGCTTATCGCCAGCGATGCCGTTCGCCGTCTGACTTCCCGTGCCCTGTGGCGCTGGTTGCTCAATGCGCAAATCTGGCTGCTGCCCGCGCTGCTGCTGGGACTGGGGAGCCTCGATGAACTCTCTCTGCTGAAAGAGTATTTCAATCGCCGGGAAGTGTTTGACGATGCGCTGTCGCAGCATGTGACTCTGCTGCTCGGTACCCTGCTGCCGGGGCTGCTGATTGGGCTGCCCATTGGCGTTTGGCTCTGGCGCTTCCCTCGCTGGCAATCGCCGGTTTTTGCGGTTCTCAATGTGATTCAGACCGTTCCCTCCGTGGCGCTGTTCGGCCTGCTTATTGCGCCGCTGGCGGGGCTGGCGCGCCAGTTTCCTTCGCTTGCCCAGCTCGGCGTTTCCGGAACCGGCATTACGCCTGCGCTGATTGCGCTGGTGCTGTATGCGCTGTTGCCGCTGGTACGCGGGGTGACGGTCGGCCTGCAGCAGGTTCCGCGTGAAGCGCTGGAGAGCGCGGTGGCGATGGGGATGAGCGGCGGACAGCGGTTTCGTCAGGTACAGCTGCCGCTGGCATTGCCCGTATTGTTGCGCAGCCTGCGGGTGGTTAGCGTACAAACCGTCGGTATGGCGGTCGTCGCAGCGCTGATTGGCGCAGGCGGCTTTGGCGCGCTGGTTTTCCAGGGGCTACTCAGCAGCGCGCTGGATCTGGTGCTGCTTGGGGTGATCCCGACCATCGCGCTGGCGGTGGTGGTGGATGCGCTATTCGCGCTGTGGGGCGCATTACTCAAAGGAGAGGTCCGTGATTGAGTTCGACGGCGTCAATAAAGCCTTTGCCGGACAGCCTGCGGTGAAAAACCTCAATCTGCATCTGCGCGAGGGGGCATTTTCGGTGCTGATTGGCACCTCAGGTTCGGGGAAATCGACCACGCTGAAGATGATCAATCGCCTGGTGGAGCATGATAGCGGGACGATCCGTTTCGCCGGGCAGGATATCCGCCAGCAGCCGGTGCTCGAACTGCGCCGCAGAATGGGCTACGCCATCCAGTCCATCGGCCTGTTTCCCCACTGGACGGTGGCGCAAAACATTGCCACCGTTCCGCAGCTGCAAAAGTGGTCGCGGCAAAAAACGCAGGCGCGGGTTGATGAATTGATGGCCTTGCTGGGGCTCGAGCCGGTGCTGCGCGAACGTTATCCCCATCAGCTTTCCGGCGGCCAGCAGCAGCGTGTCGGCGTGGCGCGCGCGCTGGCGGCGAATCCGCAGGTGTTGCTCATGGACGAACCCTTTGGCGCGCTCGATCCGGTGACGCGGGAAGCTCTGCAACAGGAGATGATCCGCATTCATCGCCTGCTGGGACGCACGATTGTGCTGGTGACCCACGATATCGATGAGGCGCTGCGGCTGGCGGATCATCTGGTGTTGATGGACGGCGGCGAAGTAGTGCAGCAGGGCGAGCCGCTGCAGATGCTGCTGGAGCCAAAAAATGCCTTTGTGCAGACCTTCTTTGGCCGCAGCGAACTGGGCGTGCGCCTGCTGTCGCTGCGCGGCGTGAGTGATTATCTGCGCCGCGATGAGCGCCTGGCGGGAGATGCGTTAAACGTGGCGATGACCCTGCGCGAGGCGCTATCGCAGTTTATTGCTCATCGCTGCGAGGTATTGCCGGTAGTGGATGAGCGGGGAGAGTCCTGCGGGACGTTGCATTTTGCCGACCTGCTGCGCGAGGAGGCCCGGCGTGAAGGTGCTACGTGATCCGCTGCTGTGGCTGAGCGCAATGTTTGTCGCGCTGCTGCTGGCGTTGCCCTACAGCGCGCCGCTATTCAGCGCGCTGTTTCCCGAGCTGCCGCGCCCGGTTTATCAGCAGGAGAGTTTTATTTCGCTGACCCTGGCGCACTGTTGGCTGGTGGCACTCTCCAGCCTCGCGGCTACGGTGGTGGGCGTCGGGGCAGGGATTGCGGTCACCCGGCCTTCCGGCCATGAGTTTCGCCCCCTGGTAGAGACGATCGCCGCGATGGGACAGACGTTTCCACCGGTTGCGGTGCTGGCGATTGCGGTTCCGGTGATGGGATTCGGCTGGCAGCCCGCGCTGATCGCGCTGGCGCTGTACGGCATATTGCCGGTTTTGCAGGGTACGCTGGCGGGATTGGGGGCGGTACCGTCCGGCGTATTATCTATCGCTCAGGGGATGGGAATGACCGGCTGGCAGAGATTGATAAAGGTGGAGCTGCCGCTGGCGGCGCCGGTGATGCTCGCCGGAATTCGTACCTCGACCATCGTGAATATGGGGACGGCGACCATTGCGTCAACCGTCGGCGCGAATACGCTCGGCACGCCGATTGTTATCGGCCTGAGCGGATTTAATACCGCTTATGTCATTCAGGGGGCGCTGCTGGTGGCGCTGGCAGCGATTATCGTCGATCGCGGCTTTGAACGGCTGACCCGGCTAATCAGCCGACACCGCCGCGAACAATAAATGAATAGCCGGCCAGCATCACGCCGCCGATGCCGCTGATGGCCATAAATAAGAACAGAGTAATAACCGCAATTTTCGCTGGCTTCATAATAGGCTCCTGATGTTAATGCAAGGATTATACGGTGAAGCGCAGGTGTTAATGAAACATTAATTGCGGTTTAGCTACGACAGCCCCCCGGCTTGCGCTGCGCTTAGCCGGGCTACGGTTCATCACCGTCTGCGGGCCGGTAGATACTGTTATGCCATGCAAGCATTTTTCGTATGCAGTGTGGC
>NZ_JBEAFR010000018.1:0-7397 GCF_040062315.1 Klebsiella sp. GW_Kp181
TTTCGCTCAAACCCTCGTTTGCGCGAACGCCTTTTTTGGAGCAAAAAACATGGCCTTTAATCCGCCGTTGGGGAGCTCGTCTCCCGAGGTGTTGGTCGGTAATGCCAAACGTCTCGATGAACTGGTGAACGGCCCCGCCGCCGACGTTCCCGATCGTGGTGGGGATCCTCTGGACTCCTGGCGTTTGATAATGGAACAAAACCAGACACGCGTAGAGCAACTGGACGACATCATTACCTCTCTTGATACTGCGAGCTTCACTTTTCCGGACGAACCCGCAGGCATCGCTGGCACGACTGATGGTCAGTATTTCCGCGTTCCTCAGGGTGAAGGGAACGTTGTCGGATTTAATTATTATAAAAACAGCGCAGGTGTGGCAGTCATTGTTGCATCAGTTGCATCTGCAGAAATTACTAAATTGCTGGGCATGACCGATGATTCTGGTCTCGTACGGACAGTTTCATCTGATGGAAAGATTACGGAAGTAAAAACAGAGACCGGTGATAATTATCTGGCGGGGATGGACGAAAGCATTCAGGAGATGGCATCGCGTAGCGGGAAGGATAACTCTACGAACCTTCATTCAGCCACGGATAAAGACGGCCTGCAGCTTATCATCACTGATGCTGAAGGGAAAATTCGCATCCCTCTAACTGATTTTCCGCTGCAGGATCTGCTTGCTCAGGTTCAGCCTGTTTCCGGGCCGTTTCTCAACACGCTGAGCTCCGCTGATAAGGCGGCATATGGCTATATTGATGAGCTGGGCGGTCTTAATCTCCCGGGTCTTCCGACATCCGTTAACAATATGCTGAACAGCCTGTCCCGCCGCGTGCAGCAGCAGGCAGATGGCCGGTTTCTCACCAGTATCAAGGACTATGGATGGGACCCGAACAGCCAGGAAGATGCACGACAGGTGATTCAGCGCGCAATCCGGGACATGGCCCGCAATCCGTATGGTGGTGTGATTTACTTGCCGCCAGGAGTATACCGGCTGAGTTCCTTCCTCACGCCCGCGCCCAACGTATCGATTATTGGGGCAGGTACCGGGAAAACGATACTGATGCCGTATGGCTCATATTCGGCGATCCAGTTCACCACATCACCGACGAATCCCGTCCCGGAATTGACGGATTTTGTGTACTCCGATTTTGAAGTGGATTGTCAGGATCAGGTATTGCCGGATGAGGGTTATCTCCCCAGGACTAAGGGCCTGTATTTTAACTTCTACCGCCGCGGCCACCTGCACCGCCTGCGGGTGAGAAACTCTGGCGCGACTGGGATTGGCATCGACTTTGCGCGCGATTCCGCCATTACTGAATGCGTGGTGGAGAACTTTGGTCGGCTAGCGCCGTCGGGTAACGATAACCCTGCGGGGGCATCTGGTCTCGGATTAGGGGCTGGCGGTACGCAGAGCGAGCCGCTGTATGTCGCAGGAAACTTCTGCCGCAACGGGAAGAACTTCGGCATCTTCCTTGAGAAACAGCACGGAACAAATGCGCCTTACAGCTCTGAACACACGATAGTCACCGGCAACACATGTACAGGGAATAACGCTGGCCTGGGTGATTGTGGTGTTGATGGCATGCTCGCTACCAATAACAACTTCTCAGAAAATAATTATGGCGTGATTATCAGTCCGGGAACTGTGCTGGCATATCCCGGTTCGCGCGGGCGTCTGCAGTGCAATATTATCGCCAAAAATGCTAAACATGGCGTCTATTACAACAGCACGACTGAGCAGCGAGACGGCGAATACCAGATTGACAGCAATACCATCCGTGATAATGGCGAAGATGGAATTAACCTCAAATCGCCAGGCCAGGAAGTCCGCAGCATGTTTATCCAGGGGAATGACGTTTATCGAAACGGACGGCATGGTCTGAACCTGGAAGACGGGACGGCGATCAATATGGATGTGGTAAACAACCGCTTCTGGAATAACGGCCTGACCGCTTCCGGGAACGGAATTAATCTGGCCTCAGAAGTTAAGATCAGCTCGTTCAGCGCAAATAAAATTCGCGACATCCAGTCTACGCCTACTCAGCAATATCCTGTTTATGCCAGCGGTACGCTTACCGATGTCGATATTTCATTTAACCACTGCGTGGGTAACGCGCAGAACACACTAAATCTGACCGGCACACAAACCCGCGTCACCACTCTGAACAATCCAGGAATCTGACAATGGCAACTCAAATCAAGAGCAATAAAACTTATCAGGGCGATGCTGCCGCACTTCCTTCCCCGCAGGCCCCGATGCCGAAACTGGCCAGCCTTTACCTGGACTTTGAGAAAGAGCTTTATATTGCCCTCGGCAGAACAACGGGTAATGCAATTCGCTCCCGCCGTCTGGCTGACGTGGTAACCTTTACTCGCGCATCGGAAACTACCCGCGTGAACAAAAGCGGCCTGATAGAGTATCTGGCGTCCGGTGAAGCTGCGATCGAATATGATCCGATTACTGGTGAGTGCCTGGGGCTTCGCGTTGCTGCAGGGGTAACTAACCTTGCGGCCAACAGTGAAAACTTTTCTGGCACGACCTGGACAAAATCGGGCGTGTCCACCACGGCCGCCAAAACAATCGCACCTGATGGTAACGTCTCTGCATCACCCTTCAATGAAAGCACTGACAGCGTTGATACTGTGCACTTTATGCAGGAAAATTCCACTCCGGCCGCCACCGTGGGAAGTCCTGTCACATTCAGTATTTTTGCGAAAGCGAATACCGCGAGTGTTATCCAGCTGGTCGCTCAGGGTGCAGTAACAACGACGCAGTTTGCAAACTTCGATTTGGTCAACGGCTTAAGAACCCGTAGCTCGTCCGGCATCCTGCAGACAAGCATACGGAAATATAAAAATGGCTGGTACCGTCTGAGTATCACCATTACCCCTGCGGGCACAGCCTCCCCGCAGTTCACACTGGCGCTTGTGAATGACGTGACATCAGCTGCTGCGTTGCCAGCCTATACAGGTTCAGGGAAGGGTGTTTACATCTGGGGGGCGCAGATTGAAAACTGGGATGGTGTTACGCCATACATCACGACAGCTGGCGCAACTGTAACCCGGCCTGATGAGGTCTGCACCGTTCGTACCGATCTTGATTTTATGGCTGCTGACCGCGGGGCAATTTTTGCTGATTACAATATGCCCGCCAGCCTGCAGGCGATGAGTGGTGTCTATAACGCCGGGCAGGCAATTGTCTGTCTTGATAATGACAGTGTCGCTGAATATGTCAGTTTTCTGAACCGCCGCATCAGTAACAGTATCACCAACCAGAACCTGGCGGCCGCCGCGAAAATTGTCGGCAGTTCTGAAGTTACGGTTGAGGTAAAACGTCTCGGCCAGGTCCGAAACGGCCATCAGTCCTTTATCAGTTCATTTATCAGCGGCGATATGCGTGTATTTGACGGCATCAACAAATACAGTGGCGCTCCGCTGGTATCAACTCAACTGAACCGGTTAATAGTTGGGCGGGCCAGAACGACGCCTGGCGCTGTTTCAAACACTTATCTTAAGCGCCTGGTTTATTACCCGGTCACGTTAGCTGATGCTGATTTAGTGTCTCAGTTTAATGCATTGTCGTAGCAACAAATTGCGGCTGTCATGATAATTGCCAGCCGCAAGGGATTCTTCATGAACCAGCTCAGATAAGCCCGCGCTCCCGTAAAACATCCTGACCTACAACAACCATTGCTTCGCGCTGGGCCTGGGTAAATGCGCCGTCATACAGGGCAACAAATGCGATATCACCCAGCATCGAAGAGGTTGTACTGCCTGTTGTATCGCCCCCTATAACTAATGGCGCTAACAGTGAGGCGTTCGCCGGAAAATCCGTTCCGATGCTTCCAAGCCGCACGCCCAGGTCACTGAACTGGACCCTCACATTATTGTTTGCCGGATCGAATATTCCTGATGCTACGTACCACGTGTTCACTTCGGGCTTACTGACAGTACCATCACTCACGATAACGGTATTCCCGGATGGGTAAGTTACGGACATGTAGAGACCGTTGTTGAAGTAAAGGTTAAATCCGCCACCTGCAACACGATTGCTGATGATATGTGTGTAGCGGCTCAGCGCAGATAATTTAAACGCGGTGACAAAAGACACTGCGCCCTGACCTGATTTTGAAAAATCCGTTTTTGACGGAAGCGAGCCATCTTCATAATGAAGTCCCCAATCACGCACCTGCCCGCCCCCCGGACTCACCGTATAACCATGTCCACTGTTATCCAGAGGATTGAGTAAATCAAAGCAGGCAAGCGCGGGCAGCGGCGACTGGCTTTCCAGTACAGAAGGCACGGTTACATAGTCGTGATTCCAGTCAGTGACGGAGAAAATCTGATTGCAAAAAATACGAGTTCCGGACATGAGTTATCCTTAAATATTGGGTGAGTGCGCAGGGGTGCCCCGGTTCTCGTTACCGGTGCCGTTAAGTATGCCGCTGTATGTCGCTCCGTTCATCGGGTCAAACCAGTCACAGCCTGTTGCTCTGACATTCGAGGCATCAAAATAGAGCGTGCCGGTGGAGTCCGGAATAAGCTGAATATCAGCCCCTGTCACGCGACAGCGGTTTCCCGTATTGCCGATGCTGTAGCGGGCGAGTAATCCCCCGTGAATGTCAAATTCCGCTTTTACACCCGTCGCATTAATGATTGATGGATAGCAGTTACGCAGAGAGACTTTAGGTCGCCATGAATATTCACTGGTCCGGTATGTCGAGCCGTCCACAACCGTATCCCATGCTGATGCCTCACCCGGCATATAGACTGTCGGGCTGGCGTTCTGAGCCACGACCGGATTATTGATGACGCTGACAACGTCCACAGCGATGATGTCGGCGTTGGTACCATTCGGGCGAAGCTTCACCCGACTGCCGAACGGGTTTTGCGCCATATCATCCCCACATCGGAAGACCGCCATCACCGCGTTTTTATCGTCCGGCACATGAATCGCCGTCATGTTCTCAACTTTTATCAGGCCCGGGAGGTACGTGCGGTCGGCCGGGGTGTAGAGATTTTTAAGCGGCCGGCAGAATGAGAAGGCGAAATTATCCGGCAATATCGCCGACATCCCGTCCAGATCGAAAACGATATTCCTGCCAATAACGGTATGCGGGTCTTTTGTGTCAATTCCGTAGTCGAAAGCCGTTCCGGCATTCATGCGGACAACATCAAACGTAAAGGTGTTATTCCCTCCCCAGTTGACCGTGCGATCGAATCTGACCACGAGTCCATCAATGGAAAGGTTACACTCGCAGTCACCGGCATAATCTTCACGCATGTTGATGAAGTAATTAAGGCGATCCTCCATCGTACCGCTCTGCGCTGTTGAAGCAGGGACAACGTCAAATTCAATGTTGCGCATTGAGAATGCCCCGCCGCCCTGGAGATTCACCTGCTTCCCCTTGAAGCGGGTATTGTCGATAAAGACGTCATAACCAAACGAGTGAAAATCGAAACGGTTCATGACGCTGCGATCGATAAAGAGGCGTTTCACACCGTGATGGCCCTGGAATCCCCAACCATGCAGCCCGTAATAGGCGTCAACATGAACTTCAATACTGTTGCGAAAACAGATGACGTAGGCCCCGTTATTCGCGTTTGGCATACATTCAGCCGTAGCGTTACGCATGCGGAGATCGCAGACACCATAAGAGCTGATGGCCACCCGTGACTCAATGTTGCCCGTAGCCCAGTTCTCCATCACCAAATCGCAAATGTTCACCTGCGACCGTTCAATCTGCATATTAACGAACCGGCGGTCAGCACCAGCCTCGAAGAATGTTGGCGGGTAAAAGTTAAGCCAGGCGCTTTCTTTTGGCTGGATCCACGCCTCTGACACGGTACCTGCTGGCGTATTTTTCACAAATACGTCAGTTATCGCCCCGTTCCTTCCGATCCGGGTAAAATCCCGAAAATGAACGTGCTGACGGGGATTGCCGCGTCCGCCACTGCGGTACAGTTCCACTGCGGAAGATATATACCCGAAATATCCCCCGCGATACTGATACAACTTAGGCATGGGAAGCCGCATACTGCCCCGCCGGAGATAAGACGCGTAGGTGGTGTTAAGCTCGTTCAGTTCCGAAGTCGTAAAGTCAATGCGGTTTTTCCCCTGGATGCGGTACATGTAAACCGGGTCCGGCGCGCCATCGTTAACACCGTCCACTTTACCCCATCGATTTTCTGCCAGACCACTTCGGTTACAGGTCACGACAGTACAGCCTGTCAGGTATGATGACGTGCGAACAATCACAGACTCGCCGATCCAGAGAAAGCGGCCAGCATTCTGCACGACCGGGATCGCGTGCTTATTCGCAAAAGCATGGCAATTTATCATGGCCTGATCAGCTGCCGCCTGGTCGGCCAGCAGCGCCTGCGCGGAGGCTTCATTTCCCTGCATGGAAAGCAGAGCATATGACTGATAGGTGTCCTCCGGTATGCGGGGAGCGCCGAACATGTCGTAAGAAACGAAATCGCACTGGCGGACCCAGCGACGACCGTCAACACCGACCAGAACACCGCCGCCATCATCCGGCGATGACGTGTCAGACGAATCAACGACGAACCTGCCGCCAATACGCTCACCCACAACATCACGAACCGTAGCGTCGCCAGTGTAGTTACGAATATCGTCATAACCCACTGCCGTGTCGCCAGGGGTAATGCCGCCAGCCTGCCCGCCACCGCTGTCACTCCCGCCCCAGCCGACCTTTGTTCCGTCTTCTTTCACCCCTGCGATAACCAGCCCGTTTTTCGCATAAATTAAGAATAACCACCCCTCAGGCGCATTATTATCAAGGATATTACCGCTGAAATTCAGACCGGAATCCCCGGTTAATAAGCGGGCGATTAAACTTAATGAGATTTCGCCATTATCGTCATCGATTTTAAAGGGACGGAGACCATTACGTGAAACGATGTCAAAAAGCGCATCGGGTGAAGCCTGAAGTGGTGTTATGCGTTCGTAAATGGCATCGACAAGAGCATCAACATATTCTTTCGAAATCAATCGGCGCCCGGTAGCAGTGAGCACACCGGCATTATTGATATATTCATCTGCCAGAGCGCTACCATCCAGGCTTCGCACATACGTGGTGCTGCCCTCCGGGATATTGACGATATCCGCCTGGGCCGCCTCAAGCGTCATGTACTGCTTACTCAATGGCACAAGGTTCTGACGAATCTGGTCATTCTTCGCCATCATTCCGCGCCAGGTATCCAGATCAACGCCAGCGCGGTCTGGTTCGGTCGGCGCATCACCATTCACCAGCTTATCCAGGCGCTCGGCATTATCGAGCAGCACTGCGGGAGACGTGCTCCCCAGCTCCGGGTTAAAGGCCATGTTTTTTGCTCCAAAAAAGGCGTTCGCACAAACGAGGGTTTGAGCGAAA
>NZ_JBEAFR010000019.1:0-5379 GCF_040062315.1 Klebsiella sp. GW_Kp181
CCTTACAGGGGGCATTCTCAAAAGCCACCTTCTCAGAAGGTGGTCTTTTACTTATCGGTTTTCCCAGGGAGCTTAAGCCGTGGCGGTATCGCTGGCTTTTGCCGTTTTATCATCGTCCTGGGTCATGCGGTTCAGCTTCGGCGCCGTCAGCAGCATCAGGATAGCGATAACGCCGGTTGCGACACCGATATGCAGGAACACACGGCCGTAAACTTCCAGCGACATCAGCGGGTCAGTGACGTTGTCCGGTACTGCCATCATGTTCGCAACGTAGCCGCCGATCAGGTTAGCGCCAGCGGTTGTCAGGAACCAGCTGCCCATGATGAAGCCCATCAGGCGCTGCGGAACCAGCTGCGCAACCATCGCCAGGCCCAGGCCGGAGATCATCAGTTCGCCGATACTCTGCAGACCGTAGCTAATCACCAGCCAGCTGACGTTGACGATACCCGCATCGCTGGCGAACTTCGCGCCCAGCGGCAGCACGAGGAAGGCGCCGGAGCACAGGACCATACCAATAGCGAACTTCATCGGCATTGGCAGGGTGTCGCCCATCTTGTTGTAAATGGCGGCAAGAATCGGGCTACCGATAATGATCCAGAACGGGTTCAGCGCCTGATACTGTTCAGGTTCAAAAGCGATACCCAGCAGAGAGTGTTCAACGTTGCGAATAGCAAAGAAGTTGAGGGAGGTCGGCATCTGGCTATACAGCACAAAGAAGATTATCGCCTGCAGCATCAGAATAAACGCAACGATCATTTTGCGACGCGGCGCGCCGTGCATCGCAAAGGCCTCTTTAGCAAAGATAACGATGATGCCCAGAGCAACCACGCCCAGCGCCATACGTGCAATGCCCTGGTTGTGCAGCAGCCAGGTAGCAATCGCGACCAGAACGACCACGCCAACGATAGTGGCCAGCAGTTTGCCCACGTGCACCGGTGCGAAGTCAGGTTTGGAACCGTACTGCTTAACCCAGCGCTGGCAGAAAGCGAAGTTGACGATGGTGATCACCAGGCCTACAAAGCTCAGAGCGAAAGCGACGCTCCAGCCGAATTTTGCCGCCAGCCACGGTGTCGCCAGCATAGAGAAGAAGGAGCCGATATTGACGGACATATAGTACATGGTAAATGCACCGTCCAGACGCGGATCGTTCTTTTCATAGCAGGTCGAGAGCAGGGAAGAGGGGTTAGCCTTAAACAGGCCATTACCCACGGCAATCGTTGCCATCCCCATATACACGATGCCCGCATCGTGTCCGGACCACGCGACCAGGCCGTAGCCGATAGCCAGAACGATGGCGCCGAGCATAATGACGCGCTTGGTGCCGAGCACCTTGTCGCCCAGCCAGCCGCCAATCGCCACCAGACCGTATACCAGGGCGCTAAAGGAGGAGAACAGAGTGATAGAATCCGCTTCTGACATACCCAGCTGTTTAACCAGGTAAACGGCCATAATCCCTTGCAGGCCGTAGAAACCAAAACGCTCCCATAGCTCAATAGAGAAGATGAGATAGAACGATCGTGGTTGTTTGAAAGCGTTTAAACTCACGCTCTCCGTTGGTTTATTGTTTGCAGTAGACACAAATACCTCTTTTTTTACATCCCATATTAACGGGGGGTGCTCGGGGCGCAATCTTCGCAGACCGCCGCCTTTATAGTTATTCTGGAGGGAAAACGGCAGGTAATGTTCACTATCCTGTGCCATCAGGCAATAGCTTTGCAATAATCTGTTACACATATCCTGAGCGTTATAATACACCGGACATATAAATGTTATGCAGAGTTAAATTTCAGCGTTTCGTTAATGGCAGCGTTTTTATCTGTCAGAATCGGAAAGTTTTCGCATAAAGGCCATATGTTCTGCTGTTTGCGCTTGCATCCAGTGATATAGCCCAAAATCCTAAAAAATGATGGGTTATTGTGTTGGTATTTAAGTTGGGGGTATTTAAATCAACAGGTTTGCGTATTAATAAGTTAACAACAAAGCAACAAGAAATTGACTCAGTGATCTGGATCACAAATGTATAGAAATTTTGCCTCTGAAAAAAATGAATAAGCTGATCGATGGTTATATAGCGGAATAATAAGCCATAAGAAGGCTAAATCGATGGCGTGAACATCGGAAAATGGGGTATGCACCAGAGCCATGACTTATGAAGGGTTATGGCTCCGGTAGGGTCAGGAGTAGACCTTCTCTTTAAACTCGCAAAGATCTTCAATCAGGCAGGAACCGCAGCGCGGTTTACGGGCGATACAGGTATAACGGCCGTGCAGAATCAACCAGTGATGGCAGTCCACTTTGAATTCCGCCGGAACCACCTTTAACAGCTTCTCTTCCACCTGTTCAACGTTTTTACCAGGCGCAAATTGTGTCCGGTTGCAAACGCGGAAAATGTGCGTATCGACGGCGATTGTCGGCCAGCCGAAGGCGGTGTTCAACACGACGTTAGCGGTTTTGCGCCCGACGCCGGGAAGCGCCTCAAGCGCGGCTCTGTCTTCCGGTACTTCGCCGTTATGCTGCTCAAGCAGGATCCGGCAGGTCTTAATGACGTTTTCTGCTTTACTGTTGAACAGGCCGATGGTCTTAATGTACGACTTGACGCCCTCTACGCCCAGCGCCAGCATCGCCGCCGGCGTGTTGGCGACCGGGTAGAGTTTCGCCGTAGCTTTATTGACGCTAACGTCGGTAGCCTGCGCCGAGAGCAGCACGGCGATCAATAATTCAAACGGCGAGTTAAAATTCAGCTCCGTAGTGGGGTGCGGGTCGTTATCCCTGAGCCTGGTGAGGATCTCCAGGCGTTTACTCTTGTTCATCCTATGCTTTTCCCGTCACATCAGAGGGCGCAACGATCCCGGCCTGCGCCGCTTTGGCTTTGCGCTGTTTGCTACGTTCATCAATGAGGTATTTTACCGCCAACATCATGCCGAGGCCAATAAATGCGCCCGGCGGCAGCATTGCCAGCAGGAACGGCGTATCGGTATGAAATACTTCTATACGCAGAACCTTTGCCCAGCTGCCGAGCAGGCTATCGGCACCATCAAACAGGGTACCGTTGCCGAGAATTTCCCGCATCGAGCCGAGGACAAACATCGCGCAGGTCGCCCCCATGCCGATGGAAAAACCATCCAGCGCCGATAGCGCCGGGCCTTTTTTCGCGGCAAAGGCCTCAGCGCGCCCGACCACAATGCAGTTGGTGACGATAAGCGGGATAAAAATCCCCAGAGACTGATAAAGGCCGAACGCATAAGCGTTGATCAGCATCTGGACGACGCTCACCACCGAAGCGATGATCATAACGTAAATCGGAATACGGATTTCCGCCGGCGTCCAGCGACGCAGGCTGGAAATGGTCAGGTTAGTCAGGGTAAGAACCAGCGTCGTCGCCAGCCCAAGCCCAAGAGCGTTGGTGGCGGTAGAGGTCACGGCGAGCAGAGGACACATCCCCAGCAGCTGAACCAGCGCGGAGTTGTTTTTCCACAGCCCCTGAACAATAACGTCTTTTACTTCGCTCATGGTCTAGTCTCCACAGGGAGTGAAAGCAGAAATCTGCGCGGGCAGAGTTTGCGCATACAGGCCCGCGCGCTTGACGGCATTGACCACCGCGCGCGGAGTAATGGTAGCCCCGGTAAACTGATCGAAATCGCCGCCATCTTTTTTCACGGCCCAGTGGCTATCGTTTTGCCCATGAATCACTTTATCGGCAAAGAGGGTGATCCAGTCAGAAATTCTAAGCTCGATCTTATCGCCCAGGCCCGGCGTCTCATGATGCTCGGTGACGCGGGTACCCAGCACGGTACCTTTAAAGTCGGCGGCAACCAGTAGCTGAATGGCTCCTGAATAGCCGTCCGGCGCGGTAGCTTCCATCACCGCTGCAACCGCTTTATCGCCATTCTGAGCAATCCAGACCTTATGCTCGCCTTTTCCCAGCTCCGGCGCGGTTACCCGATAACAGCTTTTCAGCAAGTCGTTATTATATAAATTGGCCGGCATAACCTGGTCGAATAAGGCTTTTTGCTGCTGGGCGGCCTGGTCTTCTATGGTGCTTTTAGTCAGTTCGTTAATGGCGGCCGTCAGCCCGGTCGAACCCGCAGCAAAGAGGGCTAGCGTGATGCCGTGTTTACGCATGCTTTGTAACATGTTCGGGTCCTCAGCGGTGGCCGTACGCGCGCGGGCGCGTGTAATAATCGATCAAGGGAACGGTAATATTAGCCAGCAGAACGGCAAAGGCGACGCCATCCGGGTAGCCGCCAAAGCTGCGAATTAGCCACACCAGTAACCCCGCCAGCGCGCCGAAGATCAGGCGACCGCGATTGGTGGTGGAAGCGGTCACCGGGTCCGTCAGGATAAAGAAGGCGCCCAGCATGGTGGCGCCGGAGAGCAGATGAATTTGCGGTGAGGCAAGGCTTTCTGGTGAGAATAGCCATCCCAGGGTGGCGCAAACGGCAAGGCTCAGCAGGAAGCTCAGCGGAATATGCCAGCGAATGGCTTTTTGCCATAGCAGGAACAGACCGCCCGCCAGATAAGCCACGTTAACCCACTGCCAGCCGAGACCGGCCAGTGCGCCGCCGTAGACAGGATACTGGAGGATCTCTTGCACCGCATGACCGGCATGGAGCGAGGTTTTGAAGGTATCCAGCGGCGTTGCCTGACTGATGCCGTCAATGCCCATTCGCAGGCTGTTCATGTCTCCACCGCTCGCCGTATGGCCAGTGAAAATCATCCGCAGCGCGTCGCTAAATCCGGGAACATTGGCGGCTATCTCATGCGGCGGGAGCCAGGAGGTCATCTGCACCGGGAAAGAAATTAGCAGCACCACGTAGCCAATCATTGCCGGGTTAAAAGGATTGTGACCCAGTCCACCGTACAGCTGTTTGGCGATAATCACCGCAAACGCAGTGCCCAGCACGACCATCCACCACGGCGCAAAAGGCGGAATACTGATCGCCAGCAGCAGGCCGGTCAGCAGCGCCGAGTTATCGGCAAGAATCGCCGGGATATTTTGTTTGCGCAGTTTAAGAATGGCCGCTTCGGCTCCCCACGCCGTGACGGCGGCGAGGATAATTTGCAGTACGGTACCCCAGCCGAAAAACCAGGTCTGAACCACAATACCGGGTACGGCGGCGAGCAGCACCAGCAGCATAATCCGCGAAGTCTGGCGCTGATTGTGGGTGTAGGGGGAACTTGCGATTCTGAAAACCATTTAATCCTCGTTAACTGCCTGCCGGGACGCTTTCCGGGCCTGAACGCGGGCGATTGCTTCAGCGACTGCCGCTTTGCGGCCGTCATCATTGGCTGCCGACGGGGGAACTGCTTGTTGCTGTTGTTCTGCTTTGCGCGCTTTGGCGCGGGCGATCGCGGCCTCGACGGCGGCCTTGCGCGGGT
>NZ_JBEAFR010000020.1:0-5048 GCF_040062315.1 Klebsiella sp. GW_Kp181
ATGACCGGATACATAGGTGACAGATCAGACCGGGAACATAGGTAACACTTTTAGACAGGTAGCCCGGACAAGGCGCGTCAAGCGCCGCCTCCGGGGAACAGCGCGCAATGCCGCTTCAGATTATCTTCCCGGTGGCGCTGTGTATGACCGGATACATAGGTGACAGATCAGACCGGGAACATAGGTAACACTTTTAGACAGGTAGCCCGGACAAGGCGCGTCAAGCGCCGCCTCCGGGGAGCAGCGCGCAATGCTGCTTCAGATTATCTTCCCGGTGGCGCTGCGCTGACCGGCTACGGGTTCACCACCATCTGAGGACAGGTAGCCCGGACAAGGCGCGTCAAGCGCCGCCTCCGGGGAACAGCGCGCAATGCCGCTTCAGATTATCTCCCGGTGGCGCTGCGCTGACCGGGCTACGGATTTACCGCCATCTGCGGATGGGATTTAACCATGCGTCAGAAAGCGCGCCAGCCGCTGCTGCAGAATTTGATTTTCACGGCTCAGGCGCGCGTTCTCGTCAAGCAGCGTCAAGGCGACGGCGATCCCCGGCCAGTCCAGCTCCAGCTCTTTGCGTAAGCGTACGGCGCGGTGAACAATTGTCACCGCACTATCGTCAAACAGCCATTTTTCCCGCTGCGGCTGGCGCGGCTCGATCATGCCGAGGCCGACAATTTCGTTCAGCTCCTCCTCGGAAAGGCCGGTGTGGAGACAAAACTCGGTAATCGTAAACGTCACTGTTATCTTAGCCATCAGGCTTTCCCCCATGTCTTACGCGGCTCGAAGCTGGATTGCGCATCGGCCAGCTGCTGCCAGAGCTCGCGGCTCTTCTCATCCGGTTTTGGCGGCATAACGATTTTAATCACGGCGTACAGATCGCCAGTGGTGGTTTTGCTGGCCAGCCCTTTGCCCTTGACGCGCAGGCGCTGTCCGGCCTGGCTGCCCGGCGGGATGGTCAACAGAATGCTCTCTTTGAGCGTCGGGATAGTGACTTTGGTGCCTAATGCCGCTTCCCATGGCGCCAGCGGCAGGACAATTTCAAGGTTATGTCCGACGATATCAAACAGCGGATGCGGGGCGATATGTATCACCAGCCACAGGTCGCCGTTCGGGCCGCCATTCTCGCCGGGGGTGCCCTGGCCTTTCAGGCGGATGCGCTGGCCGTCGACGACGCCTGCGGGAATTTTTACGTTCAGGGTTTTCGGCGTTTCGCTTTCTACCATGCCAAAGACGTTATACACCGGCAGCTTATAGCTGATAGTGCGCGTCTGCTCGGCTAAAGTCTCTTCAAGGAAAACCGCGACTTCTATCTCTAAATCATGGCCGCGCACGCCCTGCTGGCGGCGGCTATGATGCGCCTGCTGGCCAAACATGGAGGCGAAAATGTCGTCAAAGTCCTGCTGGCTGTAGCTCTGCTCGTGGGAGTGCTGCTGACGGCCAAAGTGCGGATCGTTGCGGTGCTGCCACAGTTGGTCGTATTCAGCGCGGCGCTGGTCATCTTTAAGCACTTCCCAGGCTTCGGCGAGATCTTTGAACCTGGCTTCGGCATCGTTTTCTTTACTGACATCGGGGTGATATTTGCGTGCCAGACGGCGATAGGCGGTCTTAATGGTTTTCAGATCGTCCGTTGGCTGAACCCCTAAAATGGCATAATAATCCTTTAATTCCATGATGTTATCTCATTTATGCGCAATATTACGGTTACAGATCCCTGGAACAGGTGTCTTTATTAAGCGTAGGGCAAATGAGGACGGATGTGGCGGAAAAGTGGCGCAAACTTGACGCCGTCGGGATCGACGGCGACAGAACGTGGATAACCCTATTCGGCAGAAGGCCTGCTGCGGTTCCTGCGCAGCCCTTCCAGCAGCACCAGGGCAGCGCCAATGGCACCGCCGATCAACGGAAGGGCGGCTGGCGCGTTGGGGAACAGATGAACGATGGTGACATCGCTCACCATCATTGAGCCGGCTATCCAGCCGATAAGCGCGCCGCCCAGCATCACCACCGACGGGAAGCGGTTAAGGATCGCCAACACCAGTTTACTGCCCGCGACAATAATCGGGATGCTGATCAGCACCCCCAGCGCGACCAGCAGCAGATGGCCTTTTCCGGCGGCGGCGACGGCCAGTACGTTGTCCAGCGACATAATGACATCGGCAACGGTAATGGTGACCGCAGTACGCCACAGGCTGCTGGAGCTGCTGATTTCATTCTCTTCTTCCTGATTGGTGACCAGCTTGATACCGATCCACAACAGCATCAGAGCGCCAACCACTTTCAACCACGGCAATGAGAGCAAATAAATAGCCACGGCCAGCAGCAGCACGCGCGCCGCTATCGCACCAAAGGTGCCGATAATAATCGCTTTGGTCCGCTGATGCGGCGGCAGCTTACGGCAGGCCATCGCGATCACCACCGCGTTGTCGCCGCCTAATAACAGGTCGATAGCGATAATTTGCAGCAGGATAACCGCTACGTCCCACTGACTGAAAAACTCATTCATACCTAACTCATCTAACTAAAAAGAGGCCCTGGGGGGAAAAGCAGGGGGCGAAGCGTACTCCCGTTCACGCGCGTTGACCACCCGCTAAATCGCGAGGGCGCGTTGAGTTATTGAAAAATATAGTTACTAATCATTGCCTCGTCCGGGGATGATTCGCGGGCAAAGGATGATATTTTGTTCGTAAAGACACACCTGCCGTTCACCCATCGCAAGGACTACCCACATGCCCGGCCATAAGAATTTACTGACACTCGCCTTTATTGGCGCCGCACTGCTTCCGGTGATGGCAACTGCCGCTGATGCACCCACCTTCACGCCCGAACAGGAAGCCCGTATCGGCAAAATTGCCGCGGACTATTTAGTCGCGCATCCGGAAGTGCTGCTGCAGGCCAGCCAGAAGCTGCAGCAAATTCAGGAACAGCAGCAGGCCAGCGCCGCGACGCAGGCGGTACTGAAGAACGCGGCTGCGCTGACGCAGGATAAAAACACCCCAACCTATGGCCCGAAAGAGGGCAAAGTGACCGTTATTGAATTCTTTGATTATCAATGCGTTTACTGCAGCCGTCTGGCTCCGGTCATGGAGCAGGTTATTAAAGAGAACCCGCAGACCCGCTTTGCTTTCAAAGAGTGGCCAATTTTTGGCAGCCGTTGGGAAACCTCGCTGGAGGCGGCGAAAACTGGGCTGCAGATTTATCAGCAGAAGGGCGCAGAGGCCTATTTGACCTACCATAACGGCATCTATTCCACCGGGCATAACGAAGGCAAGCTAACCGCCGCTGACGTGCAGCAGCAGGCGAAGAAGGTCAATTTCGATGCGAAGAAAGCGGCGGACGTTGAGTCGGTACTGGAAAGTACCAACCAGCTGGCGCAGGAGATCGGTTTAAGCGGTACGCCCGGCGTTATCGTAATGCCGACGACCGGCGCCACGGAGGCGACGATCACCGTATTCCCTGGGCTGGCGGATAAAGCCTCGCTGGATGCGGCGATTAAGAAAGCGGGCGGCTGATAATTAAAGCCGCCCACGGAAAACTCATCATCAGATGATCTGATAAGTTTTGTCGGCCATATAAAGCGCTAGCCGCTACCCGGTAGCGCTTCTTCGCCACGGCAGCAGCGCTGCAGCATCGACATAATCACCTGAAATAGTTCATCTTTCGCCTGCTGCTCCGTGATGACGCCGTTTACTACCGCAGCCGATAGCCCATCGGCGGAGCCAAGCATGGCGAGAATGGCTGCCTCGCTGAGGTTTTCACTCTCGCAAAGCGGCGAAAAATATTGCCGGCATTTCGCGGTAAATGCGGTTATGCACTCCTGCTTGATTTTCTCCAGCTCAGGCGTCCCGGCCAGCGCGGCCATCACGCTGGGCATTTCGCGGCCCTGGAGCAGGACGCACTCAATGTAGGCATTAGCGATCGCCGAAGCCAATGTCTCCGCCCTGGGTTCGGTGTTGCGCAGAATTTCATCCATCTTTACGCTCTGGCGCTGGTCGTATTCCGCATACAGCGTCGCGAAAAGCCCGGAACGGCTGTCAAAATGATCGTAAACCACCGGTTTAGTCACCCCCGCCTGGGTCGCCAGATAGCCCAGCGTCAGGGCATCGGTTCCTTCCTCGCGAATAATATGCCAGGCGACGTCTATTAGCTGCTTGCGCCGCTCTTCTCGCGTTAAACGCTGCCGTACGAGGGGTTGAGACATAAAAGGATTCTCCCGTTGACATGCTAATATACCAAAGGTAAGTTACCATGGGTAGGTTACTGTTAGTATATTAGACTACGTCCAATATCGTTATCGCGCAACTGGGGTATCCGTCATGCATGCATTAATCGTGGTTTCTCATCCTCTTAATACTTCTCTGACTCACAGCGTAGCGACGGCTATTGCGCAAGGGATTGCCGAATCCGGCCAGCAGCACACTGCTGAAATAGCAGATTTAACGCAGGAAGGCTTTAACCCGGTGTTTACTGAGCCGGATATCGCCGCATTTCTGCAAACCGGCGCCACGCCGCCCGATGTGGTTGCTGAGCAGGCCAGACTCGATCGAGCCGACGCACTGGTGCTGGTCTTTCCCGTTTACTGGTGGTCGATGCCTGCGCTGCTGAAGGGCTGGATCGACCGCGTGTTTGCCAACGGCTGGGCCTATGAGGAAACCGCCGGGGGCGAGGTGGTGAAGAAGCTCGGGCGCCTGCGAGTGCACCTGGTTGCGTTAGGCGCAGCCAATCAGAAAACGTATGATAAGCATGGGTTTACCGCTGCTTTTCATGCGCAGATCGCCCACGGCATTTTTGATTACTGCGGGGCGACGGTGGCCAGTTCGCAGCTGCTGCTGTTACCGGAGCTGGAAACGGCGAAAGCGCATCTTGAGGCGGGGTATCAGCTAGGGAAGACGATATTTAACTGAAAGCAGAAAAGCAAAAACCGGCCTTGTGGGCGGGTTCTCTGAATAGTGGTGCCCGGACTCGGACTAACGCCAGAGGCGTTGAACAGCGCACTTGTCGCGCTGGCCCCGAAGGGGTGAGCCGCCGTGCGGCGAATAATCGAACGGAGTTCG
>NZ_JBEAFR010000021.1:0-4789 GCF_040062315.1 Klebsiella sp. GW_Kp181
AATATCCGGAGTGGCGTTTTAACCTGCGCAGCTCGAACACCGAGCCGGTAGTGCGCCTCAACGTCGAGTCAAAAGCTGATGATGAATTAATGAAGGCTAAAACAGAAGAAATATTAGCTTTACTTAAATAGAAATTATTCTGTTTAGAGCCATAGGGTTGATGTGTGGAATTATGCATAACCTTATGGCTCTTTCTTGACTTCCCATCTTTCTGAGAGTAAAACCGCCACAAGTGTTGATTACCAGGGTGGCTAATATGCCGCCGTCCAGTTAACTGATTAAAGTGTGATCGAATGAAAATTACTATTTCCGGTACCGGTTATGTCGGTTTATCGAATGGCATCCTGATTGCGCAAAACCACGAAGTGGTGGCGCTGGATATCATTCAATCCAAAGTTGATATGATTAACCAAAAGATTTCTCCGATTGTCGATAAGGAGATTCAGGAATACCTGGCGGAAAAACCGTTGAATTTTCGCGCAACAACTGACAAGCATGATGCTTATCGCAATGCAGATTATGTCATTATCGCCACGCCGACTGACTACGATCCGAAAACAAACTACTTCAATACGTCGACCGTTGAAGCCGTTATTCGCGATGTTACCGAGATTAACCCTGATGCGGTCATGATCATTAAATCAACCATCCCCGTTGGTTTCACTCGTGATATTAAAGAGCGCCTGGGCATTGATAATGTTATTTTCTCTCCAGAGTTCCTCCGTGAAGGCCGCGCGCTCTATGACAACCTCCACCCGTCGCGTATCGTTATTGGCGAGCGTTCAGAACGCGCGGAACGTTTTGCTAATCTCCTGAAAGAAGGGGCGATCAAGCAGGATATCCCGACGCTGTTTACTGATTCTACCGAAGCTGAAGCAATCAAATTATTTGCCAATACCTATCTGGCGCTGCGGGTGGCTTACTTCAATGAACTGGATAGCTACGCTGAGAGCCAGGGCCTGAACAGTAAGCAGATTATCGAAGGCGTGTGCCTCGACCCGCGTATTGGTAACCACTATAACAACCCGTCCTTTGGCTACGGCGGTTACTGCCTGCCTAAAGATACCAAGCAGCTGCTTGCGAACTACGAATCTGTACCCAATAACATTATTGGCGCCATCGTTGACGCTAACCGCACGCGTAAAGATTTCGTTGCTGACTCCATCCTGGCGCGTAAGCCTAAGGTCGTTGGGATCTATCGCCTGATCATGAAGAGTGGTTCTGATAACTTCCGCGCTTCCTCAATTCAGGGCATCATGAAGCGTATTAAGGCTAAAGGTATTCCGGTTATTATCTATGAACCGGTTATGCAGGAAGATGAATTCTTCAATTCCCGCGTAGTTCGCGATTTTGAAGCGTTCAAACAAGAAGCTGATGTGATTGTCTCTAACCGTATGGCTGAAGAGCTGTCGGATGTTGCTGATAAGGTATATACCCGCGATTTATTTGGCAGTGACTAATCTGTCTTCTGGCCGGGAGCAGCAACTGCCGGCCACCGCTTTCCTCCCCCTCTAAATGATTACGCATTTCTCTTGCCAGTCTCACCGTTCCTTCACCTAAACCACATCCCCTTAAAAAACGTGACCCCGCTTAAATTCTTCAATTGTTCATCTTGTCGCAATCATTGAGGTCGGATATGTTAAATTCACCTTGTGAAGAGCTACCGTCACTGAGATGTAGACGCTGGAGATAAGCGCCGGAAGGTAAAACAGAGCCTGCTTGCAGGCTTTTGTTGTTTATAAGTTCCTGCCGGTGTACAGCATCCTGCCCTGGAATGCGATGAGATGCAGATTCCAGTTTAAACCGACGCTTCGGGATCGTTCAGGGGGGAGGCATGGTATGCATAAGTTAGCCGTGGGCATAAAAAATCATCCTGATGTCTGGGATGTTGTTTCCGATTCTAGTAACTTTTATAAAATAGCTTCCAGCGCCAGCTGTAAAGACGGAACGCATCTCCACGGCTAGCAGTATTTTATATTATTATTTCCTATGCCAGTATTATAATTATATTAAGTTTTCTTTTCACCACTTTCGCTTGTTAAAAGTCAGCTTGGTTTTTTTCTGGTCCTTAATATAAGAAATCAGAAAATAAACAGAAACAATCAACAGGATGGCAGCAACTGCTAAGAAAATTATGTTTGCCATAATTCGTACCAGAATGAAAGGAATGTGATAAATCCATTTGCTTGCGAACTAATACTTTTGACAAAGTCCGCCCTGAGATGCTTAACATATCCTGGAATTAAGAAAATTCCTATATGGAGGTTGTGGCTTTTTTACAGGAAAGTGAATAAATCTTTTTTATGGCTTCTGCTATGAATAAACGATCTGTAACAGACTTAAATGCCAGCCAGACCCTCTGGGGATGATAATCTGTCTAAGCTAATGCTCTTCAGATAGCGTAAGGGAAGGGCTGTATTCGGCTTCTGGTGATATTTTTTTTACCAGATTCAGGTCTCGTTAATGTACGGTATGGGCTGTTCCGCGCCACTTTACCCAGCATGCTCTGTTACCGACAGAATCGTAAGATTGCTCAACATGGCCTACCAAACAGAAAAGCCGCAGCGGGGTGCCGCTGCGGCTTAATAGCATGCGCATTGCCCGGGGGCATTACACCTTATAATATGCCTTATACCAGTCAACGAAGTTCTTCACCCCCTGACTGACCGTTGTTTGCGGTCTGAATCCCACCATATCATACAGTGGCTTTGTATCCGCGCTGGTTTCAAGCACATCGCCTGGCTGAATAGGCATCATATTCTTTTCCGCGACCATACCCAGCGCTTCTTCCAGCGCAGTGATGTAATCCATCAGCTCAACCGGTGAGCTGTTCCCGATGTTATACACACGATAGGGCGCAGAGCTGTCAGCCGGGGAACCTGTCTCAACGGTCCATTCAGGATTGGGCTGCGGGATAATATCCTGCATCCGTACAATCGCCTCGACGATATCATCGATGTAGGTGAAGTCGCGCTTCATCTTGCCGTAGTTGTAGACATCAATACTCTTTCCTTCCAGCATGGCTTTTGTGAACTTGAACAGCGCCATGTCCGGACGGCCCCACGGGCCATAGACCGTAAAGAATCGCAATCCGGTGGTCGGAATACCATAAAGGTGAGAGTAGGTGTGAGCCATCAGCTCATTTGCTTTCTTCGTCGCGGCGTACAGAGAAACCGGATGGTCAACAGAATCGTCGGTTGAGAATGGCATCTTGCGGTTTAAACCATAAACCGAGCTTGATGAAGCATACAGCAAATGCTCAACGTGATTATGTCGGCAGCCTTCAAGAATGTTCAGATAACCAATCAGATTGGAATCAGCATAAGCGAACGGATTTTCCAGCGAGTAGCGAACGCCAGCCTGGGCAGCAAGGTGGATCACCCGGTTAAATTTTTCATGAGCAAAAAGTTGGGCAATACCTTCACGATCCGCCAGATCGATTTTATGGAAACTGAACAGGGGGGATTGCAGCAAATCCAGCCGGGCCTGCTTCAGATTGACATCATAGTAATCGTTCATGTTGTCGAGTCCGACAACCTCATGACCCGCCTGCAGAAGGCGTTTGCACGCATGAAAACCGATGAATCCTGCGGCTCCAGTCACTAAAAACTTCATATTTATCCTCCGGGTTCACTTTGCCCCGCTATATATAATTGCCGATTTTACACTGGCTTGCTGTAGGGATCACCTGCTTTACCGTTAGCGGTTAAGTTGTCGCCAGCAAAAGCTTGAGAGAAGCATTTCATAAGAGCCTTCCCCGCCAGAGAATGGCGTAAATAATAATTATTATCATGCAGTTAGCTTAGCTGGCAAATAATAACTCTGTGGTCTTTATGTCTGGTAATGATTTCTCTGTTCACAATGTGATCTTTTTTTCGAGATGAAATAAGTTGAATTCATATTGTCGTGATTTATGAATTTGCTTACGTTTCATGCATGATCATTCGGAAAAACCAAGCTAAAATTCGAATCGGTTTTTAAGTTGTTGATTTTATTTTTATTTCTTAAGCATCTGAGTGAGGGTGGAAAAAAGCCAGGCCTGAAGTTCATCTGTTGAATTTATTTTTCATTGAGCTTTTTCATTTTTATTCTTTTAGGCCAACGCGTATACTTCGCAGATAATTCGTTTGTATGGTGTATGTGTTGTCGAGATATGAACCACCCATCCCATCTTCTGGAACATATCGTGAGCGTAATGCTAAAAAAGAGAGTCAATCCGTTCTGCTCAGCCTCCACTGGTATCCAGAGTGTTCTGGCTTTCTCCCGCAGCGCTGCCGTTAACATCGCCATTCAGCGTATTTCTCTCGCTTCTCTCTACGCCTGCAAAGCATCTCTTTCCGCCAATGCGTCTGCCGACAGCGGCAGTGTTCTATCCTTACTAAATGAGAAAGTCCTGATGGATAGCCCTTACGGAAACGGCGAAAGTACTCTGCGTTTTTTGCGCGTGTGATGGTGCGATTACGGATGAAAACAGAGATATGTTCGCCAACATATCTCTGTTTTTAGAATGATTAAGCTCTCAGGCAGATCGTTAAGCGCCGAAGTGCTTAGCCTGTCTGGGGAACGACTCACCTGGCGCTAACGCAGCTACTGCATTAACGCCGTAAGAGAGTGGGTACAACAATAAGGCCCGACGCAATTTGGTAGCGAAAGCCAAGGGCGGTAGCGTGCGCAAAATCCAGCCTGAAGCCAAACGTGTGCCGTTGATTGATAGTAAACAAAATGATTATTTATTTAAGGATTTTATCATGTTACTTCCTGTGATTATGGCGGGTGGCACCGGTAGCCG
>NZ_JBEAFR010000054.1:0-205560 GCF_040062315.1 Klebsiella sp. GW_Kp181
CTTCCACCGCGCGTTTAATCGAGTCAGCATCGTGACCGTCAACGCCGCGCACCACGTGCCAGCCGTAGGCTTCAAAACGCTTCGCGGTGTCATCGGTGAACCAGCCTTCGACGTGACCGTCGATGGAGATGCCGTTGTCGTCATAGAACGCCACCAGCTTGCCCAGTTTCAGGGTACCGGCCAGGGAGCATACCTCGTGAGAGATACCTTCCATCATGCAGCCGTCGCCCATGAACGCATAAGTGAAGTGGTCAACAATGTCGTGGCCCGGGCGGTTGAACTGCGCCGCCAGGGTTTTCTCCGCAATCGCCATCCCCACCGCATTCGCAATGCCCTGCCCCAGCGGTCCGGTAGTGGTTTCCACGCCCGCGGTGTAGCCCACTTCCGGGTGGCCCGGGGTTCTGGAGTGCAGCTGGCGGAAACTCTGCAAATCGTTCAGCGAAACATCGTAGCCCGTCAGATGCAGCAGGCTGTAAATCAGCATCGAGCCGTGACCGTTGGACAGCACGAAGCGGTCGCGATCGGCCCAGGACGGGTTCTGCGGATTATGGTTCAGGAAATCACGCCACAGGACTTCGGCAATGTCAGCCATACCCATCGGGGCACCCGGGTGGCCGGATTTGGCTTTCTGTACTGCGTCCATGCTCAGGGCTCGCAGCGCGTTGGCGCACAGGCTGCGGGTGGTTTTTGTGGTATTCATAAGTCTCTTTTCCTGCCCTTACAGCATCTGCTGAATCTGATTTTCCAGTTTGACCTGATCGACCGCGAACAGGCGGATACCTTCCGCCAGTTTTTCCACCGCCATCGGATCCTGATGATGTTGCCAGAGGAACTCCGCCTGAGTCATCGGGCTGGGGCGGGTTTCCGTCACGCAGCCGGGCGCCAGCTGGCGACTCAGCGTCCCTTCACTGGCGGCCAGTTCATCAAGCAGCGCCGGGGAGATAGTCAGGCGATCGCAACCTGCCAGCGCCTGGATCTGCTCGATACGGCGGAAGCTGGCCCCCATCACCACGGTGTCGTAGCCGTGCGATTTGTAGTACTGATAAATCTGGCGCACGGAAACCACGCCCGGATCGCTGTCGACCTGATACTCCGACTGCGGTTGGTTTTTCTGATACCAGTCGTAAATACGCCCTACGAACGGCGAGATTAAAAAGACGCCGGCTTCGGCGCAGGCCCGCGCCTGGGCAAAGGAGAACAGCAGGGTCAGGTTACAGTTGATACCGCTTTGTTCCAGCTCCTCTGCGGCGCGAATCCCCTCCCAGGTGGCGGCAAGTTTGATGAGGATGCGTTCCGGCCCGACGCCGTTCTTTTCATACATCTGAATAAGCTTGCGCGCCTTCGACACGCACATCCCGCGATCCCAGGCAAAACGGGCATCGACTTCGGTAGAAATACGCCCGGGCACATGACGCAGCACCTCGGTACCGATATCCACCGCCACCTGATCGCAGGCGTTTATCAGCTGCGTTTCCGGGCTGCCGCCCTGCCGACGCGCCTTGCCGATGGCGTCGGCAATGAGCGCCTGATACTGCGGGAGCTGCGCGGCCTTCAGCAACAGTGAAGGGTTGGTAGTCGCATCCTGCGGGGCAAATTTTTTAATCGATTCGATATCGCCGGTGTCGGCAACCACCGTGGTGTATTTTTTCAGTTCGTCTAACTGGCTCATAGTCTGTTCCTTATATTACGACTGCGGATATTAATCTCTGGCATGCTGGTGTTCGTAATAGTCGATACGCTCCACTTTCGACGCGGAGCCGCCGCCTTCATATTCGGATTCAAGCCAGGCCTGAATAATTTTTTTGCCCAGCTCCGGGCCAATCACGCGCGCGCCAAGAGTGATAATCTGCGCGTTATTACTTTTGCGCGCCCGCTCGGCGGAGAAAGTATCGTGGCATTGGGCGGCTCGTATCCCCGGCACTTTATTCGCCACAATGCTCATTCCAATACCGGTGCCGCAAATCAGGATGCCGCGATCGTGCTCGCCCTGCTTTATTGACATTGCCACCGCGTGGGCAACATCCGGGTAGACCATGCTGCCCTGGCGTTTATCGCTGCTGTAATCCGCGACCTTAATTCCCTGCCCATTCAGATAAGCGACGATAGCGTCGCGAAAAGCATAGGCGGCATCATCCGCACCAATAGCGATTGTTTTCATGATAATTTCCTTAATTTAGCTGTACGTCTTAATTTAGTTCCGGATAGAAAAAGATTTGGTCGCCACGCTGAATATTCTGGGGGACGTCACCATTGAGATGCACCATCCCCGGTAATTCAGCGGTGGCAGCGCCATCAAATTTTAAAGTGATATGGCCAAGCCGTTTTAAATTTGCCGTTGCAACACCACCTACCGCCGTGACTCGATAAATAGTCTCATTTATTTTCATTATCTGCCCGGGTACCAATTCAGCTGTCAGCTCACTGCTCTGATGTACGGCGCAATACATCGCAATATCGTCAGGAACGGATTCAGAAAATAAAATCAGCTGATGCTCCTGTAGATAGTCTTTGACATATTTCCCGACAGCCGTGATAAGTAATGAATACAACGGCGCAGTCATATTATTTGTTCCCTTTGGTGGCAGGCGAAGATAACGTCACTTTCTCTTCACTGGTTTCTTCTTTTACCGGTTCAACCCTCGGCGCGCGCTTTTTCAGACGCTTATCAAACCAGGCCACCAGTATCGGCGCGGTAATCATGGTGATGATGCTCGCCGTCGCCAGCTGCGCGGTCGCGGCATCCACGTACATCGCCAGCGAGGGATCGGCCTGAGCCACCATTGCCGGCGTCAGCGCAGAGCTGGCGGCGGTTGTCCCCAGCGCGGCGCCCAGCGCGGTTTTCTTCTTCAGGAACAGGTTGTAGATAAAATAGAACACAATGCCGGTTAGCGCAGAGATAATGCCAAGCAGGATCCCGGACAGTCCGGCGGTAAAGACCGTGTTAATGCTGGAATTGGCGCCGATGGCAAACGACATAATAATGATAATCAGCGGCTGAGCGGCGGCGCACAGCTGTTTGAAACGCTCATCAAGGTTGCCCCACAGCATACCAATCAGCAGCGGGATAAGCATCGATAGCAGCGCGGCGAAAGGAATATTGGCCAGGCCGCTGACCCCCAGCACCATCATGGTAACAAAGGGCCCATCCTTGACGCAGAAGACGGAGATCGCCCCGGCATCGCTGGCATCGCCGTAGTTGCTGCACAGCGCGATATATAGCGAGCTGTTGGAGCTGGTTAAACAGGCAATCAGCGCCAGGGTCGAAATACCGAGGAAACCGTTGGGGCCAAACATCGCCCCGGCGACCCATACGGCCAGCGCGCCGGCGAGACATTTCAGCAACAACAGCACCGCGCCTTTATAGAGCGGCAGGCCGGCCTGGCGGATATTGATCGAGGTACCACAAATCAGCAGAAAAATCCCCATCATTGCGCTGGAACCGACTTTGAATAATGCGGTCGTCGGGCCGCCGATGCCCAGGACTTCTGGAGCAAAGGTATTAATAAGAATCGCCGCGAGCAACGGAATAATAATTAAACCGCCTGGCACCTTATTCATCTTCTCTAATATATTTATGTTCATAGGGTAACTCATAAATTATGATTTAACAGAGATAACGACGCAATACTACCCGGACGACCATTACGTCGCTTTTTATTTATATGACCTGTGGGTTATAGCTGCGCTTCTTTATAAATTCTTTCAACAATCGTGCTAATAATATCTTCTGGTCCGGTTAAACCGCCTTTGCCGACGCAAATCAATCCCGCATAATCGCCGCCGATAATACGCACCATATCGGTTTGCGGTATCACGTAGTCGATCATTTCAATGCCGGTCGCGCCAAGCTCTTTAAGAACATTTACCATCGTATCGCCGCCGGTCATATACAGGCCTTTAATTTCTCCGGCTGCGCAGTTAAGCACTTCACGAACAATATTCCCCAGTCCCTGGTTAATATTTTCCGCAGCCTGTCCGTGGGCCAGCCCAAAGCGCTGCTCTTCTTCCTGAAGATTCAGCAGCCGCCCGGTTAACGCGGATTCAAAAACGAAGATAGCGTTCTGCTGCGCCGGCACGCACTGCCGGGCATGCTGCACCACGCGATTCACTTCGATTTCAGCGGCGTTTTTCCTGTCAACCAGCAGTTCGGCATCAACAGGGATGTGACACACTCTTTCATCATTAGCGATCAGATGCTGAAGCTGCTTTTTGGTCACCGGCGTGGCGCTACCGGCAACCACCAGAATCGAACCGCGCGGGTTTTCCGCCCCTGACGACGCTGTCGCGCTGCTGCGCGCTTCCCGCATCAGGCCACGACGGACCGCAAGCCGCTCGGTAAAAGGCCCCGGGTCGACTGCCAGCACGTTCCAGTTCAGCGCCACCACCGCCCCGGCAATCGCATCGACATCGTCAACGGTAATCGCATCGACGACGATCACCCGCACGCCGCGCTGCTGCTGTTCCTGGAGATCCCGCTGCAGTTGCTCCTCGCCTTTCATCACCGAGGCCAGCGCGATATGTCCGACCTGATGATGGGTCTGCGCCGCCAGCAATCCCGGCACCCAGGATTCGGTAACCGGAGTACGCACATCGCGTGCGACATCGGTTCGCGAAAGCGCGACGGAGTCAATTACCGAATAGCCGCCAACCAGAATACGCCGCGACTGCGGCATCGCCGGCACGACGACGGCAACCGTTTCCAGCGGCAATTGTTCCAGCATGGCATCAATTTCAAAGCCGATGCCGCCGCGCAGCGTGGTATCAATACGCTTGGTAAAGTAGTGCGCGCCGCGCGCCTGCAGCTGCTTCACCGCGGCGCTGACCTGCTGCTGGGCTTCCGCTTTCGGCAAAGGACGGCTGTCGCTGCTGACGACCATCGCCGGATACTCCACCTCATTGCGGGCGAAGGATTCAGTATCGAAGAACGCGGCGGTTTTTAACCCGCTACGCGCCAGCAGCACCCCGACGGTGGTCGCACCGGTCAGATCGTCGGCCACGATCCCCAGCTTACCGCCTTCCCCCTGCGGCCAGATCATTTCAATACAGGCGGGCGTCACGCCGGAGACGTAGATCCCTTCATGAATAAACTCCGCCAGCGGACCACTTTTACCGGTGGGATGGAGGTTAATCGTCGGAATACCGCGTTTGGGATAGAGACCGCAGCGTAGCGTGCCGCCGCAGTCGATAACCATCAGGCCGATCTCCTCTTCCGGCGGCTCGCCGTTTTTAAATACGTCGACGGAAGGCCAGCCAGTCAGTTCGCTCAGGCGCTCAACGACCGGGGGACAAATCCCCCCGGTGATATAAGCAATCTTTTTCGCCTGGCTAATATTAATGGTCAGCGGCCCGCCCCAGCCCTTACAGCCTTTGCTAATTAACAGATGTTTTTCCATTTCTCTGCCCTTTTGCTTCGCATTAACCTCAGCGATTAGTGGTTTTTCATTTTCCAGTAGCTCACCGCGGCCATCGTGGACTCCAGCATACTGACGGTGCCCGCTTTACCGGTGCCGGCAATATCAAACGCCGTGCCGTGGTCTACCGAGCTACGCATAAACGGCAGGCCAAAGGTAATGGTCACGGAACGCTCAAAATCGAGGGTTTTACAGGCGATATGCCCCTGATCGTGGTAAAGCGAGAGGATGGCGTCATAGCGCCCCTGTTTACCCAGATGGAAGACGGAATCTGCCGGCACCGGGCCGATGGCGTTAATACCCATTTCCTGCGCCGCTTTGACTGCCGGGATGAGATTATCGGCTTCTTCGTGGCCAAACAGGCCGTTGTCTGAACCATGCGGATTCAGCGCGGCTACCGCAATGCGCGGATTTTTGATATTCAGCGCGGTAAACTCATGGTGGATCTGCTGCACGCAGGCCAGAACGCGCTCTTTATTGGCGTAATCGCAGGCGTCTTTAAGCGCCATATGACGACTCACGAAGAAGACCCGCAGGTTATGAACGTGGAACATGGTCAGGCCATAATCGGATTGCGTTTCAACCTGATAGATCTCGGTATGACCCGGCAGTTTACACCCCGCCAGCTTGATTGCTTCTTTATGAATCGGCGCGGTAGAGACCACATCGATCAGGCCGGCTTTCCCCAGTTCGATAGATTTCAGCACATAGTCCAGCGACATCTGCCCCGCCAGCTTCTGCACTTTGCCCCATTCAATGCTCTCGCAGTCATACTCACCGGTTTCCAGCACGTCCAGCGTACCCCAGCTGAAGCGAGCTTCCTGCGGACGGCTAATTTTGTTAATCGGAAAATCACAGCCCATGATTTTCATTGCTCTGGCGATAATCGGCGCTGAGCCAATCAAAAAAGGTTTGCACTCGTCGTAGACGCTTTTCTCCATCATCGTCGCGACTGAAATCTCCGGACCAATCCCGGCAGGATCGCCAATAGTAAGTGCGACAACTGGCTTTTTCTCTTGTGACATCGTGGACCTCTCGTAGTGAAGTTCGGCTTGTTCATATGTTCAATGGTGAATCATATGCTCAAAACATTACCTGATGATTGAGAGGTTATTGGTGATTTAGATCACATAAAAAAATCCATAGATTTATTTTATAAAAAAATGTGATCTAACATATGTTCATTGGGTGATAAAAAGTTCAATCTCTCTCATAAGCGAAAGCCATTTCACGACAAGCTATTGATTTACCTATTATGGAGAACAAGATGGAACAAATCTGGTTAGGAACCAGCTGGAAAATGAATAAACCGTTATCGCAAGCCATGGCCTTTTGTGAAACGCTGGCGCAGCGGTTACCGCAGGTGAGGCATCCGAAAATCCAGCCGTTTATTATTCCCCCTTTCACCGCCATTTATCCCGTCAGCCAGTATCTACAGCAGCATCAGATCCCCTGCCTGACCGGCGCGCAGAATATGCATGAAGCGGAAAACGGCGCCTGGACCGGTGAAATATCCGCCGCCATGTTGGCTGAAACCGGCGCCTCCCTGGTCGAGCTTGGTCACTCGGAGCGTCGCGGCGCGTTCAATGAATCCGACGCCGCCATTAACCAAAAAGTGCATCGCGCCCTGCGTCACGGCCTTCGACCTCTGATCTGTATCGGCGACAGCGCCGATGAAAAACGCTGGCAGGTCTCACGGGAAACGGTAGTGCGGCAGATGAAAATCGCGCTTTATGGCCTGAATGAACAGCAGGTTTTACACACTCTGGTTGCCTATGAGCCCATATGGGCTATCGGCGAACACGGCACGCCGGCGACGCCGGAGCAGGCCGCAGAGATCCACCGGGCGCTGCGTCAGGCGTTATGCGAGACCTTCGGCGAAGAAATCGGACGGCGCATTCCCCTGCTGTACGGCGGTAGCGTCAATCGGCAAAATGCCGTAGAACTGCTTCAGCAGGATGACATTAACGGACTGTTTATTGGCCGCGCAGCATGGGATGCCAACGGCTATTGCGACATTGTTCAACGCGTTACAGAGGAATTTATTCTTCAGGCGCAGTAGTATTAGGGAGACATCAAAGATGGAAACACCAGGCGATAACTATGACTGAACAAGACTCAGATTATGCGCTGCTGACAGAAATTGCCGTGGCCTATTACGATCAGGAGCAAACCCAGGAAGAGATTGCAAAACGCTTTGGGATCTCACGCATTAAGGTCGGTCGGTTGCTGAAAAAAGCTCGCCACGAAGGGATTGTCGAGATCAGCGTGAAATACCACCCGGTCTTCAGCTCCCAGATTGAGCAGCAGTTTATCTCCCATTTCGGCATCAAGCGCGCGCTTATCGCCCTGGACCATCACGACGAGGATGAACAGCGCCAGCAGGTCGCGGCGCTGGTCAGCAACTATCTCGCCGGGATCCTCAAAAGCGATATGACCGTGACCGTCGGGCAGGGTCGCAACGTCGCCGCCGTGGCCAACCACGTGGGGATCTTTCCAGAACGCAACTGTCGCTTTATTTGCGGTATCGGCGGCACCAAGCGCGACAACCAGCTGATCGATGCCGATCACATCAGTCGAAACCTGGCGCGTAAATTCAACGGTTTTAGCGAAACGCTGTACGCCCCGGCCTATGTCGAAACGCCGGAACTGCGCTCAGCGTTTATGCAAAACCGGCTGATTAAAGCCACGCTCGAACAGGCAAGCAAGGCGGATGTAGCCATCATTGGCCTTGGCGATATGAACGAAAATAGCTTTATGGTGCAGCTCGGCTGGTTCTCCCCACAGGAAATTGCGACCGCGCGCCAGGAACAGGGCGTAGTGGGCGATCTCGCTGGCTATAGTTTTTTCAATATTCAGGGTAAACCGGTTGATACGGTGATGAACGATCGGGTTATCGGCCTGAGCCTTGAGCAGCTTCGCGCCATCCCGTGCGTGATCGCCATTGCTTCGGAAAGCACCAAGGCAACGGCGATCCTCGGCGCGCTGCGCACCGGCGTAATTGATGTGTTGGCCACCAGCGCATCTAATGCCCGGGCGGTGATTAATATGCAAAAGGCGCTATGAATAAAGGGCGCCGAGGCGTCCTGAATTTCATTAGCGGCCTGCCCAGGCGATTGCCGTACGCTTTTTCCCGGGCGGAGGCAAAAGCCGGGATTATTTCTTGCCCTGATTTTTCGTTAAGACAGCATCAAGCTTGCCCGCAATATCATTCAGCGGCTTCCACAACGCGCCCAGCACGATAAGCGGCCCGAACCACGCCGAACCGCCCTGCGCGCTCTGGCCCTCAATCAGCAGATACAGCAGATGAAACAGGCAGGAAGCCGCGGATACGACGCCGAGAATAAGTGAGAGGATGAACAGAATATTTCTGCTATCAGAAAGACGAGGCAGGCCATACTGACTCCACAAGCCAACCCCCACTGCGGCCAAAAATATCGCAGCAGATAGTGCTAATGGGCTATCCATAGCCACTCCTGTTTTCCGTAACGCGGTATTGGTGAGGTTGCGTCTACCCGGCCAGCTGTTTCAGCAGCTTTTCCACAAAGCGCGGCACTTCTTCGCTTGCCGGGCCATAGTGTTTCTCGGCAAATTCGCTGCCTACCTGGCTTGGTTCGAGATTTAGCTCAACCGTGTGGGCGCCCTGCAGCCGCGCTTCATGGACAAACCCTGCCGCCGGATAAACGTGCCCGGAAGTACCGATGGCGATAAAGATATCCGCCTCCGCCAGCGCCAGGTAGATTTCATCCATATCCAGCGGCATCTCGCCGAACCACACCACGTGCGGGCGCAGCGGCGCGGGAAACTGGCAGCAGTGACACTTATCTTCCGTCGTCACATCACCGGTCCACGCCACCACCTGGCCGCTCCACGAACAGCGCACCTTCAGCAGCTCGCCGTGCATATGGATCACCCGACGGTTGCCCGCGCGCTCGTGCAGATTATCGATATTCTGGGTCACCAGTAGAAAATGGTCACCCAGTCTCTCTTCCAGCCGCGCCAGCGCCTGATGCGCTGCATTGGGCGCAATGTCCGGGCTTTGCAGCTGACGACGGCGATCGTTGTAAAACGCCTGCACCAGCGCCGGGTCGCGGGCGAACCCTTCCGGCGTGGCGACGTCTTCTACCCGATGCTCCTCCCACAGGCCGTCGGCGGCGCGGAAGGTTTTAATTCCCGACTCCGCCGAAATACCCGCGCCGGTTAGCACCACGACTCTTGGTTTTTCCATCGTTTCAGGTGTCTCCTTATCTTCGCCGAAGAAAATCCGCTGACGCAGACGGTCTCGTAACCGACGCTTATTGCGGCGAAATCGGCTTAATCGATGTAAGCGGCGCGACTGCATAGCTACCTCTGTCGTTAATGAGTCAGATGAAGGAAGGCCGCACCGCGCATACCTCCCGCATCGCCATGACGCGCGCGTTCGATGCGCGGCACGCTGGCAACGGGGAGCAGATGTCGCGGCAGGCGCTGCGCCAGCCCTTCGGTTATTGCTGTAAAGTTAGACAATCCCCCGCCCAACACCAGCAGATCCGGGTCGACAATCGTTAAAATATTGCCCAGGCACACCGCCAGCAGATCGAGGTAGCGCTCAACGTGCTCGCGCGCCTTCGCGTCGCCCTGCTGCCAGAGCGCGACGATCTCGGGTGAGGTTAAGGATTGTTGGTAAAAATGGTGGTACAGCCAGGCAAAGCCGCGTCCGGAAAGGTAGTTTTCAATGCAGCCCAGTTGGCCGCAGCCGCAGCGCGTAAGCGGGAAATCGCGCCCTACGACTTCCAGCGCATCCACCGGCAGGCGGATATGGCCGAATTCGCCGGTTATATAGCGATGCCCGGTAATCGATTTACCGTTGAGCACCAGCCCGCCGCCAACGCCGGTGCCGAGGATCATCCCCATCACCAGCGGGTATTGGGTAAATTCGTCGTCCCACGCTTCGGAGAGGGCAAAACAGTTGGCATCGTTATCAAGCCGCACATCGCGCCCCAGCCGCTCGCTCAGATCGGCCCGCAGCCGTCTGCCGCTGGCGGCAGGGACGTTGGCGGCATAGAGCGTACCGTCTTCCGTCTCCGGCATGCCGGGAATACCGATGCCCACCGAACCCTGACAGCCGAAGCGCTGGTCGGCCTCCGCCACCAGCGCTTCTACCGCTTGCAAAAAATCTTCATAGCTCTCTTTTGGCGTGGCGACGCGTTTTTCCCACTGCAGCCGCCGCGCGTTATCAAATACGCCCAGCGCTATTTTGCTGCCGCCAATGTCAAATCCATAGTACATTTCAGCCATTCCTCTTTACCGATCGGCAACGCCGACCATGACGATAAATTACTGGCCACTCAGCACCCTCGCCGGGTCAATGCGGCTGGCGCGGCGGGCGGGATACCAGCTGGCCAGCAAACTCAGCAACAGTGCCGTCACCAGCACGTAAACGACGTCCAGCCAGTGCAGTTCAGACGGCAGGAAGTCAATAAAATAGATGTCGCCGGAGAGGAATTTATGCCCGATCAGATCCTCAATACCGTTAATGATTGCGGTCAGCTTAAATGCGCAGATAACGCCAATAGCCACGCCAATCAGGCTACCTACCGAACCGGCAAGTAAACCATACCATACGAAAATCGCGCGGATCAGCCCGTCTTTTGCGCCAAGCGTGCGCAGCACCGCAATATCGCCGCTTTTATCTTTCACCGCCATCACCAGGGTCGAGACGATGTTAAAGCAGGCCACGCCAATCACCAGCACCATCGCCAGATACATAATGGCGCGAATCATCTGAATATCCCGGTACATATAGCCGTAGGTACCGATCCAGCTTTTGATGTAAACGTAGCTGTTGGTCACTTCGCCCGCATCGCGTACCAGCGTATTGGCATGAAACACGTCGGTCACTTTGATAGCGATCCCCGTCACGCTGCTGCCCATATCCAGGTACTGCTGCGCATCCTGCATGGGAATCATGGCAAAACTATGATCGAGCTGGCCGCTGAGCTGCAAAATGCCGGTAACATGAAGCCTGACGCGCTTTGGCTGCAGCAGCTGGTGCTCGGCATCGGAGTTAGGGATCATGATCGACACCCAGTCGCCCTGCTTGACGTGCAGCGCATCGGCAACGCCTTTACCGAGGATCACCTGCTGCTCGCCGGCTTTAAAGCTGGCCCACGCATTGTTCTGCACAAAGTTGGGTAACGAACTGAGACGGCTTTCCTGCTGCGGGTCGACGCCTTTCACCTGAATTGCGCGCATGTTGCTGCCGCTCTCCACCAACCCGGTGAAGTTAATATAAGGCGCCGCGGCAACGATACCTTTGACCTTTTCAACCTTCGCCAGCGCCTCGTTCCAGTTGTTCCACGGCTGGTTTACCGGCTCAATTTCACCGTGCGGTACCACCGCCAGAATGCGGTTATTGAGCTCGCGTTCGAAGCCGTTCATCGCGCTCAGGCCAACGATCAACACCGCCACGCCCAGCGCGATACCGATGGTCGAAATAACCGAAATCAGCGACACCATCCCACCGCGCCGCCGTCCACGGCTGAAGCGCAGGGCAATCAATAACGATAACGGAGAAGCCATTACTCAGCCCCCATCAGGGAGAGTTCGGCTGTCAGGCGCCCGTCGCGCATCTCCAGCTGGCGGCTCATACGTTTTGCCAGCTGCAGGTCGTGGGTCACCACCAGGAAGGCGGTACGCTGGGCGACGTTCAGCTCGCCAAGTAGCTGAAAAATGCTGTCGGCGTTGCGGGCGTCAAGGTTACCGGTGGGTTCGTCCGCCAGCACCAGACGCGGTTTATTAACCAGCGCACGAGCAATCGCGACGCGCTGACGCTCGCCGCCGGAGAGCTCCGACGGACGGTGATCGCTACGGTGCTCAAGCCCGACGGAGCGCAGCATCGCTTTCGCCTGACGCTCGATATCCGCCGCCTTCTGTTTACCAATCAGCAGCGGCATCGCTACGTTTTCCAGGGCGGTGAAATCCGGCAGCAGATGGTGAAACTGATAGATAAAGCCCAGTTCGCGATTGCGCAGATCGGCGCGGGCGGCGGCGGAGAGCCGGCTCATTGGCTGGCCGGAAAAGATAACGTCACCGGAGGTTGGCGTGTCCAGCCCGCCCAGCAGATGCAGCAGCGTACTTTTGCCGGAACCGGAGGTACCGACAATCGCCATCATCTCGCCCTCTTCAATGCTGAAGCTGACATCGTGCAACACGTCGGTCTGCACGGTGCCTTCCTGATAGCGTTTGCACAGGTTGTCGCATTGCAGCAGGATCTTATTCATAACGTAAAGCCTCAGCGGGTTGAGTGGCGGCAGCGCGCCATGAAGGATACAACGTAGAGAGTAATGCCAGCGCCATGGCCACGAGGGCAATGACGATGACCTGCAGTGGCTCAATAGCCACCGGCAGCGCGGCGCCGTCGAGGAACGCGCCGATAATCGGCATCAAATTATTGAGCTGGCTGGCAAGCAGCGCGCCCAGCCCGGCGCCGAGCAGCGCACCGACGATCCCGGCGCTGGCCCCCTGGACCATAAATACCAGCATGATCTGCCGCGGTGTCAGGCCGAGGGTCTGCAGGATCGCCACTTCACCCTGTTTTTCCATAACCATCATGCCCAGAGAAGTAATGATGTTAAAGGCGGCCACGGCGATAATCAGGCTCAGCAGCAGGCCCATCATATTTTTTTCCATCCGCACGGCCTGAAACAGTTCGCCTTTTCGCTCTCGCCAGTCCTGCCATTTGGTGCCTTCCGGCAGTTTCTGCTGGCTGAGCGTGTCGACCTGCAGAGGCTGACTCAGCCACAGACGCCAGCCGGTAATGTTCCCCTGGGGGTAACGCATCAGGCGAGAAGCATCGTCGATATTGGTCAACATCTGATAGCCATCGACTTCGCTGCTGGCGGCAAAGGTACCGATCACGTTGAACAGGCGCTGGCTGGGAAGCCGCCCCATCGGGGTAAACTGGCTGGCGGAAGGCACCATCACGCGGATCCGATCGCCGCGGTTGACCCCCAACTGCCCTGCCAGTTGCTCACCCAGGATGATGTTATATTTTCCGGCCTGCAGATCGCTCTGCTTCACGTTAACCAGATAAGGGGTCAATGGATCTTTTTGCGCCGGGTCGATGCCGAGCATCACGCCAACCGCTACGCTGCGGGCGCTTTGCAGCACCACATCGCCGGTGGTCAGCGGCGCCACGCGGGTGACGCCCTGTAGTCTGGCTGCGCTTTCCGGCAGTTTTTGCGGGTTTATAGACCCCTGCTGTGCGCTGAGAATGGCCTGCGGCATCAGCCCCAGGATGTTGTTTTGCAGCTCGCGCTCAAAGCCGTTCATCACCGAAAGAACGGTCACCAGCGCCATCACGCCAAGCGTAATGCCAATAGTGGAAAGCCAGGAGACGAAACGACCGAAGCGGTCGGCTGCGCGCCCGCGCATATAGCGAAGGCCGATAAAAAGTGCGGCAGGTTGATACATGTAATCCATCTGATTGCTGATAGCCGATGTCCGAGTATATAAGCGATTATGAGCAGCGTAAATGACTGAAACCTGTAGATTTTATTGGCAAAATCAGTAAAAAATCAATATAAACAACAACATAGAAACATAAGTCGTTATTTAACTTTACGCTTATCGGAGTTCGTTACATTTTCGTCCGTAACATGACCTTTGCGATACGGGTTGGCGAATCCTGGTCGATCGCTGATAATCAGACTATTGAATATCAGCGAGTTGCCCTCCATATCGGCAGAGCGAATCCTCAAGAGATCATGATACCGTCTATGCCTGAACAATACCGATACTCTCTGCCGGTTAAAGCCGGCGATCAGCGCCAGCTTGGCGAACTGACCGGCGCGGCCTGCGCCACTCTGGTGGCTGAAATGGCCGAGCGCCACAGCGGCCCGGTGGTACTGATAGCCCCCGATATGCAGAACGCCCTGCGTCTGAATGATGAAATCAGGCAGTTTACCGACAGCATGGTAGCAGGCCTGGCGGACTGGGAAACGCTCCCCTACGATAGCTTCTCTCCGCACCAGGATATTATCTCTTCACGTCTCGCCACCCTGTACCAGCTCCCGACCATGGAACGCGGCGTGCTGATCGTCCCGGTCAGCACTCTCATGCAGCGCGTCTGTCCGCATAATTTCCTCCACGGCCACGCGCTGGTGATGAAAAAAGGCCAGCGGCTGTCGCGGGATGCGCTGCGCTCGCAGCTGGATAGCGCCGGCTATCGTCACGTCGATCAGGTCATGGAGCACGGCGAGTACGCCACGCGCGGCGCATTGCTTGATCTGTTCCCGATGGGCAGCGAGCAGCCCTACCGTCTCGATTTTTTTGATGATGAGATCGATAGCCTGCGTCTGTTCGACGTCGACAGCCAGCGAACGCTGGAGGAAGTCGCCAGTATCAACCTGCTTCCGGCGCACGAATTTCCGACCGACCAGGCCGCTATCGAGCTGTTTCGCAGCCAGTGGCGCGACCGCTTCGAGGTTAAGCGCGACGCCGAGCATGTTTATCAGCAGGTCAGTAAAGGCACGCTGCCTGCGGGGATCGAATACTGGCAGCCGCTGTTCTTTAACGAACCGCTGCCGCCGCTGTTCAGCTATTTCCCGGCGAAAACGCTGATCGTCAACACCGGCGATCTCGAAGCCAGCGCCGAACGCTTCCAGAATGAAACCCGCGCTCGCTTTGAAAATCGCGGCGTTGATCCGATGCGTCCGCTTTTGCCGCCGGAGCAGCTGTGGTTGCGCAGCGATGAACTGTTCAGCGAGCTGAAAAAATGGCCGCGCGTGCAGCTCAAAACCGAACGCCTGGCGGAGAAGGCCGCTAATACCAATCTCGGCTATCAAAAATTACCCGAGCTGGCGATTCAGGCGCAGAACAAAGCGCCGCTGGATAACCTGCGCCGATTCCTCGAATCCTTTAGCGGGCCGGTGATTTTCTCGGTTGAGAGCGAGGGACGCCGCGAAGCACTCGGTGAAATGCTGGCCCGCATCAAGATCGCGCCAAAGCATATTTTGCGTCTTGAAGAGGCTACGGCTAACGGCCGCTATCTGATGATCGGCGCCGCCGAGCATGGCTTTATTGATAGCCAGCGCAACCTGGCGCTAATTTGCGAAAGCGACCTGCTGGGCGAGCGCGTTGCCCGCCGTCGTCAGGATTCACGCCGCACCATCAATCCGGATACGTTGATTCGTAACCTGGCGGAGCTGCATATCGGTCAGCCGGTGGTGCATCTGGAGCATGGAGTTGGACGCTATGCCGGAATGACGACCCTTGAAGCGGGCGGCATTAATGGCGAATACCTGATGCTGACCTACGCCAACGACGCCAAACTGTACGTCCCGGTGTCCTCACTGCATCTGATTAGCCGCTATGCGGGCGGGGCGGAAGAGAATGCGCCGCTGCATAAACTGGGCGGCGACGTCTGGGCGCGAGCGCGGCAGAAAGCGGCCGAGAAAGTGCGCGACGTGGCCGCCGAGCTGCTGGATATCTATGCCCAGCGCGCGGCGAAAGCCGGCTATGCGTTTAAACATGATAAACAGCAGTATCAGCTGTTTTGCGACAGCTTCCCGTTCGAGACCACGCCCGACCAGGCGCAGGCTATTAACGCCGTCCTGAGCGATATGTGCCAGCCTCTGGCGATGGACCGTCTGGTGTGCGGCGATGTTGGCTTCGGCAAAACGGAAGTGGCGATGCGCGCCGCTTTCCTGGCGGTCGAAAACCATAAGCAGGTGGCGGTGCTGGTGCCAACCACCCTGCTCGCCCAGCAGCACTTCGATAACTTCCGCGATCGCTTTGCTAACTGGCCGGTGCGTATTGAGATGCTTTCGCGCTTTCGCAGCGCCAAAGAGCAGGCGCAGATCCTTGAGCAAGTCGCGGAAGGAAAAATCGATATTCTTATCGGCACCCATAAACTGCTGCAGCCGGATGTTAAGCTGCGCGATCTCGGTCTCCTGATTGTTGATGAAGAGCACCGCTTTGGCGTGCGTCACAAAGAGCGCATCAAGGCAATGCGCGCCGACGTCGATATCCTGACCCTGACCGCGACGCCTATTCCGCGCACGCTGAATATGGCGATGAGCGGTATGCGCGATCTTTCGATCATCGCCACGCCGCCCGCCCGCCGTCTGGCGGTCAAAACCTTCGTTCGCGAATATGACGCGCTGGTGGTACGCGAGGCGATCCTGCGTGAGGTGCTGCGCGGCGGCCAGGTTTACTACCTCTATAATGACGTGGAAAACATCCAGAAAGCCGCCGAGAGGCTGGCGGAGCTGGTGCCGGAAGCGCGCATTACCATCGGTCATGGACAGATGCGCGAGCGCGAGCTCGAGCGGGTGATGAACGATTTCCATCACCAGCGTTTTAACGTGCTGGTCTGTACCACCATTATCGAAACCGGGATCGACATACCCACGGCGAACACCATTATTATCGAGCGTGCCGATCACTTCGGCCTGGCCCAGTTGCATCAGCTACGCGGACGCGTTGGCCGGTCGCACCATCAGGCCTATGCCTGGCTGCTGACGCCGCATCCGAAAGCGATGACTCCCGATGCGCAAAAACGCCTTGAGGCTATTGCATCGCTGGAAGATCTCGGCGCTGGCTTTGCGCTGGCGACCCATGACCTCGAAATTCGCGGCGCGGGCGAGCTGCTGGGCGAAGATCAGAGCGGTTCTATGGAAACCATCGGCTTCTCCCTCTATATGGAGCTACTGGAAAACGCCGTTGACGCGCTGAAGGCCGGGCGCGAGCCCTCGCTGGAAGATCTCACCAGCCAGCAAACCGAAGTTGAGCTACGGATGCCGTCGCTGCTGCCGGACGACTTTATCCCGGATGTGAATACTCGCCTGTCGTTCTACAAACGCATTGCCAGCGCGAAGAGTGAGAATGAGCTGGAGGAGATCAAAGTCGAACTTATCGATCGTTTTGGCCTGCTGCCGGATCCGGCCCGCAATCTGCTCGATATCGCCCGGCTGCGCCAGCAGGCGCAGAAGCTGGGGATCCGCAAGCTTGAGAGCAACGAAAAAGGCGGCACCATTGAGTTTAACGAGAAGAATAACGTTAATCCGATGTGGCTGATTGGCCTGCTGCAGAAGCAGCCGCAGCACTATCGACTGGATGGCCCGACGCGCCTCAAATTTACGCAGGACCTCGCCGAGCGTAAAACGCGGATGGACTGGGTGCGCCAGTTTATGCTTCAGCTGGAAGAGAACGCCACCGCTTAACGGTGCCCGGGATACGATCCGCGCGTCGTATCCCGGCCCCCTCATATTCGGCAAAATTTACAAACATTTTGCAATCCCTCTGCACTTCCACACACTCGTTCGACCATAATCTCAGGGACTTTTCGTATAAAAATAACCACTTACTTAATATGGAATTAAGGTGATGAAGAGCTTTTCGCGACTTTCTTTCTGGCTGGGGATGATGGCTATCGCCACCGCGCTGGCGCTGCCCGCTCGCGCCAATACCTGGCCCCTGCCGCCTCCGGGCAGCCGTCTGGTCGGGCAGAACCAGTTCCACGTGGTCGAGAATAATGGCGGCTCGCTGGAAGCGATCGCTAAGAAGTACAACGTCGGTTTTCTGGCCCTGCTTCAGGCGAACCCCGGCGTGGATCCTTACGTTCCGCGAGCCGGTAGCGTACTGACCATCCCGCTGCAAACTCTGCTGCCCGACGCGACGCGGGAAGGGTTAGTCCTTAACCTGGCCGAACTTCGTCTCTATTACTATCCGCCGGGCAAAAATGAAGTGACCGTGTACCCTATCGGCATCGGCCAGCTCGGCGGTGATACCATCACCCCAACGATGGTCACCACCGTATCCGACAAACGCGCCAACCCAACCTGGACGCCTACGGCCAATATTCGCGCCCGCTATAAGGCGATGGGCATTGACTTGCCTGCCGTTATGCCCGCCGGGCCGGATAATCCGATGGGCCACCACGCCATTCGTCTGGCAGCGTACGGCGGCGTCTACCTGCTACACGGCACCAACGCCGATTTCGGTATCGGCATGCGCGTAAGCTCCGGCTGTATTCGTCTGCGCGATGATGATATCAAAGCGTTGTACAATGAAATTAGCCCGGGCACCCGAGTGACGATAATCAATACGCCTATTAAGGTATCCGTTGAGCCGAACGGTACCCGTCTGGTAGAAGTGCACCAGCCGCTGTCAAAGCATATTGACGACGATCCGCAGACCCTGCCGATTACGCTCACTGACAGCATGCAGGCTTTCAAACAGGCGCAGTTGACCGATACCGAAGTGATGGAACGTGCAATGATGCTGCGCTCCGGTATGCCGGTTGATGTGACCCGTCACCCTCGGGCCAGCGAACAGTCGCTATAGTTCATCCGCTAACGGACGTAAAAAAACCGCCTTCAGTTCACACTAAGGCGGTTTTTTTATGGCAATAATCAAACAGAGTACAGCTTTACTGCGTTTCGCGGCGCCATAAAGGGGTGGGCGCCGCGTCTCAGCAGGGAATAACTTACTTCTTACTTCGCGCGGTCAACTGAAGGGGGTCAGAACCGCGCGTGGTCAGTGGCAAAACAGGGGTGGTGCTAAATTATTTATAGATAACCGCGGTTCCGTGAAGGGTATTTGGACCGGTTACTGAAGTGATACGGTAAGAGGTTGCACCCATCTCTTCCGCTTTTTGCGCCAGCTGATCTTCCAGAGAACCCAGGTTGGTACCAGCAGAGGCGGAAACGGTACCGATTTTATGCTGGCCTGCCGGAGTGGATTGAACTTCAACAGCGGCAAAGCTGGCGAAAGAGAGCGAGCTGAGAACAGTGGCGATGGCTAATGTTTTAACATTTTTCATGATTATTAAACCTGTGCAGATGAATATTTTTGTAGGGACGAACGCATTTACTTAACGATCGATAGGTAAATAATAATGTGATCCACATCACACGTCAAACTATTTTTATAACGTTCGTTTAACTATTTACAAACAGCTTAAAATTCATACATATATGAATTATTTATTTTTAGGCCTGCATCGCTGGCAGCCCGTCAGCTTTATTTTTATAATGCTTCTTCAACACACCAACACAGGTACAGCGGCACCATGACAACTGACGTTCAAAGTTGCACGAAAAAAAGCCGTGGCCGACCTAAAGTGTTCGACAGGGAAGCGGCGCTGGATAAGGCCATGACACTCTTCTGGCAGCACGGCTATGAAGCCACCTCTCTCGCCGATCTGGTCGAGGCGACGGGCGCAAAAGCGCCAACGCTTTACGCCGAATTCGTGAATAAAGAGGGGTTGTTTCGGGCGGTGCTGGATCGCTACATCTCGCGTTTTGCCGCCAGGCATGAGGCGCTTTTGTTTGACGACGAGAAAACCGTCGATCGGGCCTTGCGCGATTATTTCACCGCCGTCGCGACCTGCTTCACCAGCAAAGAGACGCCGGCAGGCTGTTTTATGATCAATACCTCTGCAGCGCTGGCGGCCTCCTCAACCGATATCGCCACTACCGTGAAGTCACGGCACGCGATGCAGGAACAGACGCTCACTCATTTTCTCCAGCAGCGGCAGTTGCGCGGCGAACTGCCGCCAGACGGCGATGTTCATCAGCTGGCGCAGTTCCTGAACTGTATACTGCAGGGGATGTCCATCAGCGCCCGCGAAGGCGCCGATTTCACTAAAATCATGCAAATTGCCGAAACCACGCTGCGGTTGTGGCCCCAGGTTCTTCAGCGCTAATTTCTCCTTTACCGGTGGGCGCACCACCGGTTTCACCCCGCCTTACCCACACATTACGTCATGTTTTCAGTCGTTTATTTCTTTTTTTCTCGAGAATGATATTGATAACAATAATCAATACGGGCAGAATTCAGCCTTAAACATTTCTGTTTATTTCACCCTGTAACAACCGGTGCACCCGTACCGGAAAATTAAAACAACGATATCGTTAGCCCTAACTAATTCGAGTTGCAGGACAAGGTACTCGTGCCTTGAACTGCGCTAGTGCTGGCCCCGTAGGGGCCAGCGCCATGGATGGGCCGAGTAATCCAAAGCCAACACCTGCGACTTGAAGAATGACGGGCATAAACTCATAAAAGGAATGAGCATGAACAAGCGTCTCTGGGTACTCAACCCACTGCTGCTGGCAACCGCCCTGCCCGCCTGGGCCGCTGATGACAATATGATCGTCAGCGCTAACCGAACGCATCGCACCGTCGCTGAAATGGCGCAGACCACCTGGGTCATTGAAGGCCAGGAGATTGAACAGCAGGTACAGGGCGGTAAAGAATTTAAAGACGTGCTTGCGCAGCTGATCCCTGGCATCGACGTCAGCAGCCAGGGACGCACCAACTACGGTATGAACATGCGCGGCCGCGCGATCGTCGTCCTGATCGATGGCGTTCGCCTTAACTCCTCCCGTACCGACAGTCGCCAGCTGGATTCAATCGATCCATTTAACATTGAACATATCGAGGTGATCTCCGGCGCCACCTCGCTCTACGGCGGCGGCAGTACCGGTGGTCTTATCAATATCGTCACCAAAAAGGGACAACAAGAGCGTCAGGTCGATCTGGAACTGGGAGGCAAATCCGGCTTTGCTAATAGCAACGATCGCGATGAACGCGTGGCGGCAGCGGTCAGCGGCGGTACCGACCACGCTTCCGGTCGTTTGTCGGTCGCTTATCAGCGCTTCGGCGGCTGGTATGACGGTAACCACGATGCGCTAATCCTGGATAATACCCAGACCGGCCTGCAGCATTCCGATCGCCTCGACGTCATGGGGACGGGAACCATTGAAATTGACGATAACCGTCAGCTGCAGCTGGTTACGCAGTATTATAAAAGCCAGGGCGACGATTATGGCCTGTACCTGGGGAAAAACATGTCGGCGGTGACCGGCGACGGCAAGGCCTTTACCACCGATGGTCTGAACTCGGACCGCGTACCCGGCACCGAGCGTCACCTCATTAGCCTGCAATATTCCGATGCCGATTTCCTTGGCCAGAACCTCGTCAGTCAGGTTTATTATCGCGATGAGTCCCTGACCTTTTATCCCTTCCCTACGCTGAGCAAAGGCCAGGTTAGCAGCTTCTCATCCTCAAAACAGGATACCGATCAATACGGGGCGAAAGTCACCCTTAACAGCCAGCCGCTGGACGGATGGGACCTGACCTGGGGGCTGGATGCGGACCACGAAACGTTCAACGCCAATCAGATGTTCTTCGATCTGAATCGATCAATGTCTTCCGGGGGCCTGAATAACCAGGCAATCTATACCACTGGCCGTTATCCCGGCTACAGCATTACCAACCTGGCGCCGTTCCTGCAGTCCAGCTACGATCTGAACGATATTTTCACCCTCAGCAGCGGCGTACGTTACCAGTGGACGGAAAACCGGGTCGATGACTTTGTTGGCTATGCCCAGCAGCAGGATGTCGCCGGCGGTAAGGTCAGCTCGGCGGATGCCATTCCGGGCGGAAAAACCGATTACGATAACTTCCTGTTTAACGCCGGGATCGTTGCTCATCTCACCGACCGCCAGCAAACCTGGTTTAACTTCTCTCAGGGCGTTGAGCTACCGGACCCGGGGAAATACTACGGCATCGGCAAGTACGGCGCGGCGGTCAACGGCCATCTCCCGCTTCTCTCCAGCGTTAACGTCGGCGACTCGCCGCTGCAGGGGATCAAAGTCAACTCTTACGAACTGGGCTGGCGCTATACCGGTGATAACCTGCGCACCCAGCTGGCGGCATACTATTCGACCTCCGATAAGACGATTGTCGTTAACCGTACCGACATGACCATCGACGTGCAGTCCGATAAACGCCGTATTTACGGCCTTGAAGGGGCCGTAGATTACTTCTTCCCGAATAGCGACTGGAGCGCCGGAGCTAACTTTAACGTGCTGAAATCTCAGGTGAAGAGTGACGGTAGCTGGCAGAAGTGGGACGTGACGCTCGCCTCGCCGTCAAAAGCCACCGCCTGGGTTGGCTGGGCGCCCGAACCGTGGTCGCTGCGGGTACAGAGCCAACAGGTATTCGATCTCAGCGATGCCAGCGGCAATAAGCTTGATGGTTATAATACCGTGGACTTTATCGGCAGCTACGCGCTACCTCTTGGCAAACTGACCTTCAGTATCGAGAACCTGCTTAATGAAGATTATGTCACCGTCTGGGGCCAGCGCGCGCCGCTGCTCTACAGCCCAACCTACGGCAGCAGCTCTCTGTACGAATATAAAGGTCGCGGCCGTACCTTTGGCCTGAACTATGCACTGAGCTTCTGATAAAAAAAGCCCCTCGGCCTGAGCGACTGAGGGGCTAATAGAGATAAACATCTTTTTTACGCTTTGTTAGTCAGAATCAGTTGACCATTGCTGTCCAGCGGGATTTGCGCGCCGGGGTCGCGATCCATACGGATTTTGCCCTGCTGGTCGCCGATTTTGTAAGTGACGTCATAGCCGAGCATTTTTTCCGATTTGTCATACACCGTTTTACAGCGCTGCTGCGTGGTTGTGTAGGTGTCCCCTTCCTGCATTGAGCCCTGAATCTGGTTACCAGCATAGCCGCCGCCCAGCGCGCCCACGACGGTGGCAACGTCGCGGCCGCGGCCGCCGCCGAACTGATGACCAATCACCCCGCCAGCCACTGCGCCTAAGACTGAACCGGCAATACGGTTTTCATCCTGCACCGGGCGACGATGAGTAACGGTGACGTTTCGGCACTCTTTACGCGGGGTTTTAATGCTCTCTTTTATCGGCGTACTGGACACCACCTGCGCATACTGCGGTCCGCGATCTAACACGTTAAGACCGGCAACGGCTGCAACGCCCAGCGCGGCAGCCACGCCAATCCCTATACCCGCCAACATAGATTTATTCACGGGACATCCTCCTTTGTTGCTATTACCGCTAAGTTTGCCGCTCAGCCATAAGCCTTGCAAATAAGAAAGCGGATGAAAAGTGCGTGAACGTACGGCAAATCAAGGTGATTCGGAGAAATCTGAGGGGGTTTTACGGAAAAGACAGGAGGATATTCTGGATATTTCCGGGGGAAAGCTTAGCGGAGGGATCCGGGCGACAGCACCTTTTAGCTCTGCCGCCCGAACAACATTAATGCAGCTTCAGACGCGGGCGAATAATACGGTTGATACGCCCTACCAGCATCATCAGGCCGGTTTTGAAGTAACCGTGCAGCGCAATCTGGTGCATACGATACAGAGAGATATAGACGAAACGCGCAATGCGCCCTTCGATCATCATTGAGCCGCGCATCAGGTTGCCCATCAGGCTGCCCACGGTGGAATAGTTGGAGAGCGACACCAGCGAACCGTGATCCTTATAGGTGTAGGCTTTAAGGGGTTTACCTTTCATCTGCGCCAGAATGTTGTGCAGAGCGCAGGTCGCCATCTGGTGCGCAGCCTGAGCGCGCGGTGGGACAAAACCGCCTTCAGGACGGGCGCAGGAGGCACAGTCGCCAATGGCGTAGATATCCTCGTCGCGAGTGGTTTGCAGCGTCGGCTCAACCACCAGCTGGTTAATGCGGTTGGTTTCCAGGCCGCCAATCTCTTTCATGAAGTCAGGCGCTTTAATGCCGGCCGCCCAGACCATCAGATCCGCGTTAATAAATTCGCCTTCTTTCGTGTGCAGACCGTTAGCATCGGCGCTGGTGACCATGGTTTTGGTCAAAACGCGAACGCCCAGCTTGGTCAGCTCGTTGTGCGCCGCGCCGGAGATACGTGGCGGCAGTGCCGGCAGAATACGCTCGCCGGCTTCAACCAGCGTCACGTTCAGAGCTTCGTTAGTCAGACCTTTATAGCCGTAGCTGTGCAGCTGCTTCACCGCGTTATGCAGCTCGGCCGACAGCTCAACGCCGGTTGCGCCGCCGCCTACGATGGCGATATTCACCTTACCGTCCGCCCCAAGATTCGCCGAGTACTTGAGGAACAGATCCAGCATTTCCTGATGGAAACGACGCGCCTGATGCGGGTTGTCGAGGAAAATGCAGTTTTCTTTAACCCCTGGCGTATTGAAGTCGTTAGAGGTACTTCCCAGCGCCATCACCAGCGTGTCGTAAGGCAGCTTACGCTCAGGTACCAGCAGCTCACCCTTTTCGTTACGCAGTTCAGCAAGGGCGATCGTTTTGGTCTCGCGGTTAATATCTACCACTGACCCCAGCTGGAACTGGAAGCCGTGGTTACGGGCGTGGGCCAGGTAGCTCAGCGCGTCTACACCTTCATCAAGTGAACCAGTCGCTACTTCATGTAGCAGCGGTTTCCACAGGTGGCTGTGGTTACGATCGACCAGCGTAATTTTGGCTTTCTTATTGCGGCCCAGCTTTTTACCCAGCTGGGTAGCCAGTTCCAGCCCACCGGCACCACCACCCACAATCACTATTTTTTTCAATGGTGTAGTCACGCGACCCCCTAAAATTATTAACCAATTGTTAATTAAAAGTTATTGATATAGCCTTTAATTAACAAAAGGTTACGGCATTGAAACCATTCAGCGAGATCGAGAATAACATGAACGGTGCATTGGTCATACCAAAATTGATATGCATCAAGTTTTACTGCATATTTTTTGAGCGCGCAATCGCAGATATGGATAAAAAAAGCCCGCATTGTTTTCACATTGCGGGCCGGGAGCGATCAGCCGAGGGTTTTGAAGGCTTTTATTCGCTGGAGATGCGGGGAGATATTTTTAAACTTGTGGGTCTGTTCTTCATCCCAGATGATCTCATAGTAGTGGTGCAGCAGGTCCGCAGAACGCTGGCTATCCAGCGCTTCATCCTGTCGTGACAGCACCACCAGGCAGCGGTCGCGGTTTTTTTCACGGAAATTATTCACGCACTTGGTGGCGATATCCGCATACTCTTCCGGCCGGTCAATCTTGCCTTCCATGTTTTCATCAGGAAACAGGTTGGGGTTGAAAACGGCCTGGCGAATATCGCAAAGAAAGCCAATTCTCTCCGCCCAGAAACCACCGAGACCCACGCCGCAAATGAGGGGTCGATCGTCGGCGCTTAGCTGCAGCATTTTATCGACTTCTTTTAACAAATGCTGCATATCATGTTTAGGATGCCGCGTGCTGTAGCTAATCAACCGGACATCGGGGTCAATAAACTGAAGCTGTAGCACCTTCTCATGGTTACCGGGGCTGTTTGAGTCAAAACCATGTAAATAGATAATCATCGCATCCTCACCAGACAACAACGCCTTTCAGGTATATTACGCGGACTTCGCCTCTTGCCAGCGCGCGTGAAGCTGCTCCAGCTGCGCGCTTATTGTCTTCCAGCGGGCGGAATCCCTTAACGCCTGACGGCTAATGGAACCTTTATGATACAATTTCGTAACACGCTCTGCTTTGATCGGCGACAGGTTATCCAGCACGCTGACCGCACCCTTACGATTATTGCAGACAAGGATCATATCGCAACCCGCATCCAGGGACGCCTGGCCGCGTTCGGCATAGCTGCCCATAATCGCCGCGCCTTCCATTGACAGATCGTCAGAGAATATTACGCCGTCAAATCCCAGCTCGCCGCGCAGGACCGTTTTCAGCCAGTGCGCGGAGCCGCTGGCGGGACGGGGGTCAACGTCGCTGTAAATAACGTGGGCGGGCATAATGGCATCCAGACGCTGCTCGCCGATCAGCGTGCGGAACACGGCCATATCTTTCGCGCGAATTTCCGCTTCCGCACGCGGATCGCGCGGCGTCTCTTTGTGAGAGTCTGCCGTCACCGCCCCATGCCCCGGGAAGTGCTTGCCGGTGGTTTTCATACCCGCGCCGTGCATGCCGTCGATGAAATGGCGAGCTATCGCCAGCGCCTTGTTGGGGTCCTGATGATAAGAACGCTCGCCAATAGCGGCGCTGATATGTCCGACATCCAGCACCGGCGCAAAGCTGATATCAATATCCATAGCGATCATTTCGCTGGCCATCAGCCAACCGGCTTCTGCGGCCAGCCGGCCGCCCTCTTCCATGCCTAGCAGGGCGGCGAAAGATTGCGCTGCAGGAAGACGGGTAAAGCCCTCGCGGAAACGCTGCACGCGACCGCCTTCTTGATCGACCGCCACCACCAGATGGTTGCGCGAAGCCTCGCGGATCTGGCGAACCAGCTCACGCAGCTGCGCCGGATCGTGATAGTTGCGGGTAAACAGGATCAGCCCGCCAACCAAAGGATGCGCCAGAATCTCACGCTCTTCCGCATCCAGTTCAAAACCTTCGACATCCAACATTACCGGGCCCACAGCCACCTCTCTTATCCTTTTATTTTTTGTCTAACTGACGCCATATCTCATCGGCCAGCGTGATAAACTGCCGGTCGCCGGTTTGCTGCCAGCGTCGTTCATACCAGCCCGCCATCAGCAGCCGCACCCAAGGGCGCCAGCGCTGAATTTGCCGCCAGAGCTGAAGCTCATCAATGTGCGCCTGTCGCGCATACTCTGCGGTAAGCTGGCGATGCGCAACGGGGTCGATCCACACCGCCGCCAGTTCCAGCGCGATATCGCCATCGCCCGCATATTCCCAGTCAATCAGCCGCAGTCCCGCCTCGCCGCGAACAATGTTGCCCGCATGGACATCCATATGTAAGGGCGCCAGACGTAACGGCTGCGGTTCGCCCCGGCGAAGCAGCCGCTTATGCCACCGTAGCCACAGCGGTGTACGGCGCGCAGGACTGCACTGCTGCCAGTAACGCTCAAGCAGCGGCCGCAGCGCGATACGCCAGCCAAAGCGTGGCTGCCGGTGCAGATGATACAGCAACCCTGCGAGCGCCGGACACTCCGGTAATGCGTTGACCACGTCGCCAGAGCAATATTCCACCACCATCCATGCGGGAGAATAAAAAACCGGCGCAGGCGCTAAGGTATTGGGAAGGCGGGACAGCACACGGTACTGGCGGCGGAAGTCGCAGGACGGCGCATGCGGGTCGTGCGGCTGGCGCAGCACCCGCTTTCGCCGGCCATCGCTGAGAATACAGCTGCCGCCGCTCAGCCCGGTTTCGGACAGCGCGGCGACAGGCGTATAGCGGGGGAAAAAGCGCGACAGCACTTCGTCGCGCGTGAGCTTATTGTTGCTGAACAGCACCTTTACCTGACCAGATAATTTCGCCGGTTTGTACCAGCATCAGCTGCATTTTCAGCTCAGGTGAATTGACGTTGCCGGTTGCGTTGGAATAGAGCACATACTGTGCGCCAACGGTGCGCGCAATGCCCATCGCTTTGCTGCGACTACCAAGGCTATCCTGTGGCGACAGGCCAAGCTGCTGTTTGGCCACGCCCAGCTGCTGCTGGGAAACCAGGGTGAATTTTCCGTTACCCTCAAGCGCATTACGCAGCGCCGTGGTGGCCTCACCCGCATTCAACGTGCCGTTAGTGCGGTTGTTGACGCTGTCGACCAGCAAAATGCTGCCCGCATTTACGCCGCTGGCCTGCAGCATCTGACCAATCATCGGCTGCACCGCGGAGTGCCAGTCAAAATGACGCACGCGCGGCGCCGGCTGCGCAGGCTGCTCGCCGTGTTCAATCGGACCCGGCTGGGTCGGTATCACGGGAATAGTCGGCACAGTCGGCTGCGGCTGAACAGGCTGCTGCGGCTTCGGCTGCGCTTCCTCAACGGGAGCGGGTTCCTGACGTTGACCCACGCATCCGGCAAGGAATATCGCCAGTGCGGTAACTAATGCATAGCGACATAGTTTAATCATTACGATTACCTCTTACAGATAAAGATAAAGTCGGGCCTTGTGCGCCCCCAGAATATTGGCGCTGCCATAAAGCGTAACGGAAGAGTGCGCAGGAACCGTTATGCTGCGTGCAGACTCCAGCGGATGCATTTCCAGTCCCCTGGCGTCATACCAGAAAAAGCGATAATGCACGGTTACCGGAACCTGGCGTTCATTGAACAATCTGGTGGTTGCCGTCGCCTGAATCTCGGATGCGGTTACCGTTGGTACTTCAGCGCTAATTCCTGCTGCCAGTACGTTTGATTCCATCACCAGACTTTGCTGATCGCTGACCGGTATTTCCGGATGCGAACTGCACCCGGCCAGTAATGTCACGGCCAGTAATGCGCCGAAATGGGCTGCACGCATGGAGTTTAACCTTTATGAGCCAGCATCGGGCCTAACGGACGGCCGCCCAGCAGGTGCATATGGATATGATAGACCTCCTGGCCGCCGTGGCGATTGCAGTTAACGATCAGGCGATAGCCATCGTCGGCGAGCCCCTCATCGCGGGCGATTTTCGCCGCTACGGTCATCATGCGCCCCAGAGCCAGCTCATGCTCTGCGGTCACATCATTGACGGTGGGAATCAGGATATTGGGAACGATCAGAATATGGGTCGGCGCCTGCGGAGAGATATCGCGAAAAGCGGTAACGAGCTCATCCTGATAAACCACATCCGACGGGATCTCCCGGCGAATGATTTTGCTGAAAATCGTTTCTTCTGCCATGACTGATTCCTTAATCATTTTTATACCGTGCACTGGCCTGCCCCTGCAGGTAAACGCGGACGCACGGAATTCCTCTAAGAGTATGAGCGAGTTACTCCCCCTCTTTCAACCTGAATGCGTTTTTTCTTACGCCACAAAGCGCCTGGCTGCCGACGGATTAATCGTTTATTACCTGAAAACGATGCAACGTCATAAATAACGCCTTTATGACCTTCATCCTTACCCTTATTTACAGTTTAAATATTAATGCGTATATTTCTCATTTGTATTCAAAATGAATGCAGTGCGCTTACGATCGACCGCGGCCAGAGAGCCGTAGCGAATAACAATTATCTCATGATCAAGGGCTTATGATGTCTCTCTCCACTCATTCCCGGGATGGGCGTAACGCTCCATCCCTGCTTGCGATGGGCATAGCGCTGGCGCTCTCCCCAAACCTTAGCCAGGCTGCCGGTCACTCCGAAGACACTATTATTGTAGAAGGTTCCGCAGATAGCGCTTCGGATACGCAAGAACAGGATTACAGCGTCAAAACCACCTCCGCAGGGACAAAAATGGAGATGGCCCAGCGCGATATCCCGCAATCGGTCAGTATCATCACCGAACAACGGATGCGCGATCAGCAGTTGCAAACGCTGGGTGATGTGATGGAGCACACCATGGGGATCAGCAGCAGCCAGGCAGATTCTGACCGCACCAGCTACTACTCTCGTGGTTTTGAGATCGATAACTATATGGTCGATGGCATTCCGACCTGGTTTGAATCCCGCTGGAATCTGGGCGACGCGCTTTCCGATATGGCCCTTTTCGAACGGGTGGAGGTCGTCCGCGGCGCGAATGGTCTACTGACCGGCACCGGTAATCCTGCCGCGTCGATCAATATGATCCGTAAGCATGCGACCAGCCGCGAGTTCAAGGGAAATGTCTCTGCGGAGTACGGCAGCTGGAACAAGCAGCGCTACGTTGCCGATATGCAAAGTCCGCTAACCGAAGATGGCAACGTGCGGGCGCGCATTATCGCTGGTTATCAAAATAATGACTCATGGCTCGATCGTTACAACAGCGAAAAAACGTTCTTCTCGGGGATTGTGGATGCGGATCTCGCGACGTCGACCAGTTTATCCGCCGGCTACGAGTATCAGCGTATCAACGTCAATAGCCCGACATGGGGCGGTCTGCCGCGCTGGAATACCGATGGCAGCACAAACCGTTACGATCGCGCCCACAGCACCGCTCCAGACTGGGCCTATAACGACAAAGAGATCAATAAAGTCTTCGTTACGCTGAAACAACGCTTTGCCGATACCTGGCAGGCAACGCTGAACGCCACTCACTCCGAGGTCAAGTTCGACAGCAAAATGATGTACGTGGATGCTTACGTCAATAAAGCGACCGGGATGCTGGAGGGGCCTTATAGCAGCTACGGTCCGGGCTATGACTACATAGGCGGTACCGGCTGGAATAGCGGAAAGCGTAAAGTCGACGCCGTGGATCTGTTCACCGACGGCGGCTATGACCTGTTCGGCCGCCAGCATAATCTGATGATAGGCGGCAGCTACAGCAAGCAAAATAACCGCTATTTCAGCTCGTGGGCAAACGTCTTCCCCAATGAGATTGGCAGCTTCTACAGCTTCAATAGCGCTGGGTTCCCGGAAACCAGCTGGGGCCCGCAGAGTCTGGCGCAGGACGATACCACGCGCATGAAATCGCTGTATGCCGCGACGCGTATTTCCCTGCTTGATCCGCTGCATCTGATCCTTGGCGTCCGCTATAACAACTGGAGCATTGAGACGCTGACCTACAACATGGAGAAAAATCATACCACCCCATACGCCGGGCTGGTTTACGACATAAACGACAATTGGTCGGCCTACACCAGCTATACCTCGGTCTTCCAGCCGCAGAACAAGCGCGATAGCTCGGGTAAGTATCTGACGCCGATTACCGGGAATAACTATGAAGTGGGCCTGAAGTCGGACTGGATGGACAGCCGATTAACCACGACTCTCGCGATATTCCGCATCGAGCAGGATAATCTCGGCCAGGCGACCGGCGGGCAAATCCCCGGTAGCAACGGCGAAGCAGCCTATAAAACCGTCGATGGAACCGTGAGCAAAGGGGTGGATTTCGAAATCAACGGTGCGATTACCGATAACTGGCAGATGACCTTTGGGGCGACGCGTTTTGTCGCTGAAGATAATGAAGGCAATGCGGTGAATCCCAACCTGCCGCGAACCAGCGTCAAACTGTTTACCAGCTACCGTCTGCCGGTAATGCCTGAACTGACCGTTGGCGGCGGCGTTAACTGGCAGAACCGGGTATATAAAGATACCGCGACGCCATACGGCACCTTCCGTGCGGAACAGGGCAGCTACGCGCTGGTTGATTTGTTCACTCGCTACCAGGTCACTAAAAATTTTGCTTTGCAGGGTAACGTCAATAACCTGTTCGATAAAACCTACGACACCAACATCGATGGCTCAATTGTCTACGGCGAACCGCGCAACTTCAGCATTACCGCCAGCTATCAGTTCTGATCTCTGGTTAACGTGACAAAATCCGCGGGCGCGCTTTTAACGCCTGCGGCCATTAAAAAAGGCAGCCAGTTGGCTGCCTTAGTCTCCCCATATCACAACTTAGCTGTTGCGGATGTATTCATCCATTTCAGTTTTCAGGTTATCGGATTTAGTACCGAAAATAGCCTGAACGCCTGAACCTGCAACAACCACGCCTGCGGCGCCCAGTTTTTTCAGGCCAGCCTGATCAACTTTCGCCACATCCGCCACGCTCACGCGTAGACGAGTGATACATGCGTCAAGGTTAGTAATGTTCTCTTTACCGCCGAAAGCAGCGATCAGTGCCGGAGCCATTTCGCTGGTCGCGCCAGCTTTGCTGTCTTCGGTTGCATCTTCGCGACCCGGGGTTTTCAGATCCAGCGCTTTAATCAGCACGCGGAAGACCACGTAGTACACGATCGCGTAGCAGATACCGACGATCGGGAACAGCCACAGCTTGCTGCTGTTGCCGGAGAGAACGATAAAGTCGATCAGGCCGTGAGAGAACGACGTCCCGTCACGCATACCCAGCAGGATACAGATCGGGAAGGCCAGGCCCGCCAGAATCGCGTGGATAATGTACAGGATCGGCGCAACGAACATGAAGGAGAACTCGATCGGCTCGGTGATACCGGTCAGGAACGAGGTCAGCGCTGCGGAGATCATGATACCGCCCACTTTCGCGCGGTTTTCTGGCTTAGCAGAGTGCCAGATAGCGATAGCGGCAGCCGGCAGACCGTACATTTTGAACAGGAAGCCGCCGGACAGTTTGCCCGCCGTTGGGTCGCCTGCCATGTAGCGCGGAATATCGCCGTGGAAGACCTGACCTGCTGCGTTGGTGTATTCGCCAATCTGCATCTGGAAAGGTACGTTCCAGATATGGTGCAGACCAAACGGCACCAGGCAACGTTCAATGAAGCCGTAGATACCGAACGCGACAACCGGGTTCTGGTAAGCAGCCCACTGGGAGAACGTCTGGATGGCAGTACCGATCGGCGGCCAGATAAAGGACAGGATCACGCCCGTGAAAATCGCTGCCAGACCGGAGATAATTGGCACAAAACGCTTGCCCGCAAAGAAGCCCAGATACTCAGGCAGCTTGATGCGATAGAAGCGGTTGAACATGTACGCTGCGATGGCACCCGAGATGATACCCCCGAGTACGCCGGTATCTGCAAGGTGTTTAGCCGCAATCTCTTCAGCAGGTAAATGCAGAACCAGAGGCGCAACCACGGACATGGTTTTCACCATGATGCCGTAAGCGACGACCGATGCCAGAGCGGATACGCCGTCGTTATTGGTGAAGCCAAGTGCGACACCGATAGCAAAAATCAGCGGCATGTTAGCGAAGACTGAACCGCCCGCTTCTGCCATGACGTGGGAAACTACGGCTGGCAGCCAGCTGAAGTTTGCGGAACCGACGCCCAGCAGGATACCTGCGATAGGCAGTACGGATACCGGCAGCATCAGCGATTTACCGACCTTCTGCAGGTTAGCAAATGCATTCTTAAACATAATTGAGAGTGCTCCTGAGTATTTGGTGCTTTTTTACGCTTTCACGCATTGGCCCGGGGGGAGAACCGCGCCGTGGACAGGACATCTAAGCGCCCTTTATTTATTACACAGAGTAAAATAATTACCGGGATGATTGTTTGACGGCTATCACGTTTCAATCAGACACGAGCCAAAAACTTACACTGGTTTACATAAGTCGTGTCTGAATGTTGCCAAAAAACCTTCACCGCCCCATTTGTGGCGGTGAACTTTACTCGCTTTAGCTATTAATTACGAGCCTTAAAATAATAAGGAATATCAGAGAGGTTGCAGCCGGGAGGGGTCGATATGAAAAAGCGTCGCGAAATTTTCCGTGGTCTGTTGTGCCAGTTGCTCCAGCGATACGCCTTTAAGAACCGCCATATACTCGGCGACATCCCTGACCAATGCCGGTTGGTTCTCTTTACCACGATGCGGTACCGGAGCCAGATACGGCGAATCGGTCTCTACCAACAGGCGATCGAGAGGTACATAGCGCGCTGCATCGCGAAGCTGCTCCGCATTACGGAACGTCACAATGCCGGAAAACGAGATGTAGAACCCCATATCCAGCAGCTTACCCGCTGTCTCTCTATCCTCAGTGAAACAGTGTAGTACGCCACCGCAATCCGTCACTTTTTCTTCGCGTAAAATTTCCAGCGTATCGGCGCGCGCATCTCGGGTATGCACGATAACCGGCTTATTCAGCTCCCGGCCTATCCGGATATGGTCGCGAAACGACGTCTGCTGGCGCGCTTTGGTTTCCGGCGTGTAGAAATAATCCAGTCCGGTTTCACCCATCGCCACCACGCCATCCTCTGCGGCGAGCTGGCGCAGCGCCTCAACGTCGTACTCTTCATCCTGGTTCAACGGATGCACGCCGCAGGAGAAAACGACGTCGTTACGCTGGCCCACCAGCTCGCGCATACCGCGATATCCCGGCAGGGTTGTGGCCACCGCCAGGCAAAATTTCACATCGCGGGCGGCGGCTTTAGCCAGCACATCGTCCACGTTTTTATGCAGCGTTTGATAATCCAGGCCATCGAGATGGCAATGGGAGTCGACTAAAAACATAATGTCTCTCTCAGAGGTGGGATACGGGAAGGACCGCCCCAGGTTGCAGGTAATGTTCCCAGCGCAGAAGGCGCTCGGTAAGCAGCAGTTCGCGATTGATACCGACAACGCTCAGCAACTGCTCGCGGCAGGCGTTAACGTCGCACGCGATCGCCTGTAAACGCGCGGCCGGCAGCGCAGCGGCCAGTTGATTCACCAGAGGCCAGGCATCGGGATTGCTGATAAGCGTAATTCCCTGCTGCCTTTTTTGTGCATCGACCAGCAGTGATGCCAGCCAATGCAGACGAATCGCGGCCTGCTCATGATTCAATACCGGCAGCAGAGACAGCCAGTCGCCGTGGGTTAAAACAGCACCCAGGGTCTGGCAAAGCTGCAGCCGCACGCTCCAGTGAGCGTCCTGCAGCAGATCCAGCGCCGCCGCCGGGGCATTGGCGCTAAGCCGCAGCGCCGCGAGCAATGCATCTTGTGACATTGTCACTTCTCGCTCTAACCACGCCAGCGCATACTGTTCAGAAGGCGGAGCAAGATGATGTAACCGGCAGCGGCTGCGCAACGTGGCCAGCAGTCGTGCAGGCTCCTGACAGGCAAGGAAGAACCATGTATTTTCCGGCGGCTCCTCCAGCGTTTTCAGCAGGGCGTTGGCCGCCGCGTCGGTCAGCAGAGCGGCATCGTCTATCCAGACGACCTTTGCGCCGCCCAGACGGGCTCGTTCATAGAGTTTTTCGCTCACTTCACGCACGGCGTCAATCCCGAGCGAGCTCTTCCCCTTTTCCGGGATCAACGCATAATAATCCGGATGCGTCCCGGCTTGCATCAGCTGACAGCTATGGCATCGACCGCAGCTTTTATGCCCCTCCGGCTGCCGGCACATCAGAAAACGACACAGCGCGTAAATTAACGCATCGCTTCCCATACCCGGCAGCGCCTGAACCAGTAGCGCATGGTGACCCCGTCCCGCCTGATAGCCGGAAACGAGCTGTTCAAAAGACGGACGTAACCACGGATACCATTTCATGCGCGCTGCTCCGCGACCCACTGATTCACCACCGCGCGGATATCGCGCTCAACGGCCTCAAGCGGCTGGGTGGCGTCAACGGTGCGAATGGTGTCGTCCTGCGCCGCCAGCTCAAGGTAGCGCGCGCGCGTGCGGTTAAAGAAATCGAGCGACTCCTGTTCGATACGGTCGAGTTCGCCGCGAGCGCGGGCGCGCTTCAGCCCTACTTCGGGAGTCACATCCAGGTAGAGCGTCAGATTGGGACGAAAATCGCCCAGTACCGCATCGCGCAGGGTTGCCAGCATCGTTTGGTCGATACCGCGGCCGCCGCCCTGATAGGCCTGGGTCGAGAGATCGTGACGATCGCCAATGACCCACTGGCCGCGGGCCAGCGCGGGTTTAATCACCGTCTCAACCAGCTGCACGCGCGCCGCGTAAAACATCAGTACTTCGGCTTTATCATTGATAACTTCATCGCCGGTGGACTGTATATCCAGCACCAGGCTGCGCAGCTTCTCGGCCAGGATAGTGCCACCCGGCTCGCGGGTAAACACCATGTCGCTAATGCCCAGCTGTTTTAGCGTCTCTACCACAAGATTACGTGCGGTGGTTTTCCCTGCGCCCTCCAGGCCCTCGATGACGATATAGTTACTGCGCATTTTTTTCCTTAAGTACTTTCAGATAATCCTGGACCGAGCGGTTATGGCCGATCAGGTTGGTATTAAACGTATGTCCGCCCTTCCCGTCCGCGACAAAATAGAGGTACGGCGTTTTTGCCGGATGCGCGGCGGCGTTCAGCGAGGCTTCTCCCGGCGCGGCTATCGGGCCGGGCGGCATGCCGTTAATGACATAGGTGTTGTAAGCGGTTGGGGTTTCCAGGTCTTTACGCGTCAACTTACCATTATAACCCTCACCCATGCCGTAAATCACGGTCGGATCGGTTTGCAGACGCATGCCGATACGTAAGCGGTTGATAAACACCGAGGCTACGCGGTCGCGCTCTTCGGCCACTGCGGTCTCTTTCTCAATGATCGAGGCCATGGTCAGCAGCTGATTTTTATCTTTGTACGGCAGATTATCCATCCGCCCTTCCCAGGCTTTATCGACCGCGGCAACCATCTTCTGATGCGCGCGCTTAAGGATCGCCACATCGCTGGTGTTGGCGGTATACATCCAGGTATCCGGCCAGAACCATCCTTCGACCCAATCGGGATGCTCCAGATCGAGAGCCTTTGCGACGGTTTCATAGCGATCGTCCGCCAGCGTATGCTTTACGTAGGGCGCATCGCGCAGCTGGCGCAGGTAGTCGCTCACCCGCATCCCTTCCACGAAACGTAGCGGAAACTGGGCCTCTTTGCCGCTGGCTAACAGCTGCAGCATTTGACGTACCGTCATTTCAGGCGTGAAGCGATAGGTTCCGGCTTTAAAGTGGGATAGCTCGGGCTCAATGCGCAGCAGCCACTGAAACACCCGAGGTCGGTTGATCACTTTATCGCTATAGAGCTGCTGCCCAAGCGCCTGGCGACCTGTGCCGGTCTCGAGCGTAAAGATGGTCTCCTCTTTAATCAGTAATTTGCTGTCCGCCAGCTGGCGAACTTTCCACATACCGACGCCGGCAGCGATGCCCAGCACCACCACCAATAGCAGGATGAAACGTAACATTTTCTTCATGACTAATCAGACAGCTCACACAAGGGGGCTAAAAAATGGTAAAGCTCGCGCGCGGACCAGCATTTATCGTCCCAGCGGCGAACCGGCACCAGCGGCATCAATGCGTTACAGACAATGACCTCGTCGGCTTCGCTCAACGCATCGGGGCGCATGGTGACTTCAACAACGCGAAACGGCGATGGTGCCAGCTTAGCGAGAATGTGCTGACGCATAATGCCGTTGACTCCCGCCCGATCGAGGCGCGGGGTAAAGACGTCAAAGCCTGTACGCCAGAATATGTTCGCGGCACAGCATTCCGTAAGCCACCCTTCGCTGTCAAGGACCAGCGCCTCATCGGCGTCCGTCTGCTCAAGATGAGAACGAATCAGCACCTGCTCAAGGCGATTAAGGTGTTTGAGTCCGGCAAGTAAAGGGTTACATCCCAGCTGAACCGGGCTCAGCGAGACGGAGATCCCTTCTTTACGCCAGCGGTGGTAGTGAGCCGGGTAAGGCGATACGCTGAGGATGCGGCTGGGATTTACGCAGCCTGCGGCGCTATAGCCTCGACCGCCCACTCCGCGCGTGATGATCGCTTTCAGCACGCCATCAGAATGGGGCTGCGCAAGGCGTGCCATCTCCCCGGCCAACAATTCCCAGTCGTTAAAGGGGATAAAGAGCTTTTTGCAGGTCGTTTGTAACCGAGTCAGGTGTGCGTTGAGGAACTGAACCTGTCCCGCCACAATTCGCGCGGTGGTAAAACAGCCATCGCCAAACTGCACGCCGCGATCGTTCACCGGTAACACATTCGCCCATGCGCCATTCAGTAGATACATTCACCCCCCTCATTATTAATAACGATAAGAGTGCCTTCAGAGGACGCATTATGCAACCATCTGTACAAATCAATAAACCCTTCTGTGCCTACTTGTTTAGTTGCCATAATTAGTGAATTCATAATCCACAAAAACTGATTTTACCTTCCATCAAAGTATTCAGAGAAATAATAAGGATACACATCAAGTAATACTATTCACATGAAAAATCACATAATAAATATTGATTTTTAAAAAAATCTACAATCCAGTTTTAGAAAACATAGCTACCCACATCACTAAGAATACCTATAATCAAATTGCCCGAAATTAATATTAAATTCTGTACGATTATTATTTCCCTATCGATGAAATGGAAAAATCATCGTCACTTATCTTTATCAAGGACTCATCAATGAAATTAAAATTAGCTACTATCGCTTTTTTTGCCGCCATGGGGATTGCCTCTTCTGCAACCGCACAGGATGGCCAGATTAATTTTACCGGTAAAATAACAGAAACCGGTTGTAAAATTAACGGCGGAGTCACCAGCGCGCAGGATGTGAAACTCGGTGAGGTCTCTAAAACTGCACTGCCGGCTGCTGGCGACACCGCTGCGACCACCCGTTTTTCGCTGGTATTAACCGAATGTCCGGAAGACCTGTTAGGTAAGCCGATTAGCGTTAAATATGATGGTACTCCGGATAGCATCAATACCGATTATTTACAGCTGACCGGTGCGGGTAGTGAAAATGTTGCTGAAGGCGTGGCGATTCAGTTACTCAATGACGACACCTCGGCGCTGCCGCTGGGCACGTCTTCCAGGCCGGTAACTATTAGCAACAATGCAGCTGAAGAAACCACTCTTAACTTCTTCGCTCGCTATATCGCAACCACAGATACAGTGAAAGCCGGTGATGCTAATGGCACCGTAAACTTCACGCTGACCTACAACTAATCGCCTCTTTCTTCAGTTATCACGACCACAAAAAATAAGGCCGGAAATCCGGCTTTATTTTTCGGGATATTGCCAATGAAAAAAAGCTTAGTATTAATTGCCACAACGCTATTAATGATGACAGTATCAGCTCAAGCCGGCGTTATTATCGGTGGAACGCGCGTTATTTATAACGGCGATAAAAAAGAGACTTCAATTAGCGTAAAAAATCCTGACAAATCATCATACCTGATACAATCCTGGAGCGATAGCGGAGAAAAAAACAACGATAAATCCCCCTTTATGGTTACTCCACCGCTCTTTCGTCTCGGGCCTGGACAAGAGAACACGCTAAGAATAATTCGAACCGGCGGTAACTTACCTGAGGACCGGGAGTCTCTATACTGGATGAATATTAAATCTATTCCTTCAACCGAGAAGCAGGATAATGTAAATAGCCTGCAAATAGCCATAAAAACGCGCATCAAGTTGATATATCGCCCCCAGGCGCTTATCAAAATGCCGAAAGATATTGCCGAAAAATTAACCTGGCAGCGTAACGGTAATACACTGATTGTTAGCAACCCAACGGCGTATTACATGAATTTCAGTACCATCAAAATGGGTAATACTTCGGTGAAAAATGCCGCCTGGGTTTCGCCGAAGAGCTCGGCTAGCTTTACCATTCCTGCCGGCGCGAGCGGCGACGTGGTATGGACGCTGATTACTGATTATGGCTCCGTCGGGAAAGAGCATCGAGCACGTTTATAACGCTAACCTGTGTTAGCACCGAAAGGATATCGGGATGAATGTAGACGCCTACAAAAAGAAAATAACGCTCAGTCGTATCGCCTGCTTTATTGCCCTGCAGAGTGCCTTAACTGTTCATAATACCGCGCTTGCTCGCGAGTATTTTAATCCGGCCTTTCTCGGGATCGATGGGCCGGGAAAGGATTTAACCGACCTCTCTGCTTTTGAAGAAGGCGTCGGCCAGATGCCGGGAAACTATCATGTTGACGTTATCGTCAATAAAACATCAGTCGGTCTATATGATATTGACTTTGTAATGCAAAAAGATAGCCAGGGTAACTCTACGCTCCAGCCCTGTCTTAGCCTTGAGGCATTACAAAAATTTGGTATCCGTACACAGTCATTTCCTCAGCTTGCTGACGATAAAGATTGTGCCAATATCCAGGTTATTCCCCTGGCCAGCGCGGAATTTGTCTTCGATCGACAGCAGCTACGTCTCTCTATTCCACAAGCTGCATTAAACAACCATGCCCGCGGCTATGTGGCTCCGGAGCGGCTTGATGAAGGAATTAATGCGCTACTACTGAACTATGACTTTAGCGGTGCCAATACCGAAGCTCGTCAACGCGGCGCTGAGGACTCGAACAGCTATTATCTGAACTTAAGACCCGGTTTTAATATCGGCCCCTGGCGAATCCGCAACTATACGACCTGGAACCGTAACAGCAGCGGTGGGCAAGCACAGGAGAGCTGGGATTCACTCTATACCTATGCACAGCGCAATATCATCGCCCTGAAAAGCCAGCTCACAATTGGCGACAGCACCGCGCCGTCAGACATCTTCGATAGCGTCCCCTTCCGCGGTGCGCAGCTCGCTTCAGATGACGATATGCTTCCCGATAGCCTCCGCGGCTATGCGCCTGTTGTTCGCGGTATTGCCCGTACTAACGCTCAGGTAATCGTTAAACAGAACGGCTATACCATCTATCAGAGCTACGTATCTCCGGGAGCGTTTGAGATTACCGACATGTACCCCACAGGCAGCAGCGGCGACTTTGACGTCACCATTAAAGAAGCTGACGGCAGCGAACAACATCAGAAAATCGCGTTTGCCTCCCTTCCCGTACTGCAGCGTGAAGGCCGGTTGAAATATAGTCTGACCAGCGGCCAGTACCGCCCTTATGACAGCGATATTAATAAAGAAACGTTTACGCAAGGGACAGTCATTTACGGTCTACCGGCAGGCTTTACCGTTTATAGCGGCGGTCAGTTCTCTCAACATTACCAGTCCGTTCTTCTGGGGGCAGGTAAGAATTTTGGAATGCTGGGAGCGCTATCGATAGACAGCGCGCAGGCATGGTCGAGAAAACAGGACGAAAGCAAAGAAAGCGGTCAATCATGGCGCGTACGCTACAGTAAAAACATTATTGAAACGGGAACCAATTTCTCAATTGCTGGCTATCGGTACTCAACCTCGGGCTACTATAGCCTGGCAGAGGTGCTGGATACGTGGCGCGATAACGACTGGAAAAGTCAAAACGATCGCCGTCGCAATCGCGCCGAACTTCAGCTTAACCAGAATATCAGCCAAAACCTGGGTTCGCTCACCCTCAACATGATGAGTGAGGATTACTGGAATAGCGAGCGTAAAATGCGCTCTATCAGCGTGGGATATAGTAACAACTGGGCAGGAGTAACTTACAACCTCAACTATAGCTATAACGAAAACACCACCGATACCGACAATAAAAAAGTTTATGACAAAGATCAGATCTTCTCATTTAACATCAATGTTCCTTTCGATCTCTGGTCAGGTAATAACTACGCTACCTACAGTCTGAACACCAGTAAGCACGGCAGCACCAGCCATAATCTGGGGATGAATGGCTCTACGCTGGCAGACAACAATCTGAACTGGAATATCCAGCAAAGCCAGACAAATCACGGTGAAGGCAATGGTGGTTATGCCAGTCTTGACTATCAGGGCACCTATGCACGGGTCAATTCGGCGTACAGCTATGACCGCGATCAGCGCCGAGTCAACTATGGCATTGATGGCGGACTTGTCGCCCATGCTAACGGCCTGACGTTCAGTCAGGAGTTGGGCGAAACCGCTGCCCTGGTCGAAGCGCCCGGCGCTGACGGCGTAACGGTAATGAATCAAACGGGTGTAAAAACGGATTTTCGTGGCTATACCATAGTTCCGTATATATCCCCCTATCGTGAAAGCGTAATTTCCCTGGATACGGCGACGCTCCCGGGTAACGCCGACGTTGAGCTGACCTCACAAACCGTTACACCTACTCGTGGAGCCATCGTCCGCACCCACTTTGCGACTCACGTCGGCAAACGAGTATTAATGACGCTTATTCGCCGCAGCGGTGGCATCGTCCCCTTTGGCGCTATGGTCTCAATCAACGGCGTCGACAAGCCGTCCGGTTCTATCGTCGGCGACGGCGGGCAAGTTTATCTTACCGGCATGCCGACAAAAGGTACCGCCACGGCAAAATGGGGGCAAACAGCTTCAGAACAGTGCGAGTTTCTCTGGCAGCTACCTGACGTCGTCCCCGCAAGCGGGGTCGCTGAACTAACATCCTCCTGCCAATAGAAAGGAAAAGGCGCCACGAGATGAAAGCAAAACTCTATTTACCCATCGCGGCAATCAATTTTTTTGCCCTCTTTCCCGCGCATGCAGACTATTTTGATGCCGTCAGGGGAAGCGTAATGAACTATAAATTTGATGATTTCACGCTGCCAGCTAACCCTGGAGAAACGACCCACTGGGAAGAAGCGGGATCGCTACCGACAACGATATCCAGGAGTGATACAACTGGCTCTTATATTGCCCTTTCAATTAACGGAACCCTGGTTGGTGACAATATCTACGCAACCAGCAATCCGGGTATTGGCATTCAATATAAAACGAGCGTTGATACACTGACTGACGCGGGTGGAGGCACAGAATCGACTCTGAATAGTCGCTTCAATTTAGGACAGCAGGTCGCTGCAGATATAAGCACTTACGTCCACGTAAAATACCGACTTGTCAGGCTGGCAAATAAGATCCCTGCCGGCAAAATTACCAGCGCACCGCAGGTAACTGCCACTTTTTACAACCCAGATGGAAGGGGTACCGCTGTATTCACTCACGGTATTTATAGCTCAACGATTGCCTCGCAACCTAAAACAACTTCCTGCACGGTAGACGCGCCGACGGAGATAAAGCTTCCGGCGCTTTACGGTAATAAGCTGAAAAATGGTGCGCAAACTATTACTGAAGCTCCGACCATCAAATTAATCAACTGTCCCGGCGCTATTGACGGTATTTCTTATAACTTTAGTGCAGTTTACGGCGCGCGCGATGCCTCAAATGGAATACTCAACGCCGTTAATGGCGATGGCTACGCGCAAAACGTTTACATTCAGGTCCAGAATGCCGACGGAACGCCCCATACGGTTAATAGCTCAATAGCACTCAGTGATTACACGGGATCAGGTGAATATGAAATCCCTGAATTTAAAGTTGCTTATTATATTGAGAATACTGCAAGCGTGACGGCTGGCGAAGTGAAGTCAGCTATCGAACTCAAATTAACCTATAACTAAACAAGGAAAGAAAATGAAAATTAAACAAGGACTTCTGGCAACCTTAGTTACCGCCAGCTGCGGATTATTCACGCCTTTAAGTCACGCGGTCAATATCGATATCACGGGAAAAGTTATCGCCTCTCCTTGCCAGGTCAATGACGGTAATGACTCCCTTTCTATTGATCTGGGTGATTCTATTCGGGCCGGCGATATCTTTGAGCCTGGCAGTGGCAGTGAATGGAAACAGGCTGAACTTGTGCTGATTTGCCCGCCTTCGGCCAGACTTTTTAATGTGACATTTACGGGCATTAGCGATGATGACGAGCCGGCTTATTATAAGAATACCGGTACCGCCCAACGCGTCATGGTTGAATTAACCGATACGGTGTCAGAAACGGCCTTCAAAAATGGGACAACTCTGGAAAATCTGGAAGTAGGAGGCGCCTACATTATCGTCATGCGCGCCCGTGCGGTATCTAAAGGGAATCCTATGCCAGGCACCATTTCAGCGCAGGTACAGGCTACCATTACCTATCCGTAGAATAACGTAAGAGACCGGATATAAAGAATGAGACTGCGAATAATAGAGGTTATCTCATGGCTTACGCCCGCGCTCGGGATAATGATGACCGCCGTTCCGGCATTTGCGACAGACATCAATCTAACGGGTACGGTGGTCGCCTCTGCCTGCACGGTAGATACTGCACATTCGCTCAATCAGACAATTACATTCCCGGATTCAAAGACATCTGATTTTACCAGGGCAGGTGATGCCAGCGAATGGCAGAATTACGCCATCGTATTCACCTCTTGCCCACCGTCAACAACGGACATAATTGTTGACTTCTCCGGTACGCCAGATCCATCCAATAAATGTCTGGCAAAAAATGACGGGAGTGCCACAGGTATTGCACTACAATCGGCCTTTGGCAAAGATGGTGGTTATTTGCAAAATTGCTTTGGCGGAATGACTGGAACTGCTTATGAAACAGGAAGAACCATCGAGTTATCCTCTCGAATGTATGCCACCTCCGATCGCGTCACCGGAGGGAGTTTTCATTCAACCCTGTTACTTACTGTGACCTACAAATAACATTACGCTGACGCCTTGATAGCGAAAGCCTGTGCCATCGAACGGCAGGCATAAAAAAACGGCACGTATAAACGTGCCGTTTTTTATTGACTGCATCGACCGCTAGACGCGCTTGAAAATCAGCGAGCCGTTGGTACCACCGAAGCCAAAGGAGTTACACAGGGTATACTCCATTCCGCTAACCTGGCGCGCTTCGTGCGGAACGAAGTCCAGGTCGCAACCTTCATCCGGGTTATCCAGGTTAATGGTTGGCGGAACGGCCTGATCGCGCAGCGCAAGGATGGAGTAGATAGACTCTACTGCGCCCGCCGCGCCCAGCAGGTGGCCGGTCATAGATTTAGTCGAGCTGACCATTACGCGGCTGGCTGCGTCGCCGAAGACGGATTTCACCGCCTGCGCTTCTGCTTTATCGCCTGCCGGCGTAGAAGTCCCGTGAGCGTTGACGTAGCCAATCTGGCTTGCTTCAATGCCCGCGTCGCGAATAGCGTTAACCATCGCCAGCGCTGCGCCAGCGCCATCTTCCGGCGGTGAAGTCATATGGTAGGCATCGCTGCTCATACCAAAACCGACGATTTCCGCATAGATTTTCGCACCGCGTTTTTTCGCGTGTTCGTACTCTTCCAGCACGACCATGCCTGCGCCGTCGCCCAGTACGAAACCATCACGCTCTTTATCCCATGGACGGCTTGCCGCCTGCGGGTTGTCATTGCGCGTGGAGAGAGCGCGCGCTGCACCGAAGCCGCCTACGCCCAGAGGGGTACTGGCTTTTTCTGCGCCACCGGCAACCATTGCGTCAGCATCACCATAAGCGATAACGCGCGCTGCGTGACCAATATTGTGGACGCCAGAGGTGCAGGCGGTCGCGATGGAAATGCTTGGTCCACGCAGACCAAACATGATGGTCAGATGCCCGGCCACCATGTTAACGATTGTGGAAGGAACAAAGAACGGGCTGATCTTACGCGGTCCGCCTTTTACCAGCGAACTGTGGTTTTCTTCGATCAGGCCAAGTCCGCCAATACCGGAACCAATAGCGGCACCGATGCGGGTAGCATTCTCTTCCGTCACTTCAAGGCCAGAATCCTGCATGGCCTGAATGCCAGCGACAATTCCATATTGAATGAAGGCGTCCATCTTGCGCTGTTCTTTACGCGAGATGAAGTCATCACAGTTAAAATCCTTTACTAAGCCAGCAAATTTCGTTGCATAGGCGCTAGTATCGAAATGGTCGATCAGGCTGATGCCACTCTGACCGGCAAGGAGAGCTTTCCAGGTAGACTCTACGGTATTGCCGACAGGAGACAACATGCCCAGTCCGGTCACAACTACACGACGCTTAGACACGGTTGTCCTCCAGGGAGGGAAAATAGATTCTTGTGGGACAAAATATGGATAAAACTCAGGCGGTCGAGTGACCGCCTGGAGATGTTCACTTACGCCTGGTGGCCGTTGATGTAATCAATGGCAGCCTGAACAGTAGTGATTTTCTCAGCTTCTTCGTCCGGAATCTCAGTATCAAACTCTTCTTCCAGAGCCATTACCAGCTCAACGGTGTCAAGAGAATCAGCGCCCAGGTCTTCAACGAAGGAAGCATTGTTGGTAACTTCTTCCTGCTTAACGCCCAGCTGTTCGCCGATAATTTTCTTAACGCGTTCTTCGATAGTGCTCATACTCTTAAATTTCCTATCAAAACTCGCTTTCGCGATGGTTTTCGTAGTGTATAAAATGTTGAAAAATTTGCAACTAAATCCCGGCAGGTCTTACCACGATTTTACGCTATTTTGCGGCTGTTTGCCCTCATAACGCAAATGATTTTGTACAAAACATTACAGAGAACCGCACGGACTGCGCGGTTCCTGAACGTTTTGCGCAAATCTCGGTCAGACCATGTACATTCCGCCGTTGACGTGCAGAGTTTCACCAGTGATGTAACTCGCTTCGTCAGAGGCTAAAAATGCCACCGCGCTGGCGATTTCATTTGGAGAGCCAAGGCGCCCCGCAGGAACTGCCGCCAGCGTACCCGCACGCTGCTCATCGGTCAGCGCACGCGTCATGTCCGTTTCAATAAAGCCCGGAGCAACAACGTTTACAGTAATACCGCGGGACGCAACTTCGCGAGCCAGTGATTTACTGAAGCCAATCAGACCCGCTTTCGCCGCAGCGTAGTTGGCCTGACCCGCATTTCCCATGGTACCAACCACAGAACCGATAGTGATAATACGTCCATGACGCTTTTTCATCATAGCGCGCATTACCGCTTTTGACAGACGGAAAACAGATGACAGGTTGGTTTCGATAATATCGTTCCACTCGTCATCTTTCATGCGCATTAACAGGTTATCACGAGTAATCCCGGCATTGTTCACCAGGATATCAACTTCACCAAATTCTGCGCGAATATTTCCCAGAACAGATTCGATAGATGCAGGATCGGTCACATTCAGCAGCATGCCTTTCCCGTTAGCACCTAAATAATCGCTAATCGCCTGCGCGCCGCTTTCGCTGGTCGCAGTACCGATAACTTTTGCCCCACGGGCGACGAGCGTCTCAGCGATTGCGCGGCCAATCCCGCGACTTGCACCGGTAACCAGCGCGATTTTTCCTTCAAAACTCATGGTTTTCCTCTTTTATTGCTCAAGCGCCGCAGACATAGCTGCCGGCTCGTTAAGCGCGGAAGCGGTCAGGGTGTCAACAATACGTTTAGTCAGACCGGTGAGGACTTTACCCGGGCCAACTTCATACAGATGCTCTACGCCCTGTGATGCCATAAATTCAACGGTTTTGGTCCACTGAACCGGGCTATACAGCTGACGGACAAGGGCATCGCGAATAGCTTCAGGCGCCGTTTCACTTTTCACGTCAACGTTATTCACGACCGGAATAGCTGGCGCGTTGAAGGTTATTTTTTGCAGCTCAACGGCCAGTTTCTCCGCTGCGGGCTTCATCAGCGCGCAGTGGGATGGGACGCTGACCGGCAGCGGTAGAGCACGTTTAGCGCCTGCAGCCTTACAGGCCGCCCCTGCGCGTTCTACGGCCTCTTTATTACCGGCAATAACGACCTGACCCGGCGAGTTAAAGTTCACTGGAGAAACCACCTGCCCTTCGGCAGACTCTTCGCAGGCTTTCGCAATCGCAGCATCGTCAAGACCGATGATCGCAGACATCGCCCCGGTACCTTCCGGAACCGCTTCCTGCATGAACTTACCGCGCAGTTCAACAAGGCGAACGGCGTCGGTAAAATTGATAACGCCCGCGCATACCAGCGCTGAATATTCGCCAAGGCTATGGCCAGCCAGCATCATCGGCTCTTTTCCGCCCTGCTGCTGCCAGACGCGATAGAGCGCAACGGAAGCGGTCAGCAGCGCCGGTTGGGTCTGCCAGGTTTTATTTAGTTCTTCCGCCGGGCCCTGCTGTGCAAGCGCCCACAGATCGTAACCCAACGCCGCAGAGGCTTCACGGAACGTCTCTTCGATTACCGGGTAAGCGGCCGCCATATCTGACAGCATCCCGACACTCTGAGAGCCCTGTCCCGGGAAAACAAAAGCAAATTGCGTCATGTTTAAATCCTTATCCTAAAAACGAACCAGCGCGGAACCCCAGGTGAAACCGCCACCAAAGGCTTCCAGCAGAATAAGCTGACCACGTTGAATGCGGCCATCGCGCACGGCTTCATCCAGCGCACAAGGCACAGAAGCGGCTGAAGTATTACCGTGCCTGTCGAGCGTGACGACGACGTTGTCCATCGACATGCCCAGCTTCTTCGCCGTGGCGCTGATAATACGCAGGTTAGCCTGATGTGGCACCAGCCAGTCCAGCGACGAACGCTCGAGATTATTCGCAGCTAAAGTTTCATCGACGATATGAGCCAGTTCGGTCACGGCCACTTTAAAGACTTCGTTGCCCGCCATGGTCAGGAAGATCGGGTTTTCCGGATCGATGCGATCGGCGTTCGGCAGCGTCAGCAGTTCGCCGTAGCTCCCGTCCGCATGCAGATGCGTAGAGATAATACCCGGCTCTTCGGAAGCCCCCAGCACCACGGCACCTGCGCCGTCGCCGAAAATGATAATGGTTCCGCGATCGGCAGGATCGCAGGTACGCGCCAGGACATCAGCGCCGATCACCAGCGCGTAATCGACCGCGCCGTTTTTCACGTATTGATCGGCAACGCTGAGCGCGTAGGTGAAACCCGCGCAGGCCGCAGCGACGTCGAAAGCCGGGCAACCTTTAATACCCAGCATTGATTGAATCTGGCAAGCCGAACTGGGAAACGCATGGGTACCGGAGGTGGTCGCAACAATAATCAGACCAATTTGCTCCGGCTTTACGCCCGCCATATCCAGTGCATGCTTAGCGGCTTCAAGGCCCATGGTAGCAACTGTTTCGTTCGGCGCGGCAATACGACGCTCACGGATACCGGTACGAGTGACAATCCACTCGTCTGACGTATCGACCATATTTTCCAGTTCAGCGTTCGTACGCACGTGCTCAGGCAGATAGCTGCCGGTACCAATAATCTTCGTATACATGTACGCTCAGTCACTCTTGGGTAATATACCTGGTTAACTCAAACTGCGAGGCGTCAGTCGTTTCCGGTCACCGGGCTTTGAGGCCTGGCGTCCCCGCTTCTGCCGTCCTCAGGCAATTCGAAACCTGCAGGGTATAAAGATTCCAGGCGAGCGGCAATTCGCTGAGGAATCTGCCGCTGCACAGCCTGCACTGCCTGCTCTATCGCCACGCAAAAAGCGCGCTGATTGGCAGCCCCATGACTTTTGATCACGGAACCGCGTAATCCTAACAGACAGGCACCATTATACTGGTCGGGGTTGAGGTGACTGAATCGCCTCGACAGGCTTTTTTGTAACCAACGCTTTAATAAAAGCAGCCACCACGACCTTTTTTTCCCCTCTCCCTGTGATTTCAACAGTGAAAGGAACATTCTGACAACACCTTCCATCGTTTTTAATGTGACGTTGCCCGTGAATCCATCACAAACCAACACATCCGTTTTACCCGTCAACAACTCGTTGGCTTCCAGATACCCAATATAGTTGAGGGTTGGCAAAGTTTTCAAAACGGCCGCCGCGTCGCGAATGCTGCTGAGACCTTTCATCTCTTCTTCGCCGATATTCAGAAGCGCAACGCGGGGATCCTTAATACCAATAACTTCTTCCGCAAGGACCGCCCCCATGACGGCAAACTGCACCAGCATAGTGCTATCGCAATCCACGTTGGCGCCTAAATCCAGCACCACCGTTTTGCCCTTCAGCTGGTGCGGCAGCATGGTAACCAGCGCAGGGCGCTCAATCCCCTCAATGGGTTTGAGCAACAGCTTCGCCAGCCCCATTAGCGCTCCGGTATTACCCGCGCTGACGCAGGCCTGCGCCCGCCCTTCTTTTACTAACTCCAGCGCAATGCGCATTGAGCTACCGCGGCTGGCGCGAATCGCTTGCGCGGGCCGGGCATCACTGGCAATAACTGACTGCGCAGGGATAACCTGCAGACGTGAACGTTGTTCAAAATCAGCTTTGGCAAGTAATGGCGCGATAGTGTCGGGATCGCCGACTAAAAGAAGTGTGAGTTGTGAATTAGAGTTCAGTGCCTGCAATGCTGCAGGCACTGTCACGGAAGGGCCAAAATCCCCGCCCATGACATCTAACGCCAGGGTTAGACGTGTCAAGGTATCGTCGCTGCTCGGTTCGGTTATTCCCCAGTTACCCGGGGAGATCCTCACTAAGCTTCATCACGCTTTTACTCTTCGTCTTTCGCGCTGCAAGTGCGTTGACTGCGCTCGTTCACACCAGTCACATAGTGAGCTATGCTCCCGGCGCTTCTCTCGCTTGCGTCTTCTTGCAACGCGAAATCCATGGAGTAATGCGTGATTACTTAGCGATGACCTTGCGACCGCGGTAGAAACCGTCGGCAGTGATGTGGTGACGCAGGTGTTTTTCACCAGAAGCTTTGTCTACAGACAGGCTGGTGACTGCGGTCAGAGCGTCATGGGAACGACGCATGCCACGTTTGGAACGGGTTGGTTTATTCTGTTGTACGGCCATGGACCTTACTCCTCAATTACTTATGCTTTAAGCTGGCTAATACGGCAAATGGATTTGGTTTTTGTGCCTCTTCAGGCAGTTCACCAAAGACCATGTCCGCGTCGGACACTTCACAGTGTTCAGAATCATGCACCGGAACTACAGGCAAGGAGAGGATAATTTCATCTTCAACCAGCGCCAGCAGATCGATTTCACCGAATTCGTTAACCTCAATCGGCTCATACGCTTCCGGCAGTGCCTCGGCCTGTTCGTCATTTCTGACGGGGCTGAAACAATACGTTGTGTGAACATGATGGGGGAACGGTTTCCCGCAACGCTGACATTCGAGGGTTACCGACACCGTCGCATCGCCGCTTAAAACGGCAAGACGCTGGTTATCAATAGCGAACGACATGCTGCATTCCACATCGCTGTCCACGCTGACAACAGAATCAGCGACGCGCACAGCCTGATCACGGGTATAGATACCTTGGTAATCTAAGCGCTTTTGAGCCGTGCGAACCGGATCGAGAGTCAGGGGTAATTTTACCTTTTGCATAGGGCGCGCATATTAACTTTGTAACGTCATAGAGTCAAAGAAAAAGGCAGCCTCAGGTTGCCTTTTGCCATTTATTCGCACACATTGCGGCGCATAGTTTAAAATGATGCTCTGCGAAGCGCTATATGTGGATGAAAAAATATGTCTGAACTGATCCTCGCGTCAACCTCGCCCTGGCGGCGAATGCTGCTGGAAAAGCTGTCGGTGCCTTTTGAATGCGCGGCGCCGGACGTAGATGAAACCCCGCTGCCCGGCGAGCCCGCCCGCCAGCTGGTGATGCGTCTGGCGCAGGCAAAAGCGCAGGCCCTCGCCGCACGCTATCCGCAGCACCTCATTATAGGCTCCGATCAGGTTTGTGTCCTGGACGGTGAAATTACCGGCAAACCGCATACCGAAGAGAACGCCCATCGCCAGTTGAGAAAGGCCAGCGGCACCATCGTCACGTTCTACACCGGCCTCGCGCTATATAACTCTGCCAGGGGTCATCTACAAACTGAATGTGAACCCTTTGACGTCCACTTCCGCCATTTAAGCGATCGGGAAATTGAAAGCTATATCCGCAAAGAAAATCCGCTGCAGTGCGCCGGCAGTTTCAAAAGCGAAGGATTAGGCATCACGCTGTTCGAGAGACTGGAGGGCCGCGATCCTAACGCGCTGGTCGGTTTACCGCTCATCGCGTTATGTCAAATGCTGCGCCGGGAAGGATTCAATCCCCTGCTCACCTGAACATAATGACGCATGGCATCGGAGAGAGTGTGTTTTTCCCGATGCCATAATGCCGTTTATCAAGAACTTAAGTCACTGCTCCATCCGCGTCGGGTTTGTTTAACGCCACGCAGCAGTTCAACGCGTCCTCCCCCACAACAGTAATGCCTTACCTGTCACAGTTTATTTTTGCCGCACCATTAAAATAATAAAACAACGTTTTATTTTAAAAATGGAGCCACTATGCCTTTTCGCGCTACGCTTTTGACCCTCACCCTGCTGGCCGCCGCCAGCGTCAACGCGAACGACTGGCAGCGCCAGGGCGTCGTAGAAGGCAATTTACCCGCCTCCTGGCAGCAGTTGAAAGCGCAGATGACGTATCCGGACTCGTGGCTCTCTGGAAAGTATCGTCATTTCGATCAATGGCGAGAGCACGCCCGCACGCTGCTTCGGCAATCCCTGCTAACGCCGACATCAGCAAGCCCGTTCACCCCACAAACGCTGATGAGCGAAGATCGGGGCACCTATCGCGCCGAGAAACTGGCATTTAACGTCACAGATGAAAACCGGATTGCCGCTCTGATGTTAACGCCCAAATCAGCAGGCCCTCACCCGGCCATTGTCCTGCTGCACGACCATGGCTCAAAATTTGACATAGGCAAGGAGAAACTGATTCGTCCTTTGCGGGATGCCGCACGCCTGGCCAGCGCCGAGGCATGGGCAGATAAATTTTTCAGCGGTCGGTTCATCGGCGATGAGCTGGCGCAGCGCGGTTATGTTGTCATCGCTATTGATAGCCCGGGCTGGGGGGATCGCGGCCCCATGACCTACGAGCAGCAGCAGGCGCTGGCCAGTAACTATTTTAACCTTGGGCGCTCGCTGGCAGGGGAAGTCGCCTATGAAGATCTGCGAACCGTGAATTTCGTCAGTACGTTAAAAGAGGTTGATAATAAACGCATCGGGGTACTGGGTTTTTCAATGGGCGGTTTTCGCGCCTGGCAACTGGCCGCCCTGTCTGACAAAGTCGCCGCCACTGCCGCGATCTCCTGGTTTGGTACCTGGAACGGCCTGATGCAGCCAGGCAACAACGTTCTGCGCGGTCAATCGGCGTTTTATATGCTTCATCCGGGCCTGGCCGGACATCTTGATATTCCCGACATCGCCAGCATTGCAGCGCCCAGGCCGATGCTGATTTATAGCGGAGCGCAGGATAAGCTGTTTCCCGCTGCAGCCGTTAATGACGCCTTCGCTAAGGTGCATAACGTATGGGCGTCACAGAACGCGCAGGATAAGCTGGAGACCAGAACGTGGCCGGAACTGGGCCACGTCTTTTATCAAGAACAGCAGGATGAAGTGTTCCCCTGGCTTGATAAGTGGCTCAAGCCCTGAGCAAGTCCGTATCACTTCGCGTTACGTAAAACCTGCAGGCAACGCTTAAGCTGGTTATCTAAAGGCGCTTCAACACGCATCACTTCCCCTGTACCCGGATGCGTAAACTTCAGCGCCGCCGCGTGCAGAAACAGCCGGTTAAGGCCGGTGCCTGACAGCTGCTTATCGAATTCCCGGTCGCCGTAGCGATCGTCAAAAGCGATAGGGTGACCGGCATATTGGGTATGCACGCGGATTTGATGGGTACGGCCGGTTACCGGGCTGCAGCGCACCAGGGTCGCATGGGGATAACGCTCTTCGACTTTAAAACGCGTTTCCGACGGTTTCCCCTCCTGGTTAACCCGCACGATGCGTTCACCGCTCTGCAGAATATTCTTCAGCAGCGGAGCCTGCACCACTTTAGTGTGGGACTGCCACTGCCCGCGCACCAGCGCCAGGTAGTCTTTTTGCATTCCTTTGTCGCGCAGCTGCTCGTGCAGGGAACGCAGCGCGGAACGCTTTTTGGCGACCAACAGAACGCCAGAGGTATCGCGATCGAGGCGATGCACCAGCTCAAGGAAGCGCGCTTCCGGGCGCAGCGCGCGCAGACCTTCAATCACGCCGAAGCTCAACCCGCTGCCGCCGTGTACCGCTGTCCCGGAAGGTTTATTAAGCACCAGAATATGATCGTCTTCATATAAAATCACATCGGCCAGCGCAGCAACTTTCTGCAGGTGGGGAGAGACCGCCTCTTCTTCTTTCTCCGCGACGCGGACCGGCGGAATGCGCACTTCGTCGCCGGCTTCCAGCTTATACTCAGGCTTGACGCGCTTTTTATTGACCCGCACCTCGCCTTTTCGCAAGATGCGATAAATCATGCTCTTTGGTACGCCCTTCAGCTGCGTACGCAAAAAGTTGTCGATACGTTGCCCTGCTTCATCATCAGCAATGGCAACCATTTTTACGCTTGGGATCTCAGTTTTCATGGTGCGCGATTCTAAATAGCCCGACGCATTAGCGCCACTCATTTTTATATGCTTATATTTATTATCATCCGGTTTTCGCCGCATGCTTCATCATCGTTTTGTTTGTTATTAGAACAATCCGTATACGCGGGTGAAAAAACTGTGGGTAACCGGGTGATAAAAGGTGAAAGTCAACTTGCTATAACGAGCTTAGCAATGGAATAATGATGCCGTTTTCCGTGCTGAAACTTGTTAGAACAAGAAATTAGCGGAATGACCAATTTTGTCTGACCGATCATCAACGCAGCAATGGCGTAAGACGTATTGATCTTTCAGACAGTTAGCGGGCTGCGGGTTGCAGTCCTTACCGGTACAGGCTCTATGGATTTCACGTCGCAGGAAGGCGTTCACACTGGGATATCCCGGCGCTCATTTCGATCAAATGATTAGAATGAGCAGGTTAAGCCGCCACGCCTGCTGCTTGAAAAACGATGGGTATAAATGGAATCTTCTCTGGTGATACATCCCAGGCAGTTCCCCTGATAATTGCGCTGTGTTTCCGTTTGAAATACAGGCGACCGACACTCTGCGCCTCTTAAGCGCGCGACAACCGTGAGGTTGGCGACGTGAAACAGACACGAGGCCATCGGTTTCCCCCGGTAAGGCGTTACTCTGCCCGTAGCTTAGTCGTCAATGTAAGAATAATGAGTAAGTTACGATGAAAAGAATGTTAATCAACGCAACTCAGCAGGAAGAGTTGCGCGTCGCCCTTGTTGATGGGCAGCGCCTGTACGACCTGGATATCGAAAGCCCCGGGCACGAACAGAAAAAAGCGAACATCTACAAAGGCAAAATCACTCGTATTGAACCTAGCCTCGAAGCCGCGTTTGTTGATTATGGCGCCGAGCGTCATGGTTTCCTCCCTCTTAAAGAAATTGCCCGCGAATACTTCCCTGCCAACTACAGTTCCCACGGCCGCCCTAACATCAAGGACGTGCTGCGTGAAGGTCAGGAAGTGATTGTGCAGATTGATAAAGAAGAGCGCGGCAATAAAGGCGCCGCGCTGACCACCTTTATCAGCCTGGCGGGCAGCTACCTGGTACTGATGCCGAATAACCCACGCGCTGGCGGTATTTCACGCCGTATCGAGGGTGACGATCGTACCGAGCTGAAAGAAGCGCTGGCCAGCCTTGAGCTGCCGGATGGCATGGGACTTATCGTTCGCACCGCTGGCGTCGGCAAATCCGCCGAAGCGCTGCAGTGGGACTTAAGCTTCCGCCTGAAGCACTGGGAAGCCATCCAGAAAGCCGCAGAAAGCCGCCCTGCTCCGTTCCTGATCCATCAGGAAAGTAACGTGATTGTGCGCGCTTTTCGCGACTATCTGCGTCAGGATATCGGCGAAATTCTTATCGACAACCCGAAAGTGCTTGAGCTGGCGCGCCAGCATATCGCGGCGCTGGGGCGTCCGGATTTCAGCAGCAAAATCAAGCTGTACACTGGTGAAATTCCGCTGTTCAGCCACTACCAAATCGAGTCGCAGATTGAATCCGCTTTCCAGCGTGAAGTGCGCCTGCCTTCCGGCGGTTCTATCGTAATCGACAGCACCGAAGCGCTCACCGCTATCGATATCAACTCCGCCCGTGCTACCCGCGGCGGCGACATCGAAGAGACGGCGTTTAACACCAACCTCGAAGCGGCCGATGAAATTGCTCGCCAGCTGCGCCTGCGCGACCTCGGCGGTCTGATCGTTATCGACTTCATCGATATGACCCCGGTACGTCACCAGCGTGCGGTAGAAAACCGCCTGCGCGAAGCCGTACGCCAGGACAGAGCGCGCATCCAGATCAGCCACATTTCACGCTTTGGCCTGCTGGAGATGTCGCGTCAGCGTCTGAGCCCGTCGCTTGGCGAGTCCAGCCATCACGTCTGCCCGCGCTGTAGCGGAACGGGTACCGTACGCGATAACGAATCGCTGTCGCTTTCCATTCTGCGCTTGATCGAAGAAGAAGCGCTGAAAGAGAACACTAAAGAAGTTCACGCTATCGTTCCGGTGCCGATTGCTTCGTACCTCCTGAACGAAAAACGTGCTGCGGTAAGCGCCATTGAAACCCGCCAGGCCGATGTACGCGTCATCATCGTGCCAAACGATCAGATGGAAACGCCGCACTACTCCGTTCTGCGCGTGCGTAAGGGTGAAGAGACCTCCACGCTGAGCTATCTGCTGCCGAAACTGCACGAAGAAGAGATGGCTATGCCTTCTGATGAAGAGCCGGCCGAGCGTAAACTTCCGGAGCAACCGGCGCTGGCCGCTTTTGTCATGCCTGATGCCCCACCAGCGCCGGCTCAGCAAGAGCCTGCTAAAGCTACGGTTGCCGTTGGAACGCCAGCCGCTTCCGCACCTGAGTCGGCAGTGCCAGCGCAGCCGGGTCTGGTTGCACGCTTCTTCAGCGCCCTGAAAAATATCTTCTCCGGCGCAGAAGAAACTAAGCCGACAGAAGTCCAGGTTGAGAAAAAAGCGGAGGAGAAATCCGAGCGCCAGCAGGAACGTCGCAAACCGCGCGCCAACAACCGCCGCGATCGCAACGACCGCCGCGATAATCGTGACAACCGCGACAATCGTGCCGAGAATAGCGAAGTTCGTGAATCTCGCGAAGAAAACCGCCGTAACCGCCGCGAGAAGCAGCAGAACGTCGAACCTCGCGAAATCCGCCAGACAACGGCAGAAGATAGCGACAAGGGCAAAGCTCGCGACGATCAACCGCCGCGCCGTGAACGCAATCGCCGTCGTAACGACGATAAGCGTCAGGTTCAGCAGGAAGCTAAAGCGCAAACTCGTGAAGAACCGGTCGTACAGGATAGCGAGCAGGAAGAACGCGTGCAGACCATGCCGCGCCGCAAGCCGCGCCAGCTGTCGCAGAAGGTACGTATTGAATCTGCTGCCGCTGAGCAGGTTGTCGAACCGGTAGCCGCGCCTCAGGTCATCGAAGCGCCAGCCGTCCAACCCGAAGCCGCAGCTCCGCGCACGGAACTGGCGAAAGTCGACCTGCCGGCGGTTGTTGAAACCGCTGCGGAACATGACGATACCGGCGAAGCACGCGAAGCTAACGGTATGCCGCGTCGTTCGCGCCGTTCCCCTCGTCACCTGCGCGTAAGCGGCCAGCGCCGTCGTCGCTACCGTGATGAGCGTTACCCGACGCAATCCCCGATGCCGCTGACCGTAGCCTGCGCATCGCCGGAAATGGCATCTGGTAAAGTGTGGATCCGTTACCCTGTCGTTCGCCCGCAGGACCAGCAGCAAGAAGAAGCGCAGGTACAGGAGTTCGCTACCACCGCGGTTGACCCCGTTATCACCCCTGCGGCCGCCGTTGAACCGGCTGTCTCTGAAGTGGTTGCCCCGGAGGTAGTTGAAGAGCGCGTTGTTGAGCCGGTCGTCATCTCTGAGCCTGTGGCGGTGATGAACGAACCTGAAGCTCCGGTTGTAGAAACCACGCACCCGGAAGCTATCGCCGCACCGGTTGATGAACAGCCGCAGCTGATTGCCGAGGCTGATGAAACCGTCGCCGAAGAGGTTGTCGCAGAAGCCGTCGACGTCGTGGCAAATGAAGCTGTCGAGCCGGAAGCAGCGGTCGCTGAACCTGCTGCGGTTGAAGAAGCCGTGGCCGCTGTTGAAGAAGCGCCTGTCGTTTGCGAACCGGTGGTTGAACCGGCACCGGCGGCAGAGCCGGTAGTGAAGACTCAACCTGTTGTCACGACTGTGCCGGTCGTTAAGGTCGCCAATCGTCACGCCACCGCGCCGATGACCCGCGCGCCTGCGCCAGACTACGTCCCTGAAGCGCCTCGTCAAAGCGACTGGGTTCGCCCGAGCTTTGATTTTGACGGTAAGGGCGCTGCTGGTGGCCATAGCGCGACCCATAAAGCCGCTGCCGGGCCTACCCGTCCGCAGCCCGTAGAGTAACGCCTACCAGACCGGCCCCAGCGGCCGGTCTTTTTTTATTCCCCTTCCGGTCGCTGCATCCCCGCAATCTGCGGCATAACCTCGCGCATCAAATCGAGAAACTTACGCAACCGCGTCGGATAATAGCGTGCCCAGGGATAGACAAGATGTACCGGCAGCGGTGAGGCACGCCACTGTGGGAATAGCTCCACCAGCCGCCCGGCGGCAATATCCTCCGCTACCGCCCAGCTCGAAACAATCGCCGCGCCCAGCCCCGCCAGCGCGGTATTGCGGGCGACATGTACGCTGTCGGTACTCAGGCACGGAGCAATGCTAAAGGTTATAAGCTGCTCATCCACCTCTGATTGCAGCATCACCTCATGCTGATAGAACGTGCTGATGGCTATCCAGGGCAGCAGCGACATCTCCTGCGGCGCGGTTAACGGCGGATAGTTCGCCAGCAGCGACGGCGATGCCACTACGCTGCGCGGCACCTCGGCCAGCAGGACCGACACCGTAGCCGGATCCACCTCAGCCCCCACGCGAATCGCGCAGTCGATGCCATCGCTCAGGAAATCCACGGTTTTATCATTCAGCATCCATTCGACCGAGAGCTGGGGATAGCGCTGCAGAAAGTCCACCAGCGGCCCCAGCAGCTGCTGCTGACCAAACGCATGCGGCGCCCGTACCCTTAATATCCCCACCGGACGGTCATCGGTGATGCGCAGGTCGTCTTCCAGCGCCAGCCACGCATCGACGATCTGTCGGGCATGCTGGTAACAGCGCTCGCCGTCATCGGTCAGCTTCATCGCATGGGTGGTACGCAGGATCAGCTTTGCGCCGAGCAGCCCTTCCAGCGACTGGAGTCGTCGACTTACCGTCGCCTGGGTCGTGTTCATCTGGACCGCCGCAGCGGAGAGAGACCCGGCTTCGACAATCCGAATGAACGTACGCATCAATTCGATACGATCTATACGCTCCTGCTTCTTCATTTTTATTCTGCCTATACGTTTAGCGTATAACCGTTTTACCACCGGGCTATCTACCGCGCCAGCCTCATTACGGGAAAAATAGCGCCATCGCTTCTAAGAGGAATCAATCATGACACCGACACCACTCACCTCCCGCGCAGCCGGCTGGGTAATATTTATCCTTGCGCTCGGCGCAGGCTTCAGCGTTGCCGCTATCTATTACGCGCAGCCGCTGCTGCCGCTAATGGGAGCAAACCTGCATTTGAGCGTTGAGGGTATGGGTCTGGTTCCGACCCTGACTCAGGCGGGCTATGCGCTGGGTATACTTTTCCTTCTACCGCTTGGCGACCGTCACGATCGCAGAAAGCTGATCCTGATGAAAAGCGCCGCGCTGGCGGTCCTGTTGCTGCTCTGCAGCCTTACCGGTCAGCTCACCACTCTGTTGATGGTTAGTTTGCTGATCGGGATGGCTGCGACAATGGCGCAGGATATCGTACCAGCTGCCGCGATTCTGGCTCCTGCGGGTAAACAAGGGAAAATGGTGGGTACGGTCATGACTGGCCTGCTGCTGGGGATCCTGCTGTCACGGACGGTGAGCGGGCTGGTGGGTGCGCTATTCGGCTGGCGGGTGATGTATCAGGCCGCTGCGGTCAGTATTGCACTGATTGGTCTGCTGATGTGGCGCGTGCTGCCGCGCTTTGAAATTCACTCAAACCTGACTTATCCGCAGCTGATGAAATCGATGGCCCACCTGTGGAAACGCTATCCGGCACTGCGTCGCGCCGCATTCGCCCAGGGGTTCCTCTCTATCGCCTTCAGCGCATTCTGGTCCACCCTGGCGGTCATGTTACTGGCGCACTATCAGATGGGCAGCGCGGTAGCCGGCGGCTTTGGTATTGCAGGCGCTGCCGGGGCGCTCGCCGCCCCGCTGGCTGGCGGCCTGGCCGATAAATTCGGAGCCGAAAAAGTCACGCAAATGGGCGCGGCGCTGGTTACCGTTTCTTTTGCCCTGATGTTTCTGCTGCCTGCGCTACCGCCGCATGGCCAGCTGCTCCTGATTGCCATCTCGGCCGTCGGTTTTGACCTTGGACTGCAATCCAGCCTCGTGGCGCACCAGAACCTGGTGTATGGTCTGGAGCCTCAGGCGCGCGGTCGTCTCAATGCGCTGTTGTTTACCGGCGTGTTTATCGGAATGTCGCTCGGCTCAGTGCTGGGAAGCAAACTGTATGTGATAGCAGGCTGGAGCGGTGTAATGACTCTCGCCGTCATTACCGGCGCTATCGCCCTCGGCATCCGCCTGATAGAAAGCGCGAGGGTCGTTTCGGCGCAACGAACCGTCAGATAAAAAAAAGCCGCCCTGCAGGCAATACAGGGCGGCTTTTGTGTCAGGAAGAGAACTCAGACCGTGCGGCGAGCAAACTCTTTGACGCGGAAGCCCAGCAGCAACAGCGTCGCGAAATAGGCGACGACACCCGCTACCACGACTACCATCAAACGCAGCAGGCGGAACAGCATCGTCCCCTGCGACCACTCCGGCATCAGGTACATCACACCCAACAGCGCCGCAGACATCACGATGACGGCAATCACCAGGCGCAGCAGGAACAGGAACCAGCCGGGCTGAGGGGTGAATATTTTCTGTTTCCTCAGCTGCCAGTAGAGCAGCCCGGCGTTAAGGCAGGCCGCCAGGCCAATCGACAACGACAGACCGGCATGCTTTAGCGGACCAATAAAGGCGAGGTTCATAACCTGCGTCATGATCAGCGTGACGATGGCAATTTTCACCGGCGTTTTAATGTCCTGACGCGAATAGAACCCGGGAGCCAGTACCTTAACCACAATGAGTCCCATCAGGCCAACGGAATAAGCGACCAGCGCGCGCTGGGTCATCGCGGCATCAAAGGCGGTAAATTTTCCGTACTGGAATAACGCGACCGTCAGCGGCTTGGCCAGTATCCCTAACGCCACGGCGCTCGGTAGCGCAAGCAGAAAGCACAGGCGCAATCCCCAATCCATCAAACGGCAGTATTCGTCGTGATTGCCGCTGGCAAAGCTTTTGGACAGAGAAGGCAGCAGAATGGTCCCCAGCGCCACGCCCAGCACGCCGGACGGAAACTCCATCAGGCGATCGGCATAGTACATCCATGACACCGAGCCGGAGACGAGGAACGAGGCAAAAATGGTATTGATAATCAGGGAAATCTGGCTAACCGAGACGCCGAGGATCGCCGGCCCCATCTGTTTCACCACCCGCACCGCGCCGGCATCTTTGAGGTTGATTCGCGGCAGCACCAGCATGCCGATTTTCTTCAAATGCGGCAGCTGCCAGGCAAGCTGCAAAATACCGCCAACCGTCACCGCCCACGCCATGGCCAGCATCGGCGGATTAAAGTAGGGCGCGGCAAACAGCGCAAAACCAATCATGCTGACGTTCAGGAAAGTCGGAGCAAAAGCAGGCACCGAAAAGCGGTTCCAGGTATTCAGGATGGCGCCCACGAGTGAAGCCAGGGAGATCAACAGAATATAGGGAAAAGTGATGCGCAAGAGCTGAGTGGTCAGGGCGAACTTTTCGGGCGTATTGGCAAATCCCGGCGCGGTGATGGTGATCACCCACGGTGCCGCCAGCATACCAGCGATGGTCACCAGCGCCAGCACCAGCGTCAGCAGCCCCGAAACATAGGCGACGAAAACCCGGGTCGCCTCTTCACCCTGCTTGCTTTTATATTCCGCCAGAATCGGCACAAAAGCCTGTGAGAACGCGCCTTCAGCAAAAATACGCCGTAAAAGATTCGGAAGTTTGAAAGCAACGAAGAAGGCGTCGGTGGCCATCCCTGCGCCAAAAATACGCGCCACAATCGCATCGCGCGCAAAGCCCAGCACGCGCGAAAACATGGTCATCGAACTGACGGCCGCCAGTGATTTTAAAAGATTCATTAACGTGTTATTCCACAACCCTGGAGTAAAACGCCCGCTCAGGCGGGCGCTCGAAAGTGGCGATAGTCTACCGGGTTCATAATGAATTACTACTGCCAGTTGTTACAACGGGTTATTCGCTCATCGCCTCGCGCCAGAGTTTCTCCACGATACGCTGAGCAAGCAGCGCCTGTTCGCCGGAGGTTTCAGGAACCGTCTGATTTTGCACGCATTCGATAAAATGCCGGGCGCAGCCGGTGAATCCTCGTTGCTCAAGGGTGGTCTGCCAGCCGGGGACCGGACGCTGGATCACGCCGCGCCCCCGCTCCTCCTGCCACTCCCGCATATCACGGACTTCATATAATCCACCGTCGGTTACCGCCTGCACCCACTCCCGCTGGCTTCCAGCGCGGCGGTGCATACTGGTGGTCATTTGGATCATCCCGCAGCTGAAATGATGTTCAGCATAAAGCATTTCACCCTGGGCCGTCGTGAGCAGCGTACCGCCGTTTAAACGGGCTTTATCGCCCGCCAGCCATAGCGCGGTGTCGACGACATGCAGATAGTCATCCAGCAGCGTAAAGCGCAGATCGTGGCCCACGCTGTCGCTACGGTGTTTATCCATCCGCAGCGAAGCCGCGTTACCAAGCTGAGCTTTAAGTTCGCGATAGAGAGGGGAGAAGCGGCGATTAAATCCGACCATAAGAGTAAGACGGCGGCGGGCCGCCAGCTCAACCAACGTCTCCGCATCGCTAAGCTTGTCGGCCAGCGGTTTATCAACGCAGACATGAACTCCGGCATTGAGTAACCGACTAACCACTTCATAATGTGAAACCGTTGAAGTATGGACGAATACAGCATCACACTGCGCCGCCAGCTGTTCCAGAGTATCCGCATAGGGGATACGCCACGTTTTACAGATGCGCAGCGCTTTCTCTTTTCCCGGCGACCACGCCGCCTGTAGCGTCCAGCCATCCGCCGCTCCCAGCACCGGCAGCCAGGCCTTTTGCGCAATGCTACCTAAACCAACGACGCCGATGCGTAGTTTCGCCGACATGCTTAATCTCCTGAATGAGGCAGCAGTGAATCCAGACGCGCTTTAAGTTCAGCGACGTCCGCTTCCAGCGCCTCAACGCGAGCCTGGAGATCGTCACCCGCCGGCGAAACGGCTTCAACGGCGGTAATCAGCGAATCCATATCATCGCAGAACAGGTGCATATAGCGGCTTTCACGCTTCCCGGGTTCCCGCGGCAGACGCGCAACATAGGGGCCGTCATCTCGCGTAGCCAAATTTTCGAGGACGTTTTCCACCTCTGCCATATCGCTGAATTCATGCATTCTCTGCGCCCGCCCGCGCAGTTCTCCGGGCGTCTGCGCCCCGCGCAGCAGCAAGGTGGTAATAATTGCCACTTCCGCTGGAGTTAATTTCAGGTCGCCAAATTCAGAGTTGCAGAAGCGCTGTTCATATTTGGTCACCCGATTGCCGAAACCGCTTACCGTACGCAAAAAATGACGCTTAACTAACGTATCGAGGAGATCCTGCACGTCATTTTCGCTGAGCGACATCACCGGTTCACGGTTCGTTTTCTGATTACAGGCGGTCACCACCGCGTTGACCGACAGGGGGTACTGCTCCGGCGTGGTGACCTGCTTTTCCAGCAGACAGCCAATGACTCGCGCCTCATGCGCGGTTAACTGATATTTCATGATGTCTCCTTAGCGACCCGGGGTCCAGTCCGGTGTCGTCAACGCCGTCAGTACGTGATCGCGCCACTGCCCATCAATGAGCAGGTAATCTTTGGCGTAACCCTCTTTTTCAAAACCCAGACGCGCCAGCAAATCGCCGCTACGCTGATTATGCGGCATATAATTTGCCATTATGCGATGGATATGTTGCGTGCGCTGCATATAGCGAATTGCCGACGTCAGCGCTTCAAACATTAGCCCCTGCCCTTGCCATTTCTCTCCGATAGAGTAACCGAGATAGCAGGCATGAAACGATCCGCGCACCACGTTCGAAAAATTCGCCACGCCGATAATCTCTTTTTCTTCAGGATCCAGCAGCGCAAAATAGAATGCCGACCCCTGCTTGTGAAACTCCGAAATCATCGATAAACGCGCCTGCCAGCCGGAAGGATAACAGTGGCTGTCGTCGCGCACTGGTTCCCAGGGTTTTAAGAACCCTTTATTTTCCGCGTAGTAATCGGCCAGACGCCAGGCGTCACGATCGTGTACCAGCCGCACCACCAGCCGATCCGTCGTCAAACGCACCTTCGGTACGTTACTGCGATAGCCAAACATTCCCCTCTCCTGTTCCCCTGACGCAATACTTGCTGACTTTACTATACCTTTCCTGCAGGGATGTGTGAAAACAGCAACATACCATTTTCTGCACCATCTCCGCTTTTCGATGAATAGCCTCTATCGTTCTTGCATTTTGATAAAAAAATATTGTCGCAAGTTAGCTGGGAAAATAGCCATTAACCCCGCAAAATATCAGAGCTTATTCTTATTTTTCCCGGGAGGGGAAATGTCCCGCGTATCGCAGGCAAGGAGCCTGGGTAAATATTTCCTGTTAGTTGATAACATGCTGGTCGTACTCGGCTTTTTCGTCGTGTTCCCGCTCATCTCTATTCGCTTTGTCGATCAGATGGGGTGGGCCGCGTTAATGGTCGGCATTGCGCTCGGGCTGCGTCAACTGGTGCAGCAAGGTTTAGGGATATTCGGCGGTGCGATTGCCGACCGTTTTGGTGCCAAACCGATGATCGTCACCGGAATGCTGATGCGCGCTGCCGGTTTCGCCGCGATGGCCGTCGCCCATGAACCATGGGTCCTGTGGTTATCCTGCATACTCTCCGGTCTCGGCGGTACGCTGTTCGATCCCCCGCGGGCGGCGCTGGTGGTTAAGCTGGTTCGCCCACACCAGCGCGGGCGTTTCTTCTCCATTCTGATGATGCAGGACAGCGCCGGGGCGGTGATCGGCGCGCTGCTGGGTAGCTGGCTGCTGCAGTATGATTTTCGTCTGGTGTGCAGCGCTGGAGCGGCCCTGTTTATCGCCTGCGCGGCGTTCAATGCCTGGTATCTCCCGGCCTGGAAGCTGTCAACGGTCAAAACGCCGGTTCGTGAAGGGCTGGGCCGCGTGCTGGGTGACAAACGATTTGTCACCTACGTCTTGACGCTAACCGGATATTACATGCTGGCAGTACAGGTCATGTTAATGCTGCCGATTATGGTTAACGATATTGCGGGTTCTCCGGCGGCGGTAAAATGGATGTATGCCATCGAAGCCACCATTTCACTGACGCTGCTTTATCCGATTGCCCGCTGGAGCGAAAAACGGTTTCGCCTTGAGCATCGGCTGATGACCGGACTGCTGATTATGACGCTGGCAATGATGCCGATTGGCCTGAGCAGCAATCTGCAGCAGCTGTTCACGCTGATCTGCGTGTTTTATATCGGGTCCATCATCGCCGAGCCTGCGCGCGAGACGCTTGGCGCTTCGCTGGCGGATGCCAGAGCGCGCGGCAGCTATATGGGCTTTAGCCGTCTGGGATTAGCCTTCGGCGGCGCTTTCGGCTACGCAGGCGGCGGCTGGCTGTTCGATGCCGGTAAGGCGACGGGTCAGCCGGAGCTGCCGTGGCTGATGCTGGGCGCGATCGGTCTTGCGACGTTTGTTGCTCTGTGGTGGCAGTTCAGTCCAAAACGTTCAACGTCCGGTATGCTCGAGCCGCGCACCTGATTTGCCGGACCGTCGTTTCTCCTCCATACTGAATTGAGGAAGTTCAGCAACAATGGAGGAGAAACGTGAAGTTATATATCTACGATCACTGCCCGTTCTGCCTGAAAGCCCGCATGATTTTCGGCCTGAAAAATATCCCTGTCGAACTGATCACGCTCCTGAACGATGATGAATCAACCCCAACCCGCATGATCGGCCAGAAAATGGCGCCCATCCTGCAAAAAGACGATAGTCGCTATATGCCAGAAAGCATGGATATCGTGCACTATGTCGATAAACTTGATGGAAAACCGCTACTGACCGGAGCGCGTAACCCGGCTATTGAAACCTGGCTGCGCAAGGTCAACGTCTACGCGAATCGTCTGTTGATCCCGCGTTTCGCCAAATCCGCATTTGATGAATTCTCAACCCCAGAAGCGCGCGCTTATTTTGTGAATAAGAAGGAAGCGGCTATCGGTAGCTTTGCCGATCACCTCGCCCATTCTACCGGTCTGGTTAAGAACATCAGCGACGATCTGCGCGCGTTGGATAAACTTATCGTCCAGCCAAACGCCGTCAACGGGGAGCTGTCTGAAGATGATATTCATCTCTTCCCACTCCTGCGGAATCTGACGCTGGTTGCCGGGGTGAACTGGCCGAGCCGCGTGGCCGCCTATCGCGACAATATGGCTAAACAGACGCAAATCAATCTGCTTTCCTCAATGGCTATTTAAGCTCAGGGCAGCGGAAGGTATTGTCCTTCGCTGCCTCCCCCCGCTTTTTAAGTCTTTTCCGCTAGCACCTCCTGCGCTGGCGGGTCATGCTGCTTTGTGTCAGGATGAACCCATGGCATGACATTAAGGAATCCAATGAAAAAGATGTTTATCGCGGCCGCGCTTATCGTCAGCGGCCTGCTGAGCGGCTGTAATCAGCTTACGCAATATTCCGTGAGTGAGCAGGAGATCAACCAGGCGCTGCAGAAACGTAACCACTTCGCCAAGGATATTGGCCTGCCCGGCGTTGCGGATGCTCATATTGAACTACAAAACCTGACCAGCGCGATTGGTCGTGAAGAACCCAATAAAGTGACGCTAAGCGGCGTTGCTAATTTAGATCTGAATTCACTATTCGGGAACCAGAAAGCGACCATTGACCTGAAGCTAAAAGCGCTGCCGACCTTCAACAAAGAGAAAGGCGCCATTTTCCTGCAGGAGATGGAGGTGGTGGACGCAAAGGTTCAACCTGAAAAACTGCAGTCCGTGGTACAGACGCTCATTCCTTACCTGAATCAGTCGCTGCGTAGCTACTTCAATCAGCAGCCTGCCTACGTCCTGCGCGAAGACGCCAGCGCGGGCGAAGCGTTGGCGAAAAAGTATGCTAAAGGGATTGAGGTTAAGCCGGGTGAGATTATTATCCCGTTCATTAACTAACGGTTCGGGCGCAGAAGCGCCCGTTTTTTTACGGAAGTTGATGCAAAGGAAAACGTTTACGCTTATCCTTAGTGCCCGGCAAAAACAGCCCTGATGACTGACCCTATTTAGCCGGAGCCTTCCATGACAGCACAATCCCAGGTATTGAAAATCCGCCGCCCTGACGACTGGCATATCCATCTGCGCGATGACGATATGTTAAAAACCGTCGTGCCTTACACCAGTGAGTTTTATGGCCGGGCGATCGTGATGCCGAATCTGGTACCCCCTGTCACCACCGTCGAAGCCGCCCTTGCCTATCGCCAGCGCATCATAGCGGCAATTCCGGCGGGCCACGATTTTACGCCGCTGATGACCTGTTATCTGACGGATACGCTCGACCCTGCTGAGCTGGAACGCGGATTCAACGAGGGCGTTTTCACCGCTGCCAAACTTTATCCGGCCAATGCGACCACCAACTCCAGCCACGGCGTCACCAGCACTGATGCAATCATGCCGGTACTGGAGCGCATGGAAAAGCTGGGAATGCCCCTGCTGGTGCACGGTGAGGTCACTCACGCGGACATCGATATTTTTGACAGAGAAGCGCGGTTCATTGAAACCGTCATGGAGCCGCTGCGTCGGCGCCTGCCGGGTCTGAAAGTGGTGTTCGAACACATCACCACCAAAGATGCCACTGAATACGTACGCGACGGCAATGAGCTGCTGGCGGCGACCATCACCCCGCAGCATCTGATGTTTAACCGCAATCATATGCTGGTTGGCGGCGTGCGTCCCCATCTATATTGCCTGCCGATCCTTAAACGCAATATTCACCAGCAGGCGCTGCGCGAACTGGTGGCCAGCGGTTTTGACCGCGCCTTCCTCGGTACTGATTCCGCTCCGCATGCCCGCCATCGTAAGGAAGCCAGCTGCGGATGTGCAGGCTGTTTTAACGCCCCGACCGCCCTGGGCAGCTACGCCACGGTGTTCGAGGAGATGAACGCCCTACAGCACTTTGAAGCCTTTTGTTCGCTTAACGGCCCTCGCTTCTATGGTCTGCCGGTCAATGAAGGCTACGTTGAGCTGGTGCGCGAAGAGAGCCTGGTGGTAGAGAGTATCGCTCTGCCTGGCGACGCGCTGGTGCCGTTCCTGGCAGGAGAAACCGTGCGCTGGAGCATGAAGAAATAAATACCTCTCCCCCTGTTGTAAATGCGACAACCATACTGTATAAATAAACAGTACATTACACAGGGGGCAATTATGCGTATCGAAGTCTCTATCGCCAAATCGACAGCCTTACCCAACGGCGCTTTAGATGCGCTGAACAATGAACTCTCCCGCCGTATCGAACAGCAGTTCCCCTTGACGTCAAGCCAGGTGACGGTTCGCTACGCGGCTAATAACAATCTGTCGGTTATCGGCGGCCTGAAAGAAGACAAAGACCGGATTAGCGAAATCCTGCAAGAAACCTGGGAAAGCGCTGACGACTGGTTTGTCCGCGACTAGTCAATTAAATTTGCTCCCTCATTGTGCAACTTTTTGCCGGGTCGCCCCGGCTTTTTTATTTTTTTGATACTCAGACTTCCCCCTATTGCTTTTGCTTAGCACCTTCAAAAATAACGTATAACTGAATTGTGTTTGCGTAAAAAAACAGCAACCAGCAGCGTATGTATCTCTTTTTCATTTAATTTCTCGAGTTTATTCTTGACTGCTGATATAATTAACTTGCTTCAAAAAACACGCATTAAACCTCGAGAACTGTTGTCTTTTAACATATGAATAAGGGGTTATGATGGAAAAGAATAATGAAGTCATCCAGACCCATCCCCTCGTTGGATGGGACATCAGCACCGTAGATAGTTACGATGCGCTGATGTTGCGCCTGCACTACCAAAACCCCGCTCAAGAAAGCAGTAGAGACGCAGAGATTGGCCAGACGCTATGGCTAACGACGGACGTCGCACGTCAGTTTATTTCTATTCTGGAAGCAGGTATTGCGAAGATTGAATCAGGCGAATACCAGGAAAATGAGTATCGAAGGCATTAAGATTTAGCAAAAATGTCTTAATATTCACCTAACAGGCACCTTCGGGTGCCTGAACTATTTTCGGGCTTGTATATCAGCAGGTTGTTAATTACCCTGCTAATAAAGCAATAACCCGGAACTCACCATGCAATACGATCTTATCATTATCGGTAGCGGCTCCGTCGGCGCTGCCGCAGGCTATTATGCTCGCCTGGCAGGGCTTAACGTACTGATGATTGATGCCCATCAGCCTCCGCATCAGGAAGGTAGCCATCACGGCAGCACCCGCCTGATACGTCATGCTTACGGCGAAGGCGAAAGATACGTCCCTCTGATACTACGCGCGCAGAAGCTATGGGATGAATTTGCCGCCGCCAGTGGGGAAGCCGTTTTTGAGCGTACAGGGGTGATTAACCTCGGGCCTGCCGACTCCGACTTTCTGCGCAACGTGGCCAGCAGCGCGCGCGAGTTCCAGCTCAATATTGAAGAAATGGATGCGCAGACAGTGATGACTCGCTGGCCGGAAATTCGTATTCCTGACGATTACCGGGCGATATTTGAACCCGCATCCGGGATACTGCGCAGCGAACTGGCCGTTGAAACCTGGATCCGTCTGGCACGCGAAGCGGGAGCCGCGCAATTGTTCAACTGCCCGGTTTCTGCTATTCACCACCAACCGGACGGCGTAACCGTTGAGACGCTGGATGGCGAGTACAGCGGCAAAAAACTCCTTGTCAGCGCCGGTACCTGGGTTACGCGTCTGTTGCCAGAACTCCCAGTCCAACCGGTACGTAAAATTTTCGCCTGGTTTCAGGCCGATGGTCGCTACAGCAGCAAAAATAACTTCCCGGCGTTTACCGGCGAGTTAGCCAATGGCGATCAGTTTTACGGTTTCCCGGCAGAAGATAACGAATTAAAAATCGGTAAGCATAACGGCGGGCAGCTTATTTCCACTCCGGAGGAGCGCAAGCCGTTTGGCTCTGTTGCTACGGACGGTTCAGAATCTTTTAGCTTCTTGCGTAACGTGTTGCCCGGTATCGGCGGCTGCCTGCACGGCGCATCCTGCACCTATGACAATACTGCTGACGAAGACTTTATTATTGATATGCTACCCGGCCAGCCGGATACGCTGCTGATCACCGGCCTGAGCGGTCACGGCTTTAAATTTGCTCCGGTTTTAGGCGAACTGGCCACACGGTTCGCGCTTGAAGAACCCTTTGGATTTGATCTATCTGCGTTTTCACTGGCGCGGTTTAATAAATAACTGCCCGCTGCCCAACGTCACAACTACGCTAAAAGAAACGGCCTCGTTTGAGGCCGTTAATAACTGAGAGAGATGATGCGTCGCCTGTTTGAATTACTGGTTAACAACGTCCGCGAACATTTTATGATCTACCTGGCGCTGTGGCTGCTGCTGGCGTTTATCGATCTTATCTGGTTATGGTTTTTCTGACGGCTCAGGATCGGGGATCCCCAGCTTAGTATTCAGACGACCGCGGGATTTATTAAAGATCTTATTGCCATTTTCCCGTCCGGCACGCAGTTTTCTCTGCTCCTCTTCCGGCAGCTTATGTTCTTCCATGCAGGCTTCGCTACAGCAGCCGGCGAATTTCTCCGCGCAGGAAGGACACTGGATAAACAGCAGATGGCAACCATCATTCAGGCAATTGGTGTGGCTATCGCACGGAGCGCCGCACTGATGGCAATGGGCGATAACGTCATCTGAGATACGCTCCCCCATCCGCTCATCGAAGACAAAGTTTTTACCGACAAAGCGTACCGGCAGCCCCTGCTCGCGGGCGCGTCTCGCATACTCGATAATCCCGCCCTCAATATGCGAGACTTTAGTAAATCCGTTGTGCTTCATCCAGGCGCTGGCTTTTTCACAACGGATACCGCCGGTGCAGTACATCACGATATTCTTATCTTTATGTTCCTGCATCATCTCCACGGCTTTTGGTAGCTGGTCGCGAAAAGTATCCGCCGGGATCTCCAGTGCGTTCTCGAAATGGCCAACCTCATACTCGTAGTGATTGCGCATATCAATAAAGACCGCATTGGGATCGTCCAGCATCGCGTTAACCTCTGCGGCTTTCAGATAATCCCCCACGTCCGTGGCATCAAATGTCGGATCGTCAATTCCATCCGCCACGATCCGATCGCGAACCTTGAGGCGCAGAACCCAAAATGATTTACCGTCATCGTCCAGAGCGATATTCAGGCGGAGCCCATTGAGGGCGGGGTCAAAACCGTATAAGAATTCGCGCAGCGCATCGACCCGGCTTTGCGGGACGCTGATTTGCGCGTTAATCCCTTCATGAGCCAGGTAAATTCGGCCAAAGACATTAAGCTTAGTCAGCGCAATCCACAGCGCATCGCGCGTGGCTTTTGGGTCAATAATAGAGAAATATTTATAAAACGAGATCGTCGTGCGCGGCTCGGTTTCAGCCAACATTTGCGCTTTTAACGTCTCATTTGAAATGCGGTTATGTAACACTGGCATGGTGTACCTGCTCGGCATAGTCAATGAGTAAAATAAACGGCGGGCATCATATAGCAAACACGCTTAATTTACATCCCTACATTTTGCGCTACATTTTTCTCACCCATATTTGCTTGCATTAACATTAAATGCCATCTGAGGCCGGTATTTTGGCTGAGGCATAAAAAAATGCGATAATAGAACACGTTGCTTAATTAAACAGGTATGAGATGACCCATTTACCTAAATTTTCCGCAGCGTTGCTGCACCCGCGTTACTGGTTGCTTTGGTTAGGGATCGGCCTGCTGTGGTTGGTAGTTCAGCTGCCTTATCCGCTGATTTATCGCCTCGGTACTGGTCTTGGGCGTATCGCCATGCGGCTAATGAAGCGCCGGGCAAAAATAGCCCATCGCAATCTGGAGCTTTGTTTTCCTGATAAAAGCGAGCAAGAGCGTCACCGGATGGTCGTGGCAAACTTTGAATCCGTCGGTATGGGGCTGATGGAAACCGGTATGGCCTGGTTCTGGCCGACGAAGCGTATTGCGCGCTGGACGGACTCCATCGGCGTAGAGCATATCCGCGATGTACAGGCGCAAAAGCGCGGCATTTTGCTTATTGGCATTCATTTTCTGACCCTGGAAATGGGCGCCCGCATGTTCGGCATCAATGAGCCGGGTATCGGAGTTTATCGCCCTAATGATAACCCGGTTATCGACTGGCTACAGACCTGGGGACGGCTGCGCTCCAACAAAGACATGATCGATCGTAAAGATCTCAAGGGTATGATCCGCGCATTGAAAAAGGGAGAAGTGATCTGGTACGCGCCGGACCACGACTATGGCCCCGCCGCCAGCGTGTTTGTGCCGTTTTTCGCTGTTGACCAGGCCGCGACGACCTCCGGCACCTGGATGCTGGCAAAGATGTCAAAAGCCTGCATCGTCCCCTTCGTTCCGCGCCGTAAACCCGACGGTAAAGGTTATGAGCTGATCATCCTGCCGCCAGAGTGCGATCCGCCGCTGGACGATGCGGAGACGACCGCTCTGTGGATGAATAAAGTTGTTGAGAAATGCATATTAATGGCGCCGGAGCAGTATATGTGGATGCACCGCCGCTTTAAAACGCGTCCGGAAGGCGTTCCTTCTCGTTATTAAATCTTTTCCATTTTCCGCCTGGTTATCCCGCATCTGAACACGGATGCGGGATATGTCGCCTTGTTTAGTCCCCTCCTTTAGCTTTAAAAGCTCTCCTGCATTGCGGCAGTCATTTCTCAGGCGCATAATTAGCATGCTCATATTTTCAATTATTTGACCTGCGCTGCAGGCCAGTGGAATCCTATGTCGTCTGCTGATACCCCTATTAACTGGAAACGTAATCTCACCGTCACCTGGCTCGGCTGCTTTTTAACCGGGGCGGCCTTTAGCCTGGTGATGCCATTTCTCCCTTTGTACGTTGAACAGCTCGGCGTCACCGGCCACAGTGCCCTGAATATGTGGTCAGGGCTGGTTTTCAGCATTACCTTTTTATTTTCAGCCGTAGCTTCTCCCTTCTGGGGCGGACTCGCGGACCGCAAAGGGCGCAAAATAATGCTGCTGCGCTCAGCCCTCGGTATGGCTATCGTCATGCTGCTCATGGGGCTGGCGCAGAATATCTGGCAATTTCTGATCCTGCGCGCGCTGTTAGGCCTGCTCGGCGGATTTATTCCCAACGCCAATGCGCTGATCGCAACGCAAATCCCCCGCCATAAGAGCGGCTGGGCGCTGGGGACCCTCTCTACGGGGGCCGTTAGCGGCGCGCTGCTGGGGCCCCTGGCTGGCGGCTTCCTGGCCGACCACTGGGGGTTACGCACCGTCTTCTTTATGACAGCAAGCGTACTGTTTATTTGTTTCTTATTTACCCTGTTTCTCATCCGCGAGAATTTTGTCGCGGTCAGCAAAAAAGAGATGCTCAGCGCGAAAGACGTCTTTTCGTCGCTTAAAAGTCCAAAGCTGGTGCTGAGCCTGTTTGTTACATCACTGATTATCCAGGTCGCTACCGGTTCCATCGCTCCGATTCTGACGCTTTACGTGCGCGATCTTGCCGGCAACGTAAGTAATATTGCGTTTATCAGCGGTATGATAGCTTCAGTCCCCGGTATTGCCGCCCTGCTTAGCGCCCCTCGCCTCGGGAAGCTCGGCGATCGTATTGGTCCGGAGAAGATCCTGATCGTCGCGCTGGTGATTTCAGTCCTGCTCCTGATTCCTATGTCGTTCGTCCAGACGCCGCTGCAATTGGGGATCCTGCGCTTCTTGCTAGGCGCCGCTGACGGCGCGCTGCTGCCGGCGGTACAGACGCTGCTGGTGTATAACTCGACCAGCCAAATCTCGGGCAGAATATTCAGCTATAACCAGTCGTTTCGCGATATCGGCAACGTCACTGGACCGCTGATCGGCGCGTCGGTTTCCGCCAACTACGGTTTTCGGGCGGTCTTTCTGGTGACCGCATTTGTGGTGCTGTTTAACGCGGTTTACTCAACTCTGACCCTTGGCCGCGTTCGTCGTCAGCGGGCTACGGACAATCCGGGTTCCGGCAATCATTCGGTAAATTAATGCTACCGCCTTGACGCATTGCCAACCGCCTTCTATAGATTGAATCGTATTCATTTCTATTCTTCTTAGGAGGTTAGCCATGCCAAAGGATTCGATGTTCTATGCCACGCTCGAAGAAGCAATCGATGCAGCCCGCGAGGAGTTTCTGGCTAATAATCCGGACAGCGACGAAGAAAGCGCCAGCATTGAGCAGTTAAATATCCAGAAGTACGTACTTCAGGACGGTGATATTGCCTGGCAGGCAGAATTTTTTGCCGACGAAGATCAGCAGGGAGAATGCCTGCCAGTACTCAGCGGCCAGGCTGCGCAAAGCGTCTTTGACGGTGATTATGATGAGATTGAGCTGCGCCAGGAGTGGCTGGAAGAGAACACGCTGCATGAATGGGATGAAGGTGAATTTCAGCTTGAACCCTCGCTCGATACCGAAGAGGGCCAGGCTGCGGCCGATGAATGGGATGAACGCTAATTAGTTGTAAGGCCCATGGCTGGCATCAAGCGGCAGCAGAAGCGTATCGAACACCAGCGAAAAGGGCAGATCGAGGATCGTGATATAGCGCCATGAGGAATCACGAACATCCCATTGCACGCCGGGATAGTACTGATTTCCATGGCCCTGCCCTGGCACCGTGCGACTGATAATACTCCCGCAGCCGCTCAGCAGCAGCGTCATTGCGATAACCAGCAAAACTCTCATCAACAACCTCTATTCTCAGGTCAAAAAAATACCGGCACTATTGCCGGTATTTTCCTTAAGGTACGGCTTACTTGGTTTTTAACGCCAGCGGATTCAGCGTCAGCTGCTGATAAGCTGCCACCCACGAAGAGTATTTCTCCGGAGCGGCCCACACGCGATAATGCATACGCGACATGGTCACCGGGTCGCTCAGCAAGACCAGACGACGATCGCGGTTAAGTTTATCCGGCGTCTCGTTCAGCGCCTGTTCAACGTGACGTTCGCGAGCGATATCCAAAATATGCCCGTGACGGTGGCGCGCGGTAGCCATCGCTGTTGCCAGCGCGTTAAACGACGGGTTGAATACCGCATGCATAAAGCCATCGTCCAGAGAACGCTGGCGGTTCAGCGTCAGGTAAGCGTCAGTATCTTTTAGCACCTGCGGCGGAGAGTACTCTTCCGGGATCAGGAACAGCTTCCAGCGCTTAGTGCGCAGGCCAATGGTGGCGCGGCTGGAAATAGCCGACACGAACGGCGACAGAATCAGCGAGACCACGATCGGCGCCAGCCAGAACAGGAAACGCAGATCCAGCCATGCCATGCCCACCGCCCAGACCAGACCCAACAGCATCTGCGATCCGTGACGCATAAACGCTTCACCCCATGGGGTAGAGTCATCGTCACGCTGCGGCGAGTTCCACACCACTTCCCAGCCGAGAAACGCGCTGACCACAAAGACGGTATGGAACAGCATACGTACCGGCGCCAGCAGCACCGAAAACAGCACCTCCAGCAGCAGAGAGAGCGTGACGCGGATAAAGCCACCGTACTCTTTAGGCCCTTTACACCAAACCAGAATAATGCTCAGCAGCTTCGGCAGGAACAGCAGCACCATGGTCGAAGCAAACAGGGCTATAGCCAGCTCCGGGCGCCACTGCGGCCAGACCGGGAACAGCTGCCGCGGCTGCAGGAAGTACTGCGGTTCGGTCAAGGCATGCACTACCTGCAGAGCGGTAGAGAGCGCAAGGAACATAAACCACAGCGGTGCCGACAGGTATGACATCACGCCGGTCAGGAACACTGCACGGTGAACCGGATGCATCCCTTTAACCAGGAACAGGCGGAAGTTCATCAGGTTACCCTGACACCAGCGGCGATCGCGCTTCAGCTCGTCCAGCAGGTTTGGCGGCAGCTCTTCATAAGAGCCGGGAAGATCGTAAGCAATCCATACGCCCCACCCGGCGCGACGCATCAGCGCCGCTTCCACGAAGTCGTGCGACAGAATTGACCCGGCGAAGTTGCCCTCGCCCGGCAGCGGCGCCAGCGCGCAGTGCTCAATAAACGGTTTCACCCGGATAATCGCGTTGTGACCCCAGTAGTGGGATTCCCCCAACTGCCAGAAGTGCAAACCGGCGGTAAACAGCGGGCCGTAGACGCGGGTAGCAAACTGCTGGCAGCGCGCATAAAGCGTATCCATACCCGACGCGCGGGGTGAAGACTGAATGATCCCGGCATTCGGGTTCGCTTCCATCAGGCGCACCAGGCCGCTCAGACATTCACCGCTCATTACGGAGTCGGCATCCAGCACCACCATATAGCTGTACTGGCTCCCCCACCGACGGCAGAAGTCATCAATGTTACCGCTTTTACGCTTCACGCGGCGACGGCGGCGACGGTAGAAGATCTGCCCTTCGCCCTGCACTTCGGCAATCAGCTCCATCCACGCTTTTTGCTCCGCCACGCAGATGTCCGGGTTGTAGCTATCGCTCAGGATATAGACATCAAAGTGCTCGGCATTACCGCTGGCTTTTACCGACTCCCAGGTCGCGCGCAGGCCCGCGAATACGCGGTCAACGTCTTCGTTACAGATAGGCATGATAAGCGCGGTGCGATGCTCCGGATTTAACGGCTCATTCCCGACCGTTGACGCGGAGATACTGTACTTATCGCGGCCGATAAGTAGCTGCAGGAAGCCCATCAGCGCAGTCCAGAAACCCGCAGAAACCCAACAAAAAAGCACGGCGAAAAGAATCAGGATCCCGGACTGCAGCACATACGGCAGTAGCTGCATAAAGGAGATCCACAGGTTCTGTCCCACCATGTCCGCCGGGTTAATCAGCGCCCAGCCCTGGTAAGGCAAAATGGTTTTCATGTACCAGGTTGCCACGACGGTCTGCGCCAGGGTGAGCAGCAGAAGAATATAGCGACGAATAGAGCCGACGGTACGCCATTTCTGCTCGCTCGCCTGTTCCTCCTGACTGAGGCGAGAGAGATAGCGCGGAGTCACATCGCGTCCGCGCAGACGATCCCAGAAGCGCCCGACCGGGTTAGTACGCCATGGGTCCGGGAACATAGAGGAACGTTTTGCTTTCGGCATGGCGTTCAGCTGCGTGCGCCCTTCATCATCCTTCACCAGCTGATTACCGGCCAGTGAATCTGGCCAGCTATGCTCCAGTCGGGCTTTCACCGACCCCAGCGGGGAGTCATCTTCCCGTTTATAAACGTGATGTTCAGCGTCCAGTGCTTGATGTACGGCCTGCAGACTCGCGTCAGGTAACGCGCGCTTTTCTGCATCCGACAGCGGCAATGCATCGATGTACTTCGTTATCTTATTCATTGGCAGGCAGCTGATAGCTCCAGGTTTCGCTCAGCGTCTGGTCGGTATTGACCAGCGCAGCGCGCATATCCGTGGTTTTCTTAGGATCTTTCACTTTGACGCGCAGGATCATACGCCAGCCTTTAGTCACTGGGTTATAACGCACGGTGTTTTCAACGATTTCAGCGTTATCGCCGATGCTGGCCTGGGCAGTCACTGGCGTATCTGCGGGCAGCTTTTTCATCTCGGCGCCGGTGAAATCGACAATAAAGGCAATGGTGCCATCAGGCTGGCGAATCAGGTTCGATTGCTTGACGTCGCCGGTAGAACGGCGGGTCTGCATAACGTAAGCGTTATCCGGCGCGTGCAGCTTGTCTTCATCGCGGCTAAAAGTGATGGTGTATTTGAAATTCATCTCTTTGCCGGGTTCGGGCAGCTGATCGGGCGTCCAGTAGGTGACGATGTTATCGTTGGTTTCATCATTGGTCGGGATTTCGACCAGTTCGATTTTGCCCTTACCCCAATCACCTTTCGGCGTAATCCATGCGCTGGGGCGCAGATCGTAGCGGTCATCGAGATCTTCAAAACGGGAGAACTGGCGACCACGCTGCAGCAGGCCAAAGCCCTGCGGGTTTTCCATCGCATAGCTGCTGACGGCAAGATGTTTTGGATTATTCAGCGGACGCCAGATCCACTCGCCGTTGCCGGCCAGGATGGACAGGCCGTTGGAGTCATGCAGCGCCGGACGATAGTTCGTGGTCGGCGACGGCTGATGTGGCCCAAACAGGAACATACTGGTCAACGGCGCCACGCCGAGCTTGCCGACTTTGTCGCGCAGATAGACCTTAGACTGCACGTCCACCACGGTGTCGCGGCCGGGCATAATCACGAAACGGTAGGCGCCGGTTGCGCGCGGGGAATCAAGCAGGGCGTAAATCGTCAGGCGTTTATCGGTCGCTTTTGGACGCTCAATCCAGAACTCACGAAAACGCGGGAACTCTTCGCCGGAAGGCAGCGCGGTATCAATCGCCAGCCCACGAGCGGAAAGACCGTATACCTGACCCTGGCCAAGCACGCGGAAATAGCTGGCTCCGAGCATGCTGACGATTTCATCATTCTTGTCTTTGCTGTTGATCGGATACAGGACTTTGAAGCCCGCAAAGCCGAGGTCTTTAACCGTGTCTTTGTCGTGCTGGACGTTGCCAAAATTAAAATAGTCCGGGCTATATTTAATTTTACGTACGCTGGTTGCCGTCACTTCATTAATGGTGACCGGCGTATCGAAATACATCCCCTGGTGATAAAACTCGAGCTTGAATGGGCTTTTCAGATTATTCCAATAAGCTTTGTCGTGATTAAACTGAATTTGCTGATAGTCCGCATACTTCATATCGCGGAAGGCAGAGGGCAGGTTACTTTTAGGCGCTTCAAAGCCTTTGCCGGCTAACGTTTGTGCCTCTTTTGCGACGTCATCAATGCTGAATGCCCATGCAGATGAAGTACACAGGGACAACATTACGGCTGCGCTTAACCAACGCATTTTCATCATCTGTGGTTTATGTTTCATATAAGTAAGCACTTCCCCCTTTGTGTGCTTAAATCGATCCGATCTATTTTAATGGAAACTCAGGCATTCCGACAACATAATCCCTGCATTGTTCGGCCTGGCGGCACAGGGAATACGCAGTTCACTGCCCCGATTGCACTTTGCGTGCTTATCCTGGAGACAGATAACCAGAGTTCATGTAGGGTTGCAGAGAATTTAAACGTTATCACGTTGAGTGATAAGACGATTTGTCTGAGAATGTAGTGATATTGTATGAATAATACTCCGGTACAGCGTGAATATTTTTTCGATAGCATCCGCGCCTGGCTGATGCTGTTGGGGATCCCTTTTCACATCTCGCTTATTTACTCCAGCCACAGCTGGCACGTCAACAGCGCAGAGCCGTCGTGGTGGTTGACGTTGTTCAACGACTTCATCCATGCCTTTCGCATGCAGGTCTTCTTTGTTATTTCCGGCTATTTTTCCTACATGCTTTTTCTACGCTATCCGCTGAAGAAATGGTGGAAAGTTCGCGTTGAGCGGGTAGGCATTCCCATGTTAACTGCCATCCCTCTTTTGACGTTGCCGCAGTTTATTATGCTGCAGTACGTTAACGGAAAAGCGGAAAACTGGCACACGCTTTCAGGCTATGACAAATTCAATACCCTTGCCTGGGAGCTGATTTCCCACCTGTGGTTTCTGCTCGTCCTGGTGGTCCTGACCTCGTTGGGCGTAGTGATGTTTAGATGGCTGACGCGCCAGCGTTCTGCCGCTGCGCCAACCTTCGGTGACACCGTCACATTAGGTCAGCTATCGATGATTTTTCTTGCCCTGGGCGTGCTGTATGCGGTCATTCGCCGCACCCTTTTTATTCTTTACCCGCCCATTCTCAGCAACGGTCTGTTCAATTTCGTCGTTATGCAGACGCTGTTTTATCTGCCTTTCTTTATTCTCGGCGCGCAGACGTTTATCAATTCACGCCTGAAGCTCATGTTCACTACGCCCTCCCCCTGGTGCTATACCGCAGCGCTACTGGGTTTTATCGCCTATCGTCTGAATCAGCAGTACGGTTCCGGCGATGGCTGGATGTATGAAACAGAATCCGTCATTACCATGGTGCTGGGGCTATGGATGGTCAACGTGGTCTTTTCGCTTGGCCACCGTCTGCTAAATTTCCAGTCCGCGCGGGTAACCTATTTCGTCAACGCATCGCTGTTTATCTATTTAGTGCACCATCCATTGACTCTGCTCTACGGGGCGTGGATCACGCCGATAATTAAGTCCAATACGCTGGGATTTATTACCGGACTGGTATTTGTGGTGGGTATTGCGCTGGTCCTGTATGAAATCCACCTGCGAATACCGCTGTTGCGCTTTCTTTTTTCCGGAAAATTCCAGCAAAAAACGGCGAAGCCGCAGACTTCTGCCGGTTAAAAATTATGCTGCTGCGCTATACGAGCACAGCAGCGCTATTTTCGCGTGAACACCAGGTTAAAGACATCGCGATAAAGCATTTCCATCGCCGCTTTATCCACCGTCGGGGCAGTCGCCAGGTCGCAGCGATACGCCGCCCCTTCGGTTAATATCGCGATAAATTCGCAGGCGACGCTAATTTGTTCAGCGGTCATTTCGGGGTGGTAGTGCCGGGTAAGTTTTCCTCCTTCTTCCTTCAGGCGTCGATCGGCCTGGTTCATGATTTCTCGCAGGCGCGGATTTCGGGAGGCTTCGGCGTTAATCTCCATTAGCAGATAATTATCATTTTTCGTACTCTCGCTCGCCGGGATCGCGCCGGCTAAAACCGACGCCATGCGGGCCAAATCATGATTCCCGGCAACCATCTCGCCAACTCTGGCGTTCACTATCTCGCTGACGATGACTTCGATAATCTCTTCTTTACTGGCAAAAACACGATAAAGCTGGCCGACGCTCAGACCAGCCCGCCGCGCGATATCTGCCACTGAGGCGCCGTGCAGGCCCTTTTCAGCAAAGCATTTTTGCGCCGCGACCACAATTTCCGTCCGGCGAAGCCGTTGTTTTTGTAGAACCTTCCCTTCAGCCACCGATAAATCTCCTGTCATGATGGATCCCCGCGATCGGAGGAAGCTATCATAACTTATTATGGCGACCGAGTTGTGCCCGACTCTCCTCCAGTAATCGGTTATAGATACTGGCGGTTTCGGCATCAAAGCAGACGAAACAAACGCGTTCCAGAGGATGGTAGCGAGTAAGAAATGCATTCACCGTATTAATGGCTATCTCGGCGGCAGCTTGTTTAGGGTAGCCGTAAACGCCGGTGCTGATAGCGGGAAAAGCAATAGAGCGGTAATTGTTTGCCGAGGCCAGCTGCAGGCTATTTTTATAGGCGTCCGCCAGTAATTCCGCCTCCTGCCTGTCACCACCGTGCCAGATCGGCCCCACGGCATGAATGACCGCGCTGGCGGGCAGGTTTCCTGCCGTCGTTATCACCGCATGGCCCGGCGGACACTCCCCTTGCTGCTGGCGCACAACTTTGCAGGCAGCCAGCAGGTCCGGGCCTGCTGCGCGGTGGATTGCGCCGTCTACGCCTCCTCCGCCTAACAGCGAAGGGTTTGCTGCATTGACGATAACGTCGACCGCCAGCGTGGTAATGTCGCCGAGAATTACCTCAGGTTGAACAGCCATTTCTCCTCCTGTCGGCATGCGTCTTGAAATAGATAAACGAGGATAATATGGCACGATCGCCCCCGGGACGAAAGCCTGGGGGCGCCGGAGGTTAGCGATAATCAACGTCCAGAATAGCGAGAGTCCGTTGTGGGTTAATATATCTCAACTGCGCGGAACGGATATTTTCATTGTGAACATCCCCTTTCTCCAGCTGACGGGCAGAGATCCGCACCGTTTCCGCCCTCGGACAATCCATCACCACCTGATTCTTGATAGCATTGAGCTGACAGGGCGCTTCCACAACTCTTCCATAGAAATGAATAACACCGGCGACTGTCTGTTCGGCAATCGCCGGGCTGAAACTCGTGGGTAAAAAAAACAGGGCCGCAAGTGATATGTATCTAATTGTTTCCATTGTAAAACCCCTCTGCTTGTTGGTCTAGCTATTAAAAAAAGCACAGCCATCCATGAGCGCATCGAGTTACATTTTTTTACCTCAGCCCAATTGTATTAACATTTTAAAAACAAATAACCAGCATTTATATAAATATGATTACAAAATCGATTCACTGACTATCAGTACAGTTTATCGTGCTGATTTATAGAGGAAAATAAACTAAGAAAGGAGAAGGCTATGGACGATATTCTGCCAAAAACAGCAAAAGAGCCCGTAGGGCTCTTTTAACAGATGAATACAGGGAAGGTTGAGAAGCAGTATGAGCGAAGCGCGGTTAACGACTTTCGTTAGCCAGGGATTTATTCTTTTCCGCCCGCGTCGCCAGCCACAGGCCGCTATTTTTCATGGCGTAGCCAAAGACCAGCCCCAGCGCCAGTGAAGGTAAAACCAAACGCCAGTCGCCGCTGGCGGCAAAGGTCGCACAGGCGCCGATAAAGGTGCCCGGCACAAAAGAGAGTAATAGCTGGCGCGCCTGAATGCACATCATAAACGCCACGATACCGGTCATGATATAGCTCACTATTTCCAGCTGAGGCGCCAGCGCGCTGCCGTGAATAATCACCAGCGCCCACACTACGCCGCTCATTACCGTACAGGTGGAAATAACCAGCCCTTTTAACCCACCTTGCGGACAGGCAAAGTAAGCCGTACACCCGAGAAATCCCGCCCAGCTCAGCAGACCCAGTGCGACCGCTACCCATCCCCAAATTGCAGAGAGTAAGCCCGTCGTTAATGCGATTGCGAAGAGTATGTTCATGGCGCGTATCATAGCAGAAACGCGCCGGCCAAATGAGATATGGAACACACTAAATGAATTAAGAAATCACTCGTTGCATTTTAATTGTGATTTAAATCACAATTTATTGTTCACCTTCCTCCTGGAGTTCATCCCACATGGCTGAAAGCGCTTCACGAGTTAGCGGAGCCATCGTGCGCCAGAACGGCGTAGTCGCATGCGCTTCAACCTTGCCAAGGAATGCGCCGCACCAGGGGAGAATATACTCAGCAAACAGCGTTTCCAGAACTTCGCTTTCATCCTCTGCCGCGTGATCTTCCAGCCAGGATGCGGCCAGCAGTAAGGAGCCTAAGTGATCCGCCGCGCCCTCACCCGTGGGAACGCCATGCGCGCTGAGGAAAGCTCGAACTTCAGCTTCCGTAGCGCCCTCTACCCATGCGCGACGAAATGGCGCTACGCTGCACTCTTCACCGACAAACAGCGCGTTGTAGTCAGCAGCCAGAGCCTGCATATCGCAGCTCTTTTGCAGGCGCTCCAGCAGTTCATCCTGCTCCAGCGGCCAGCTTGCCGCCAGCTTCCCTTCGCGAATAAGGGTAAATAGCGGAACCAGCAGCGGATCCTGCGGCTGACGGTAATAGAGAGAGCCCAGCACGCGGCAGAGGATTGAAAACTCGTTCATTCAGTTATTCCAGTTATTCAAATTAAAGTTCAGCAAATTCCGCAATCGCTGGCATCCCACGCGATTCAAGAAAATTAAGCAGACGCCGGGGCGTCACGTTTAGAATCCGCTCTTGCGGAAAATCTACGGCATCAAGGATTTTACGGCATTCAGTAAAATCACCGAGCGTGAATGCCGTGTGAGAATCTGAGCCCAACGCCACCCAACCGCCGGCATCCCGTACGGCCGCCGCGACGGCACGGCAATTATCTTCACTGCCAATGCGTGACGAGACAAAAGATGAGTTATTGATTTCCAGCGCCACATGGTGCTTCGCCGCGGCGGCGGCAATAGCCGGAATATCAACGGGAAATTTCGGGTTCCCCGGATGACTGATGATATGCACCGTACCGCTCGCGATGGTGGCGATCATGGCCTCAGTATTCGTGGCTTTATCCTGCGGAGGAAACACCGGCTCGTGAAAGCCAGCAATAATCAGGTCCAGCGAACTGAGCATCGGGCCGGTACAGTCTATTTCGCCCTGGGTATTTTTAATGTTGGCTTCAATACCGCGCAGAATACCAACGCCATCCACCAGACGCGGCCAGATACGCATATTGATAAAATGCCAGTGGTGCGGCGCATCGGCCATATCTGGCCCGTGATCGGTAATGGCAAAGAGTTTGATCCCCTTGCGCTTGGCTTCCGCAATGTAGTCGTGCAGGGTACTGTAAGCGTGGGTGCTGGCGACGGTATGCATGTGCAGGTCAACAGGATACATCACAATCTCCTTCTCTGTTTGTGGCAAGAATAGCAGGAATCTGCGCCTGAGAGCAGCAAAAACCCCGCGCAGGCGGGGCTGACGCTTAGTATCCCAGCTGGCGATCGACCTTCCCGCTGACCGTTTCACCCCGTTCCATTTGACCGATGGTTTTGGCGATAAAAGCAATGGCTTCCAGAGGCCGGGTTACGGCCGCCACGTGGGGCGTCATTGCCACGCGCGGATGGCGCCACAGCGGGCTCGCTTCGGGCAGCGGTTCACGGCTGAAAACATCCAGCATCGCGCCTTTCAATTTACCGCTATTCAGCGCGTCCAGCAGATCGTCTTCAACCACATGTACTCCGCGGGCCAGATTCAGCACATAGCTATTATCCGGCAGCTGCGCCAGGCGCGAGCTGTTAATAATTCCCACGGTTTCCGCCGTGTTGGGCAACAGGTTAATCAGCACTCGTGTTCCGTTCAGGAAGGCGTTCAGCTCCTTTTCCCCGGCAAAGCTGGTGACCTGCGGCCAGGATTTGCGGCTGCGGCTCCAGATGCGTAGCGGGAATCCCCAGTACTGCAGAGCTTCGGCGACCTTTGCGCCAAGTACGCCCGCCCCCATAATCCCGATGGGAAAGTCTTCGCGCTGATACTCCTCCAGCGGCTGCCAGCGCGCTTCTTGCTTTAAAGCCTGATAGTCATCAAAACGACGGAACCAGTGCAGCACCTGGCTCACCGCATACTCTTGCATTTGTAACCCCATGCCGGTGTCTTCCAGACGGAATAGTGGCGTCGACAACGGCAGCATTTCCGGATGCTCACGCAGTTTGCTCAGGATGGAGTCGACGCCGGCGCCAAGGGCAAAGACGGCTTTTAAATCGCGGCCTTGCAGCATTTCTACCGGCGGATGCCAGACCAGCGCATAGTCAGCGGGTTGTTCATCGCCGGATTTCCACTCGCGAACTCGCGCGCCGGGGAGCTGTTTTTCCAGTTCCGCAATCCAGAAAGGGGTGTCAAAGGTCGGGTGATAAAAAATGATATCCATAAAGGCTCCTGATAGCCGACGCTACAGGCAGGTTAGGTTAGCGCCGCGTTTTACTCGTTGTTTTCTATTGGTTTGCCAGCATAGCAAATTTCGTTCGGGGAGCGTGTGAAAAAGAGAATGGTGACAAAAAAAACGATTCTCGCGCGTTTAAGGAGCAAGTTGCTTGAAGTTTGGCTAAACGCACGATTTTTTTAAAAAGTTGATTGACGGGCGATACGTATTTCCCTAAATTAGCGCCCGTTCCCGACAATAACGGGAAAGACAATATGGTGAGGTGTCCGAGTGGCTGAAGGAGCACGCCTGGAAAGTGTGTATACGGCAACGTATCGGGGGTTCGAATCCCCCCCTCACCGCCATATTTTAAGAAGAGCTCGTACGCAGGTACGGGCTTTTTTTTGCCTATTGCACGCCACCGGGGGGGATGAGAAGCCCCGACCGGGGTCGACAACTGGCGTCAGCCAGTTGGACAGATGACGAGCCTGCGAGGAGTCTGCCCCGACAAAATTGCCGGGAGCAATTTTGAACAGCGTTTACGCTGGCCCCGCAGGGGCGAGGCCCAGGGACGAGCCGAGTAACGGCGAGCGCAGCGAGTCAATCCCCCCTCACCGCCATATTTTAAGAAGAGCTCGTACGCAGGTACGGGCTTTTTTTTCGCCTATTGCACGCCACCGCCCGGTAGCCCGGACAGGCGCATCGCGCCGCCTCCGGGCCCCCCTTCTGCGGCTTCAGACTCTGTTCGACAGCCTGCGCCTTGTGGATTCAGGCAAATGCTAATCCTCCTCCATCCGCTGATACTCTTCTCTCAGGAAATCAACCAGCGCCCTGACCGAGGGGAGCAACCCGCGCCGTGAGGCAAACACCGCATGGATCACCTCCCTGCGCGGCTGCCACTCATCGAGGACAACCACCAGCTCGCCAGCCGCCAGCTGATCGCGCACCATTAATAAAGGAAGCTGTACCACCCCAACGCCGGCGATTGCCGCTTCGCGCAGCGCCAACATATCCGTGGTGACCAGCCGGGGTGTAAAGTAGACTTCCGCCCGTGCGCCCTCCGGGCCGGTCAACTGCCACTTATGCTGATGTTTGCCTGCGCCCAGGCTCAAACCCGGCCAATCGCTTAATTCTGACGGCGCCACAGGCTGCCCCTTTTGCTCTACTAACTGTGGACTGGCGACCAGGCGGTGACCACGATCGGCGAGAACGCGCATTACCAGATCGCTATCCTCTATCGGCCTTGGGCGTACGCGGATCGCGATGTCAACGCCCTCTCCAACGACATCAACTCGTCGGTTTGTGGCTTCCAGCTGCAGATTAACTCCCGGATAGCGCACCATAAACCGCGCCAACATAGGCCCGACGTGCGCATGCAATAGCGTCACCGGACAGGTCAGCTTGACGCTTCCGCGGGGCTCGGAACGCAGGGTCTCTACCGCCTGCTCTGCCGCTTCCGCCTCTATCAGCATCGCCTTGCAGTGCTGATAGAAGGTGTGCCCCACCTCCGTTACCGCAAACTGACGGGTTGTACGTTGAATCAAACGTACGCCGAGGCGTTCTTCTAACTGGGCGATTCGCCGGCTCAGTTTGGATTTAGGCTGATCGAGCGCTCTGCCCGCCGCCGCGAATCCTCCGTGATCCACCACCTGCACAAACCAGGCTAAATCGTTGAGATCCTGCATTCTTCCTCCATCGTTCCATTTTTGGAACAGTATAGGCCGTTTTTGCTATCTACCGGAGTATTAGTGGTGAATATAAGCTTATTCACATCAGAAACAGATGCACTGGAGAAAGCCATGAAACAGATTACCGGAATCTACACCGCGCCTGCGCAGCATTGGGTAGGCGATGGTTTCCCGGTTCGCTCAATGTTCTCTTATCAGACGCACGGCGAACAGCTAAGCCCCTTCCTGCTACTTGACTATGCAGGCCCTCATCACTTCCCGGCAGGGTCCGAGAAACGCGGCGTCGGCGAACATCCGCATCGCGGATTTGAAACCGTCACCGTGGTGTACTCCGGCGAAGTTGAACATCGAGACTCAACAGGCAGAGGCGGCGTCATTGGACCGGGCGATGTGCAGTGGATGACCGCAGGCGCCGGGATCCTGCACGAAGAGTTCCACTCGGCGGAATTTACCCGCTCCGGCGGCGAGCTGAAAATGATTCAGCTGTGGGTCAATCTTCCGGCTAAAGACAAGATGACGCATCCCGGCTATCAAAGCATCACGGCGGATGCCATCCCTGACGCCGAGCTGCCGGATAACGCTGGCCGCATGCGGGTGATTGCCGGGCGCTATCAGGATGTTGTCGGATCGGCGCATACCTTTTCGCCGCTTAACGTATGGGACCTGCAGCTAAACCAGAGTCATGAGGTAACCCTGCATCAGCCCGCTGGCTGGAGCACGGCGCTGGTGGTGCTGGAAGGTGAAATCGTGGTGAACGGCGAGGGTAACGCCCGCGAAGGTCAGCTGGTGGTGCTCAGCCAAAAAGGTGAAACGTTCCACCTCGCGGCCAATAGTCACGCCAAAGTGCTGCTGATGGCCGGCGAGCCGCTGCAGGAGCCGATCGTGGGCTACGGCCCGTTTGTGATGAATACCAAAGCGCAAATCGCAGAAGCGGTTCGTGATTTTAATAGCGGCCGCTTCGGCCAAATCTGATACTGAATGAGGTGAAGAATATGTCTACCCCAGCTAACTTTAATGATTCTCGTCCTGTTATTGATGTCAATGATACCGCCATGCTGCTGATCGACCACCAGAGCGGTCTCTTCCAGACCGTAGGCGATATGCCGATGCCGGAGCTACGGGCGCGCGCCGCCGCGCTGGCAAAAATGGCCTCGTTAGCCGGTATTCCGGTGATCACCACGGCATCGGTGCCGCAGGGACCGAACGGGCCGCTAATCCCTGAGATCCATGAGAATGCGCCCCATGCGCACTATATTGCGCGTAAGGGGGAGATCAACGCCTGGGATAATCCGGAATTTGTGGCCGCGGTAAAGGCCACCGGCCGTAAAACATTGATTATTGCCGGGACGATTACCAGCGTTTGCATGGCGTTCCCGGCAATTGCCGCCGTCGCCGACGGCTATAGAGTTTTTGCCGTCATCGATGCCTCCGGCACCTATAGCAAGATGGCGCAGGAGATCACTCTCGCCCGGGTCGTTCAGGCGGGCGTCGTGCCGATGGATACCGCCGCGGTCGCTTCCGAACTGCAGCGCACATGGAATCGACCGGACGCCGCAGAATGGGCTGAGGTTTATACTAAAGTCTTCCCGGCATACCAGCTGCTGATCGAGAGCTATGCCAAAGCGCAGGACGTGGTGAAGAATAACGAACAGCTTGATTCACAGCGTTAAAACGCCTGCCCCGCCGCGCTACGACGGGGCAGTGTTCAATGCTTAACCGAACGATAGCAAAAGAATAAATACTGCTTGACCGTTTTAGCGCAACTCCCTATAGTAGCGCCCCGTTGCCCACCCAAGGTGAGCAGCAAAACAATATGGTGAGGTGTCCGAGTGGCTGAAGGAGCACGCCTGGAAAGTGTGTATACGGCAACGTATCGGGGGTTCGAATCCCCCCCTCACCGCCATATTTTAAGAAGAGCTCGTACGTAAGTACGGGCTTTTTTTTCGTCTATTGCACGCCACCGGGGGGGATGAGAAGCCCCGACGGGCCGAAATAGAGTCACGGCGCGGCCATCCTTCGCACAACATATCATTCACCGCCATTTTATGACCGCCCTCACCCCTGCACATCGCCCTTCACTTCATCGCAGCGCGAAAGAGCAACCTCGGTTAACGATATGACGCGGTCGTACTTCACCAATAAATTTATAAACGACAAAGAGAGAACGACCAGACCGATATAGCCATATGCCAGCCCCATAACCCAATCATGGCCTGCTACAGGTTTTGCTAACGTAATAACCATAGAGATTATCCCTGGCAGAATACCAAGTTTATCGACGGGGCCGACAATAAGATTGATTCTTTTACTCAGAAACTCACGTTCGTGCTTTATCTCGAGCAGCCCCAACTCCAGGGTAGGCTTGCCTAAGCGTACAAAATCCGCAAGAAAACGCTCGTCGGTTAAGGCCTCTTTTTTAATATTTTGTTCTACGCTGGCGCTGAGCGGCATGGTGAAGAAGTATTTTATCGTGTTTCGCTGCTGGTAGATTTTAATGATTGGCATGAGAATCAGCACTACATAGGAAAGTGCTATGAGTACGATCGACAAATCAATAAGCCAGCGGCCTGAGGGCTTGATCAGCATATACCCGCCCATTGCGCCAAAGGAAACCAGAACCATCCCCACTAACCCGATAAATAGCCACCGGTCAGATTTACTTTTATCGCCGGCGAGTAATTTCCTTTTTAAAGCCGCTTCATGCGACTTTAGCAATTCAATATAGTTTAGCAAACCGCTGTTATTTTCATTCATAGCGCACTCCTGCTAAAGATGATAAAAGAGCCTGAAATACTATCCACGCTAATGATAAACTGCCGAAGCGTTACCACTCACTATCCAGGAAGGAATATGAGCACTATTGCCGTTGTTGTTCTGACTTACGTTAAACCGCTTGAAGAAGTAGATGCCCAGCTTGCAGCACACGTGGAATGGCTTAAGCAAGGGTATGCTGAGGGAATATTTCTCGCGTCGGGGCGTAAAATCCCCAGGTCCGGTGGCGTGATTCTGGCTAAAGGCGATGATATGGCTGCGCTGCAAAATCGGTTAAGCCTGGACCCATTTCAGCAATCTGGCGTGGCGAAGGCCGATATCATTCCCTTTGAAGCCACGATGACTAGCCCTTCACTGCAGGCCTTGCTGTAATTAAGCAAAAACAAAGCCCGGTTTCCCGGGCTTTGCAGACTAAGAAACTATCAGTAGTAGGCTTTCAACGCGCGCTGGCAAAGCATTGAACGCACGCAATCGTCCGTCGTAAAGCGCACGATCCCCACCATTTCATCTTCCTCAAAACGCGCCAGCGCATCGGCCAGACCCGACCGCACGCCTGAAGGTAAATCGCACTGGGTGATGTCACCGTTGACGATAACCGTCACGTTCTCCCCGAGGCGGGTCAAAAACATCTTCATTTGCGCCGCGGTCACGTTCTGGGCCTCGTCCAGAATCACCACCGCATTTTCAAATGTACGTCCGCGCATATAGGCGAACGGCGCGATTTCCACCTTGCCGATTTCCGGGCGCAGGCAGTATTGCATAAAGGAAGCCCCCAGCCTCCTCACCAGCACGTCATAAACCGGGCGGAAATAGGGAGCAAACTTCTCGGCGATATCTCCCGGTAAGAAGCCGAGGTCTTCGTCGGCCTGCAGAACGGGACGGGTAACAATAATTCTGTCCACATCTTTATGAATCAGGGCTTCAGCAGCTTTCGCCGCGCTAATCCAGGTCTTACCGCACCCGGCCTCGCCCGTGGCAAAGATCAGCTGTTTATTGTCGATGGCGTTCAAATAATGCGCCTGAGCCTCATTGCGCGCTTCAATTGGCGATAGATCGCGGCTATCCCGCGCCATGCCAATGGCTTCTACGCCACTCATTTGCACAAGCGATGTGACCGATTCTTCTTCGCGCTGCTTATGGCTTCGCGAATCCTGTCTCAGCACACGTTTGGCCTCACGACGAGCTCTGGTCACTGCTTTTTGTCTTCCCATGGATAGCACCTTGCGTTGTTGGTTTACATCACACGCGCCACGTTCGACGCGATTATGCGCACTAACGATTGAGGTTTGGCTTCCTTGTAAGCCATTGCTTGCCTGACGAATTGGCAGAGGGTCACGGCTACGCGCACCGATAACCTTGCCTGGGTTCAGATTTTCTGTGATAGAGGGGGATGATTTGGCGGGGAGAAAATCGCGGCCGGAAGTGGGGCTTCCGTGCTGATGAGTACGGTATCGGGTTTGACGTTTTCCGTTACAGCAATCGGGCATTCGCGATCTCCATAATGAAACGATACTGCTGCCGAGAACTACCGCGTCTGTAATAAGTACATCAGAAATAATTCTAAGCGCAACTTATTTTTCACATACAGACAACAAATAATTCTCATGGCGGCTCGGGAGAGTTTCCGACTATAAGATTACAGAAAAATGAAACAAGGCAGGAAATACAAAAAATGAATGGAAAAACAGCAGAAAACGCCCTGCCCCGGAGGGCAGGTACGTCAGGCTTCGACTAACGATTGACCGAGATAATGTTGAGGGTCAACGCCCCCCGGCAGAACAAAAAAGTATCCGCCGCCAATCGGCTTCACGTACTCTTCCAGGGCTTCTCCGTTCAGCCGCTTTTGCACTGTCAGGAAGCCTTTTTCCAGATCGTGCTGATAGCAGACAAACAGCAGTCCCATATCCAGCTGGCCGGAATTCGTGACCCCCAGCGAATAACTGTATCCCCGACGCATCATCAGACTGGAGGCCGTTTCCGGAGTGCGCGGGTTGGCCAGCCGAATATGACTGTCGAGCGCAATGATTTCGCCGTCAGGATCGTTACGGTAATCGGGCACATCATGCTCGTGCTCCATCCCCAGCGGCGCTCCGGTCAGTTTGTCGCGGCCAAAAATGGTCTGCTGCTCTTTCAGCGGCGTGCGGTCCCAAAACTCAACGTGGAACTGAATAATCCGCGCCGCCTGGTAGCTACCGCCCGTCGCCCATGCCGGTTCCCCCTGATCGGCGGTTACCCACACCACCTTGTCCATTAACGCAGTATCCGAACTCAATGGATTCGCGGTGCCGTCTTTAAAGCCCAGCAGATTCACCGGCGTCTCTTTACCCTTGCTGCGCGCGGCGCTATCGGAGATGAATCCCTCCCGCTTCCAGCGCACGCTGAGTAAATCCGGCGTGTGTTTAATCACATCCCGCAGCGCGTGAATCACCGTATCCTGAGTATTGGCGCAAATTTGCAGCAACAGATCGCCGTGACAGAGCGCCGCATCCAGCGAGTCGTTAGGAAAACGGGTCATTTTTTGCAGCTTCTTCGGCGCATGGCTGGCCAGACCGAAGCGTTCGTCAAACAGCGAATGCCCCACCGAAACGGTTATCGTCAGGTTATCCGGGGCGATCCACGGCCCAAGAATGCCCGAATCCATCGGCGGCAGCCGCGGGTTCGGCGTCTCCGGCGCGGGCCCGCCCTTAGTCAGAAAGGCGATCCGCTGGGTCAGCAGACGAAACAGCCTTTCCAGATCCCCTTTATCACCGGCGAGGACATCAAATGCGACGATCATCATCGATGCCTGCTGCGGCGTCAGCACGCCGGCCTGGTGCAAACCATGAAACGGCTGCGCTTCCATGCGCGCATCGGGGGAGACCGTACCCGGTGAGCTTTTCTCTTTTGCCGCATGCGCCACCGGGCAGCCACCGGTCAAGGCCAGCGCGCCGCCAAGCGCGCCGATCCCTTTGAGTAACCGCCGACGCGACGGTTCATTGATAGGGTATTTTTGCTCTGCCATCGACTTAATCCAGACCGAGGATCCCGCGCAGTTGGGCCAGATCTTCCGCAAGGGTGGTGATCGGGCCTTTCAGCGCGTTACGATCGGCATCCGTCAGCTTGTCATAGGTCTCAAAACCCTCTTTGGTGCGGTATTTACCGAGGATGGCGTCAACTTTCTTGAAGTTGGCATCCACTTTTGCCAGCAGCGTGCTGTTCTCTTTTTGTAGTTGAGGACGCAGCAGGTCGACGATTTTCTGCGCGCCGTCAATGTTGGCCTGGAAGTCCCACAGGTCGGTATGGCTGTAGCGATCTTCTTCACCGCTGATTTTGCTGGCCGCCACTTCTTCAATCAAACCGGCTGCGCCGCCAACCACTTTTGACGGCGGGAACGCCAGCTCGCTGATGCGTTTTTGCAGCTCAATAACGTCAGCGTGTAGTTGATCGGCGTATTTATCCATGCCTTTGACGCTGTTATCGCCAAACAGCGCTTTTTCCAGCCGGTGGAAACCGGTGAATTTTGGATCTTCGGCTTTTTTCTCGTAGTCATCCTCGCGGGCGTCAATGCTGCCATCAAGGTCAGAGAACAGCTCAGCGATCGGCTCGATACGTTCATAGTGCTGACGCGTTGGCGCATACAGCGCTTTTGCTTTCTCGATATCGCCTGCTTTCACCGCATCGGTAAAGGCTTTGGTGCTGCTCACCAGTTGCGCAGTCTCGGCGCTAACCCAGGCTTTATAGGCGGTAATCGCTTCGCCGAGGCTAAGCAGCGCATCGGCTTTCGCGGCACCCTGGATCGCCTCTCCGGTCACCGTCAGTTTGCCTTTCGGGTTAGTCAGCAGGCCGCAGGTCATATCATATTCACCCGGCTGCAGGTTTGCCGTCAGCTTTTGCGTAAAGCCGGGGGCGATATTCTCGCGCTCTTCAACCACCATCACGCCTTTCAGGATCTCCCATTCCAGCGCTTTCTGGCTGTGGTTCTGAATGATGAACTGAGTTTTACCCGCTTTGACGGTGACGTTCATTGGCTCGCACTGTTTGTCAGTAACGGTAACTTTTACCTGCGGAATATCGGCCGCCTGGGCGTAAAATGCAGAGCTGAATAGCGCGGCAACGGTAAGCTGCAGCGCAGTGCGACGAAAATGATTCATCATGATGACCATCCCTTTCGATAAGTATGTTGTAACTATTTGAATTCGCGATGCCCGACTACGCGGCTCGGGATGCGGTGGTGTTATTGCCCGACGGCAGCGCGAACAGCACCAGCGCCGGAACCAAATAGATAAAGTAGACCGCCACTTCGCTGATAGTCGGCGTTTCCTGATAGCCGAAAATCCCCTCCAGCAGCGTCCCGAAGAGCGTATGCGTCGAAATCACGTTGCTGAGATCGAAGGCGACGTCCTGAAAATGGTTCCACAATCCGGCTTCATGGAAAGCGCGAATAGCCCCGGCCGCCAGACCTGCGGCAACCAGCAAAATAAACAGGCTGGTCCATTTGAAAAAGACGCCGAGATTCATGCGGATACCGCCCCAGTAGATCAGGAATCCTAAAACGATTGCCATTCCCAGCCCAAGCATCGCTCCGATGGGCGGCCAGATACCCACATCCTGCTGGAACGCCGCCAGCAGGAAGAATACGGACTCCAGACCTTCGCGAGCGACGGCGAAAAACACCATCATCACCAGCGCCCAGCCGTGGTGGTTGCCGCGCTGAAGCGCATTATCAACCGCCTGTTCAAGCTGCTGTTTGACGTTGCGCGACACTTTGCGCATCCAGAAGACCATCCAGGTCAGAATACACACCGCCACCACCGCCACGATGCCTTCGAATAACTCCTGCTCGCGTTGCGGGAATTCGCCGGTCGTTTCGTTGATAAAGATCCCCAGTCCCAGGCACAGCGCCGCCGCCAGGAAAACGCCAATCCACATAACGCTAATCCAGTTCCCGCGCTGGGTGCGTTTCAGATAGCTGGCAATCAGGCTGACAATCAGCGCGGCCTCGAGGCCTTCACGTAACATGATGAGAAATGGGACAAACATACCAAAACCCTTAAATGTGAACCGCAGTCAATTGATGCAAAGTTAGGTAAATATTTCTGATAGTGATTATCATTACAATAATCAGAAACACAAGTGAAATGTGTAGGGAATGATGACGATTTGTAAATTAATCGCTAACAAATAATGAGCTACGGAATTATTTCTCTGCCTTAAGCCATCCCTGCAGGATAAGGGGATTTTTTGCGCCGGATATTTACCCGGCCGAAGAGCTGTGGCTAAATGGCGGCCTTATTTACTGCGAAATGAACAACATGACTCAATTCCTGCACTTCCTGCTGGCGCTGGCGGTTATCCTCGCGCTCGCCTGGCTTGCCAGTTACGACCGTAAAAAAATCCGCATTCGCTATATTATCCAGTTAATTATTATTGAAGTTGCGCTGGCTTTCTTTTTTCTCCACGCCGAAAGCGGCCTGTGGCTAGTGAAAAATATCGCATCCTTTTTTGAATCACTGCTCGGCTTTGCCGCCGAAGGCACCAACTTTGTATTTGGCGGCATGAGTGAAAAAGGGCTGGCGTTTATTTTCCTTGGCGTGCTGTGCCCCATTGTCTTTATCTCCGCGCTCATCGGTATTCTTCAGCACTGGCGTATTCTGCCGATTTTTATTCACCTGATTGGTACCCTGCTATCGAAAGTTAACGGTATGGGTAAGCTGGAATCTTTCAACGCGGTCAGTTCGCTGATCCTCGGGCAATCAGAGAACTTTATTGCCTATAAGGGCGTGCTCGGCGACCTCTCTTCGCGCCGCCTGTTCACCATGTCGGCCACTGCAATGTCGACGGTTTCGCTGTCCATTGTCGGCGCTTATATGAGTATGCTCGACGCGAAATATGTCGTTGCCGCGCTGATCCTGAATATGTTCAGCACTTTTATTGTGCTGTCGATCATTAATCCGACGCGACCAGGCAGCGAGGAAGAGATCAAGCTTGAGAAGCTTCATGAATCGCAGAGCTTCTTTGAAATGCTCGGTGAATATATTCTGGCCGGATTCAAAGTCGCCATGATTATTCTGGCGATGCTGATTGGCTTTATCGCCTTAATTAGCGCCATTAACGCGCTCTTCGCCACCCTGTTTGGCCTGAGCTTCCAGCAGATACTCGGCTATGTCTTCTATCCGCTGGCGTGGCTGATTGGTATCCCGCTAAGCGATGCGCTGAACGCCGGCAGTATTATGGCGACTAAGCTGGTGGCCAATGAATTTGTCGCCATGATTGAGCTACAAAAAATCGCTGCCAGCATGACGCCGCGCGGGCTGGGTATCTTATCAGTGTTCCTGGTCTCCTTCGCCAACTTCGCTTCTATCGGCATCATCGCCGGGGCGATTAAGGGTCTGAACGAGCAGCAGGGGAATATCGTTTCCCGCTTTGGCCTGCGGCTGGTGTATGGCGCAACGCTGGTCAGCCTGCTCTCTGCCAGCTTTGCTGGTCTGGTACTGTAACCGCAGTTATTGCCTGTGATCCCGGGGGCGGCGCAAAGCGCCTTGCCCGGGCTACCAGCTCGTACGAGCTGAGGTTGCGTAGCCCGGGTAAGGCGTTAGCCGCAACCCGGGTCTTTCATCAGATGCAAATTAAAAGTGCACGCAGACCGGCTGGTCAACGCGCATGACCGACTCCTGTGCAAAGCGCGATTTATAGGTATTGCGCAGCGCCTCAATCCCCTCTTCGCTCTTCGCATCTTTGCCATGGATCAGCATCAGCGCCTTGCTCTGCTCGCGCGCCACGGTTCCGTCATTGCCGAGCCACTGACCGCGCGCGTCAAAGACCGTCAGGCCATCGCGAAAGCGCGTCGTCACGTCGCGATCAACGAACTGCTGCCACTCCTGGGCGGTAATGTCCTTCCCGGCCGGACGGCTTAAGCCAAAATAAAGCGTGGTTTGCACCATGGCGTTATCCGCCGGGCAGGCATCAGCATCCGCCGCCGGGGCCATCTTCGCGGCGGGCGCTACGCAGCCGCTTAAAATCCCTGCCAGTACTAACGCCATCGCACCCTGTTTGACACTCATCTTGCTACCCTCATTGATATTTATGCTCAGATATCAGCGTATTTTCAATCGATTAGCAAGAGGCACAAACAATAAAGCCCGCATGATACGGGCTTGATGATGCGACAGAGCATTACTCGGCGGTCGCGCGCACCGGCGGCGCGGAGTGGTAATGGGCGTCCGCTTCGGCAAAGCGTTTTTGCATCTCTGCGGAAGGCGCTTTACCCAGCAGGCTGAAGACCACAATTCCGATGCTACCGAAAATAAAGCCCGGGATAATTTCATACAGGCCCAGCCAGGCGAACTGTTTCCAGACAATCACCGTGACGGCGCCGATGATCATCCCGGCCAGCGCGCCGTTACGCGTCATTCGCGACCACATCACCGAGAACAGCACCACCGGACCAAACGCAGCGCCGAAGCCGGCCCAGGCGTAGCTCACCAGCCCCAGCACGCGGTTCTCCGGGTTCGCTGCAAGGGCAATGGAGACCAGCGCCACGGCCAGCACCATAAAGCGGCCAACCCATACCAGCTCCTGCTGACCGGCATTTTTACGCAAAAACGCTTTATACAGATCTTCGGTGATGGCGCTTGAGCAAACCAGCAGCTGGCAGCTCAGGGTCGACATGACCGCCGCCAGGATCGCCGACAGCAGAATCCCGGCAATCCACGGGTTGAACAGAATCTGCGCCAGTTCGATAAAGACGCGTTCAGCGTTCTGATTAACTGCGCCCGCCACGCCCGGGTTGTTGTTGAAGTAAGCGATGCCGAAGAAGCCAACGGCTACGGCCCCCGCCAGGCAGAGGATCATCCAGGTCATGCTGATACGACGGGCGTGTACGATGCTATGGTGCGAGTCCGCCGCCATAAAGCGCGCCAGGATATGCGGCTGGCCAAAATAGCCCAGCCCCCAGCCCATCAGCGAAATAATCGCCACGAAGTTCAGCCCTTTCAGCATATCAACGTTCTCAATGCTCTTTTGCTTGATAACTTCCAGCGATTCGCCAAAGCCGCCGACCGAAATAATCACCATGACCGGCGTCAGGATCAGGGCAAATATCATCAGGCTGGCCTGGACGGTATCGGTCCAGCTCACCGCAAGAAAACCGCCGACGAAGGTATAAATAATGGTTGCCGCCGCACCGGCCCACAGCGCGGTTTCGTAGCTCATGCCAAAGGTGCTTTCAAACAGACGCGCTCCGGCCACAATACCGGATGCGCAATAGATGGTGAAAAATAACAGAATCACCAGCGCCGAGATAATTCGCAGCACCCGGCTTTTATCTTCAAAACGGCCGGTGAAATAATCCGGCAGCGTCAGCGCGTTATTATTCACCTCGGTGTGTACCCGCAAACGCCCCGCCACCAGCTTCCAGTTAATCCATGCGCCTAGCGTCAGGCCAATGGCAATCCAGCTTTCGGAAATCCCGGAGATAAATATTGCGCCGGGCAGCCCCATCAGCAGCCAACCGCTCATATCTGAAGCGCCGGCGGAGAGCGCGGTGACGAATGGGCCAAGGCTGCGGCCGCCGAGAATATAATCATCAAAGTTCTTTGTCGAACGCCAGGCAATAAAACCGATGAGTACCATGCCAAAAATATAAACAATAAAAGTCACCAACATGGGTGTGCTAATAGCCATGTAAAAATCTCCAGAATTTTTTGTCGACAGCGTCCAGATTTGTCGTTTTATCCACTACCGGAACGGGGCAATGGCCTATTGGTTGTATTGGGCGACCGTATCCTGACGGAAGCTTTGTTTTTTCACAAATGATTTAACACAGCATTTACACTAAATGCATCGGGGACCAAACTTCATTTTGTAATAGGTTGCACTCTCTCACGTTTTTATCGGTTGCACCACGTAAAAGTGTTAAGTCACGCAGATAAAACCCCAAATATAAAGGGAATGAATAGCTGCTATTAACGCCATTCAATTTAACAATTACGGCAATTTCAGGCCTGCAGCACAATTCTCAATTAACAAGGTTGCACAAAGTTGCAACATGGTAGATATTTCTACGCAACCTCATCACTGCACAGAAGCGAACTTCGCCAAATCAATCACTCGGCGTCCGGGCGGCAAATTTATCAGCATCCGGCGACATCGTTAACCGTGTGGCCGTAGCGCGCTAATGCAGCCAATAAAGAGGCGGGTTGAAGGATAAAGCGAATGACCAATAACAGGAGTTCCTGACATGGGCACCACCACCATGGGTGTAAAACTTGACGACGCGACGCGCGAACGTATTAAATCCGCGGCGAGCCGTATTGACCGTACGCCGCACTGGCTGATTAAGCAGGCCATTTTCAATTATCTGGAAAAGCTGGAAAACGACGAGACGCTACCTGAGCTACCGGCGTTACTTTCCGGCGCGGCTAACGAAAGCGATGAAACGGGCAGTCCGGGCGATGAGCCCTGGCAGCCGTTCCTCGAATTCGCTGAGCAGATCCTGCCGCAGTCCGTCTCCCGCGCGTCAATTACCGCCGCCTGGCGTTGGGCCGAAACCGACGCCGTGCCGATGCTGCTGGAGCAGGCTCGCCTGCCGCAGAATCTCGGCGAGCAGGCCCACAAGCTGGCATATCAGCTGGCGGAGAAGCTGCGCAACCAGAAAACCGCCAGCGGCCGCGCAGGAATGGTGCAGAGCCTGCTGCAGGAGTTCTCGCTCTCGTCGCAGGAAGGCGTGGCCCTGATGTGCCTGGCGGAGGCGCTGCTGCGCATTCCCGACAAAGCCACCCGCGATGCCCTGATCCGCGACAAAATCAGCAACGGCAACTGGCAATCGCATATCGGCCGCAGCCCCTCGCTGTTCGTCAATGCCGCCACCTGGGGGCTACTGTTTACCGGCAAGCTGGTCTCGACCCATAACGAAACCAGCCTGTCGCGTTCGCTGAACCGTATTATCGGCAAGAGCGGCGAACCGCTGATTCGTAAAGGCGTCGATATGGCGATGCGCCTGATGGGCGAGCAGTTCGTCACCGGCGAAACCATCGCCGAAGCGCTGGCCAATGCCCGCAAACTGGAAGACAAAGGCTTCCGCTACTCCTACGATATGCTGGGCGAAGCAGCGCTGACCGCCGACGATGCCCAGGCCTATATGGTTTCCTATCAGCAGGCTATTCATGCCATAGGCAAAGCCTCGAACGGCCGGGGTATTTATGAAGGGCCGGGCATTTCGATTAAACTCTCCGCGCTGCATCCGCGCTATAGCCGCGCCCAGTACGATCGCGCGATGGATGAGCTTTACCCGCGCCTGAAATCGCTAACCCTGCTGGCGCGCCAGTACGATATCGGTATCAACATTGACGCCGAAGAGGCCGATCGCCTGGAGATCTCACTCGATCTGCTGGAAAAACTCTGCTTTGAGCCGGAGCTGGCGGGCTGGAACGGGATTGGCTTTGTGATCCAGGCCTATCAGAAACGCTGCCCGTTTGTCATTGACTACCTGATCGACCTGGCTACCCGCAGCCGTCGCCGCCTGATGATTCGTCTGGTAAAAGGCGCCTACTGGGATAGCGAAATCAAACGCGCGCAGATGGACGGGCTCGAAGGCTATCCGGTCTATACCCGCAAGGTTTATACCGATGTCTCCTATCTGGCCTGCGCGAAAAAGCTGCTGGCGGTGCCGAACCTGATCTATCCGCAGTTCGCAACGCATAACGCCCACACCCTGGCAGCGATTTATCAGCTCGCCGGACAAAACTACTACCCCGGTCAGTATGAGTTCCAGTGCCTGCACGGCATGGGCGAACCGCTGTATGAGCAGGTGACCGGCAAAGTCGCCGATGGCAAACTCAACCGTCCCTGCCGTATTTATGCGCCGGTGGGCACCCACGAAACGCTGCTGGCCTACCTTGTGCGTCGCCTGCTGGAAAACGGCGCTAACACCTCGTTCGTGAACCGCATCGCCGACAGCACCCTGCCGCTGGATGAGCTGGTTGCTGACCCGGTCGCCGCCGTGGAAAAACTGGCCCAGCAGGAAGGTCAGGTTGGCCTGCCGCATCCGAAAATCCCGCTGCCGCGCGATCTCTACGGCAAGGGGCGCAGTAACTCAGCCGGTCTGGATCTGGCCAACGAGCATCGCCTGGCCTCCCTCTCTTCCTCGCTCTTAAACAGCGCGCTGCATAAATGGCAGGCGCTGCCGATGCTGGAACAGCCGGTTGCCGAAGGCGAAATGCAGCCAGTCATCAACCCGGCGGAGCCAAAAGATATCGTCGGCCACGTGCGCGAAGCCAGCGAGGCTGAAGTTCAGCTGGCGCTGACCAGCGCGGTCAACAACGCGCCGATCTGGTTCGCCACCCCGCCGCAGGAGCGCGCGGCGATCCTCGAACGCGCTGCGGTACTGATGGAAGGCCAGATGCCAACGCTGATGGGTATCCTGGTGCGCGAGGCGGGAAAAACCTTCAGCAATGCCATTGCCGAAGTGCGTGAAGCGGTGGATTTCCTGCACTATTACGCAGGCCAGGTGCGCGCGGATTTTGATAACGAAACCCATCGTCCGCTCGGCCCGGTAGTGTGTATCAGCCCGTGGAACTTCCCGCTGGCAATCTTTACCGGCCAAATTGCCGCCGCGCTGGCGGCCGGCAACACCGTTCTGGCGAAACCCGCGGAACAGACGCCGCTGATCGCCGCTCAGGGCGTCGCTATCCTGCTGGAAGCGGGCGTACCGCCGGGGGTTATTCAACTGCTGCCGGGCCGCGGAGAAACCGTCGGTGCGGCGCTGACTTCCGACGAGCGCGTTCGCGGCGTGATGTTCACCGGCTCAACCGAAGTCGCCACCCTACTGCAGCGCAATATCGCCAGCCGCCTGGATGCTCAGGGTCGCCCGACGCCGCTCATCGCCGAAACCGGCGGCATGAACGCGATGATCGTTGACTCTTCCGCCCTGACCGAACAGGTGGTGATCGACGTTCTTGCCTCGGCGTTCGACAGCGCGGGACAGCGCTGCTCTGCGCTGCGCGTGCTCTGCCTGCAGGATGATGTCGCCGACCATACGCTGACGATGCTGCGCGGCGCGATGGCCGAGTGCCGGATGGGCAATCCGGGCCGCCTGACCACCGATATCGGGCCGGTTATTGACGCCGAAGCCAAAGAGAACATTGAGCGCCATATTCAGACGCTGCGCGCCAAAGGGCGCAAAGTCTTCCAGGCGGTGCGCGAAACCAGTGAAGATTCGCGCGAGTGGACCAGCGGTACTTTCGTTCCACCGACGCTGATCGAACTCGACAGCTTCGACGAGCTGAAAAAAGAGGTCTTCGGCCCGGTGCTCCACGTGGTGCGCTATAACCGCAACGAGCTGGACGGGCTGGTTGAGCAGATCAACGCCTCGGGTTATGGCCTGACCCTGGGCGTGCATACCCGTATCGACGAAACCATCGCGCAGGTCACCGGCAACGCCAACGTCGGCAACCTGTACGTCAACCGTAATATGGTTGGCGCCGTGGTCGGCGTGCAGCCGTTCGGCGGCGAGGGCCTGTCGGGTACGGGTCCAAAAGCCGGCGGCCCGCTGTATCTGTACCGACTGCTCTCCAGCCGGCCGCAGAACGCAGTCGGGATCACCCTCGCCCGCCAGGATGCGGAGTACCCGCTGGACGCGCAGTTGAAAACGCTGCTGGAGAAACCGCTGCTCGCGTTACAGCAGTGGGCTAAAGACCGCCCGGAACTGCAGGCCCTGTGCCAACAGTTCAGCGAACAGGCGCAGGCCGGTACCCAGCGTCTGCTTCCGGGCCCAACCGGTGAGCGCAACACCCTGACCTTTATGCCGCGCGACCGCGTGCTGTGCGTCGCCGATAACGAGCAGGACGCGCTCACCCAACTGGCGGGCGTGACCGCCGTGGGGTGCGAAGTGCTGTGGCCTGACGCGCCTCTGCAGCGCGAGCTGGCGAAAAAGCTGCCGCGCGAAGTCAGCGAACGGATCCACTTTGCCAAAGCGGAAACCCTGGCGAGCGAGCCTTTCGATGCGGTTATCTACCACGGCGATTCCGATCAGCTGCGTGAGCTGTGTGAACAGGTAGCGGCGCGCGATGGCGCGATTGTTTCGGTGCAGGGCTTCGCCCGCGGCGAGAGCAATCTGCTGCTGGAGCGGCTCTATATTGAACGTTCGCTCAGCGTCAATACCGCCGCAGCCGGCGGCAACGCCAGCCTGATGACGATTGGCTAAACCGTTTCCCGGCGGCGATGCTGCGCATCTGTCCGGCCTACCGGATCGCAGACGGCTGTAGACCGGTCGCCCGGGCAAGGCGCTCCGCGCCGCCCCCGGGAAAGCAGACGGCACAACGTCAGCTAATGACACCAGACGCAGGCTGTGGTTAATTAAGGCTCCCGGACGGGAGCTTTTTTTATGGGAGTTGACCAATGAAACGCACTTTACTCGCTTTTGCCGCGCTGCTGGCAAGCACCCATGCGCTGGCGGACGAATGTAGCAACGCCAGCAATCAAACGGAAATGAACCAGTGCACCGCCGAGCAGTACCAGGCTGACGACAAAAAATTAAATGAAACGTATCAGGAAGCGCTGAAGCGCGCCTCTGAAAAACAGCAGGAACTGCTGAAAAAAGCGCAGCTGACGTGGATTGCCCTGCGCGACGCCGACTGTCAATTCCTCGCCTCCGGCGCAGAAGGCGGCAGCGTACAGCCGATGCTGATCAACCAGTGCATGTCCGATAAAACCGTCGAGCGCGAGTCGTATCTCGCTTCGCTGCTGCAGTGCGAGGATGGCGATCAGAGCTGCCCGCTGCCGCCCGCCAATTAACGCACCCGAATCCCTTCGATAATCATCCGCTGGACGTTATCGACGGTTTGCTGAAAAAACGCCTCATCGCGCAGCGTCGCGCCGGTTACCGCCTCAACCTGAGTGGCGAAATCGGCGTAATGCTGCGTAGTCGCCCAGATCATAAAGATCAGATGCTGCGGGTCGACGGGCGCCAGCCTGCCGCTCTCAACCCAGCCGGAAATAATCGCCGACTTCTCATCTACCAACGCTTTCAGATCGCCGGTCAGCTCGCCCATCAGCAGCGGCGCACCTTGCAGCATCTCCAGACAAAACAGCTTTGACGCCTGCGGGTGATCGCGGGAAACCTCCAGCTTAAGGCGAATATATTCGCCGATGGCCACCAGCGGACTGATGTCTTCACGAAACGCCTTGAGCGGCGCCAGCCAGATAGCCAGGATCTGCTGCAGCACCGCGATATACAGTGCTTCTTTCGAGGGGTAGTAATAGAGCAAATTGGTTTTCGACACCCCGGCCAGCTCGGCAACCTGCTCAAGCCGCGTGCCGTGAATGCCATACTGCGAGAACGCGTCCAGCGCGGCGGCCAGAATAGCCTCTTTTTTTGCGCTCACCGCCTGTGAACGTTTGCCGATCTTTTTCACGCCGCCCTGTGCCATGCATTATCTCCTTCATTTCCCGCCATCAGCATAGCAAAAGCCCAGCGCCGGCACGACTCTGTGCACCCCGATTGCGCACGACTGCGGCTTTTTCGTGCACCGATTTTGACCATTCAGTCCACTTTTATTGCTGCCATTTTCAGCAACCATAACGCAACACATTAATAACATTAGCCTTTGTAAAACTGGCATCGCCTTTGCTTTATCTTTCAGGCGAGGTGATTGAGGGAGATGCAGGATGCAGCGCCGCGCCTTCTTGTTCAACGACATGCAGAGAGGTAGGTATGAAAATTGGTGTCTTCGTTCCGATTGGTAATAACGGCTGGCTGATTTCCACCCATGCTCCCCAGTACATGCCGACGTTTGAGCTCAATAAGGCTATCGTGCAAAAAGCCGAACACTACGGCTTCGATTTCGCGCTATCGATGATCAAACTGCGCGGCTTCGGCGGCAAAACCGAATTCTGGGATCATAATCTGGAGTCTTTCACCCTGATGGCCGGACTGGCCGCCGTGACTTCACGCATCCAGATCTACGCCACCGCCGCCACCCTGACCTTGCCCCCGGCGATCGTCGCTCGCATGGCCTCAACCATTGACTCTATCTCCGGCGGCCGCTTTGGCGTCAATCTGGTCACCGGCTGGCAAAAGCCGGAGTACGAGCAGATGGGCATCTGGCCGGGCGATGACTATTTTGCCAGCCGCTATGACTACCTCACCGAATATGTCCAGGTCCTGCGCGACCTGTGGGGAACCGGGCGCAGCGACTTCAAAGGCGACTACTTCACCATGAATGACTGCCGGGTCAGCCCGCAGCCGTCGCAGCCGATGAAGGTCATCTGCGCCGGGCAAAGCGATGCCGGTATGGCGTTCTCCGCCCAACACGCTGACTATAACTTCTGCTTCGGTAAAGGCGTGAACACCCCTGCCGCCTTTGCCCCCACCGCCGCCCGGATGATGCAGGCGGCGGAAAAAACCGGCCGCGACGTCGGCTCCTACGTCCTGTTTATGGTGATTGCCGACGAAACCGACGAGGCAGCCCGGGCCAAATGGGAGCATTACAAAGCCGGCGCGGATGACGAGGCGCTGGCGTGGCTGACCGAACAGAGCCAGAAAGACACCCGTTCCGGCAGCGACACCAATGTGCGCCAGATGGCCGATCCCACCTCGGCGGTCAATATCAACATGGGCACTCTTGTGGGCTCCTACGCCAATGTCGCCCGAATGCTCGACGAGGTGGCGGCGGTTCCCGGCACCGACGGCGTGCTGCTGACGTTTGATGATTTCCTTATCGGTATCGAAGCCTTTGGACAGCGCATTCAGCCGCTGATGCGCTGCCGCGACCATATTGCCACCATGACTCAAGAGGTTGCCTGATGATTACCCTGCCCGCTCGCCCGGAATCCCTGACCTTCGCGCCGCTGCAAAGCGCGCTGATCGTCGTCGATATGCAGAACGCCTACGCCAGCCAGGGCGGCTATCTCGACCTCGCCGGCTTTGATGTTTCCACCACCCGACCGGTTATCGACAATATCAACCTCGCCGTGGCCGCCGCGCGCGCCGCCGGGATGCTGGTTATCTGGTTTCAGAACGGCTGGGATGACCAGTACGTGGAGGCCGGCGGCCCCGGTTCGCCCAATTTTCATAAATCCAACGCGCTGAAAACCATGCGCCAGAACCCGGAGCTGCAGGGCAAGCTGCTGGCGAAAGGCGGCTGGGACTATCAGCTGGTCGATCAGCTTAAGCCGCAGCCCGGCGATATCGTGCTGCCGAAACCGCGCTACAGCGGCTTCTTTAATACCGCGCTCGACAGCATCCTGCGCAGCCGCGGCATCCGCCATCTGGTGTTTACCGGCATCGCCACCAACGTCTGCGTGGAATCAACCCTGCGCGACGGCTTTTTCCTCGAATATTTCGGCATCGTGCTGGAGGACGCTACGCACCAGGCCGGTCCGGCGTTTGCCCAGCAGGCGGCGCTGTTTAATATCGAAACCTTCTTTGGCTGGGTCAGCGATGTCGCCAGCTTCTGTAATGCCCTTGAGCCCGCCGCGCCGCACGCATTTACCGAGGAGAAACGTTATGCCTAAACAGGTGATTATTCCGCCAGGCACCTCCGCGCCTATCGCACCGTTTGTTCCCGGCACGCTGGCCGACGGCGTGGTTTACGTCTCCGGCACCCTGCCGTTCGATAAGCAAAATAACGTGGTTTACATCGGCGACCCAAAGGCGCAAACCCGCCACGTGCTGGAAACCATCAGGAGCGTTATCGAGACGGCGGGGGGCAGTATGGCGGATGTGACCTTCAACAGCATCTTTATCACCGACTGGAAAAACTACGCCGCGATTAACGAAGTCTACGCGGAGTTCTTCCCCGGCGACAAACCGGCGCGTTTCTGCATTCAGTGCGGGCTGGTGAAGCCCGAAGCGCTGGTGGAGATCGCCACCGTCGCCCATATCGGGAAACCGGCATGATGAAGCTGAATATCTCCCCGGCGCCTTATCCCGGCGCGCCGGTGGTGGTTCTGAGCGCCGGGCTCGGCGGCGCGGGCGGCTACTGGCTGCCGCAGCGTTCGGCGCTGGAAGCGCACTACCAGCTGGTGAGCTATGACCACAACGGCACCGGCGAAAACGGCGGCCCGTTGCCCGCCAGCTATAGCATGGCGCAGATGGCGCAGGAGCTCTACGCGGCGCTGCTGGAGGCGGGTATTGGGCGCTTTGCGCTGATCGGCCACGCCCTGGGGGCGCTGATTGGCCTGCAGCTCGCGCTGGACCATCCCGAAGCGATAAGCGCCCTGGTACTGGTGAACGGCTGGCTGACGCTCTCCCCGCATACCCGCCGCTGCTTCCTGGTCCGCGAGCGCCTGCTGCACGCGGGTGGCGCGCAGGCGTGGGTAGAAGCGCAGCCGCTGTTCCTCTATCCGGCGGAGTGGATGGCTTCTCGCCTGCCGCGTCTGGAGGCCGAAGACGCGCTCGCCATCAGCCATTTCCAGGGCAAAGAGAATCTGCTGAAAAGGCTGAATGCCCTCAAGCAGGCCGACTTTTCGCGCCGGGCGGCAGCCATCGTCTGCCCGACGCTGGTTATCAGCGCCGCTGACGATCTGCTGGTCCCGGCCTCCTGCTCCCGCCTGCTGCAGGCGGCAATCCCCGACAGCCAGCTGGTGGAAATGGCCTGGGGCGGCCACGCCTGCAACGTCACCGATAGCGCCACCTTTAACCCTATTTTATGCGACGGGCTGGCCGCGATGCTGCCCGTACCCCAGGAGAACCTATGAGCGAAGCTATTAGCCCGGCCGCCTGCGCCGCGCTGTTCACCGAGGCCCGAACCCACAACGGCTGGCTGGATAAGCCGGTCAGCGACGCGCAGCTGCGCGAACTCTACGACTTGCTGAAAATGGGGCCGACCTCCGCCAACTGCTCCCCGGCGCGCTTCGTTTTCGTCCGCACCCCGGAAGGTAAAGAGAAGCTGCGCCCGGCCCTGTCGAGCGGCAACATCGCGAAGACCCTGCAGGCGCCGGTCACCGCTATTGTCGCCTGGGACCGCGCGTTCTATGACCGGCTGCCAGAGCTGTTCCCCCACGGCGACGCCCGCAGCTGGTTTACCTCCAGTTCGCAAATGGCGGAGGAGACCGCCTTTCGCAACAGCTCATTGCAGGCGGCATACCTGATTTTCGCCTGCCGCGCGCTGGGCCTGGATACCGGTCCGATGTCGGGTTTTGACCGCGAAAAAGTCGATGCGGCGTTTTTTGCCGACGGCGCCTGGAAAAGCAACCTGCTGATTAATATCGGCTACGGCGATCCCGGTAAACTGTACGCGCGCCTGCCGCGTCTGTCCTTTGATGATGCCTGCCAGCTGGTATAAGGAGCCCGCATGTCTCTTGCCGATAAACAAAGCTTTCGCGACGCCATGGCCCACGTCGGGGCGGCGGTGAACATTATCACCACCGATGGTCCCGCAGGCCGCGCAGGATTTACCGCCAGCGCGGTTTGCAGCGTCACCGACGCGCCGCCCACGCTGCTGGTCTGCCTGAATCGTTCAGCCTCAGTATGGCCGATCTTCAGCCAGCATCAGGCGCTGTGCGTTAATACCCTGGCGGCCGGTCAGGAAGGACTCTCGAACCTTTTCGGCGGTAAAACGCCGATGGCGGAGCGCTTCGCCGCCGCCGACTGGCAAACCGGCGCGACCGGCTGCCCGCGTCTGGAGGCAGCGCTGGTCAGCTTCGACTGCCGCATCAGCCAGATCGTCAGCGTCGGGACGCACGACATTCTGTTTTGCGAAGTGGCGGCGATTGTTCGCCATCCGGAACCGCGTGGACTGATGTGGTTCGATCGCGGCTACCACACGCTGATGCGTCCAGCCTGTTAACCCTAAACCCAGGATCTCATCATGGCTCTCTTCGATTTTCCTCGCTGGCAGTTAACCTCCCCCTCCGCCGCGTCCGGCGTCGTGGCCCCCGATGAACGGCTGTCGGTCGGGCAAACTGTGGTGATGGGCGTTCAGCACGCGGTGGCGATGTTTGGCGCAACCGTTCTGATGCCAATCCTGATGGGGTTAGATCCTAATCTGTCGATCCTGATGTCCGGCGTCGGCACCCTGCTGTTCTTTTTGGTCACCGGCGGGCGCGTGCCGAGCTACCTTGGTTCCAGCGCCGCCTTTGTCGGCGTGGTCATCGCCGTCACCGGCTTCAACGGCCAGGGGCTTAACCCGCACCTTAGCGTCGCGTTGGGCGGAATTATCCTCTGCGGACTGGTGTATACCCTGATTGGTCTGGTAGTGATGAAACTCGGTACCCGCTGGATTGAGCGGCTGATGCCGCCAGTGGTCACCGGCGCGGTGGTGATGGCGATTGGTCTTAATCTGGCCCCCATTGCGGTTCGCAGCCTATCAGCGACGCCGTTCGACGGCTGGATGGCGGTGCTGACCGTGCTCTGCATCGGCCTGGTGGCAGTGTTTACCCGCGGGATGCTGCAGCGGCTGCTGATCCTCGTCGGGCTGATTATCGCCTGCGCCCTCTACGCGCTGCTGGCCAACGGCCTCGGGCTGGGCAAGCCGCTGGATTTTAGCCTGCTTGCGCAGGCGGCGTGGTTCGGTTTGCCGCAGCTGACCGCCCCGACCTTTGACGGCCAGGCAATGATGCTGATCGCTCCGGTGGCGGTAATTCTGGTGGCGGAAAATCTCGGCCACCTGAAGGCGGTTGCCGGGATGACCGGGCGCAATATGGACCCGTATATGGGCCGCGCGTTCGTCGGCGACGGGCTGGCAACGATGCTCTCCGGCTCGGTTGGCGGCAGCGGCGTGACCACCTATGCGGAGAATATCGGCGTGATGGCGGTCACCAAAGTGTACTCGACGCTGGTGTTCGTCGCGGCGGCGCTGATTGCGATGCTGCTTGGGTTTTCACCGAAATTCGGCGCGCTGATCCATACCATTCCGGGACCGGTGATCGGCGGCGCATCGATCGTGGTGTTTGGCCTGATTGCCGTCGCGGGCGCGCGAATTTGGGTACAGAATCGGGTGGATCTGAGCCAGAATGCGAATCTGATTATGGTGGCAGTGACGCTGGTGCTGGGGGCGGGCGATTTTGCGCTTTCGCTCGGTGGCTTTACCCTCGGCGGGATCGGCACGGCCACCTTCGGCGCGATTCTGCTCCACGCTCTACTTAACCGCCGTCCGCGTGAGGCCGGGCAAACCAACGTCACCCCGGTATGAAAGCGTGCAACGCCAGCAGACCCGTACCGGGCAATCCCCGGTCGCGCTGCGCTTACCGGGGCGACAAAACAGCGCCAACCCGTAGCCCGGCTAAGGCATTAGCCGCAGGCCGGGGGCTACTTCCGCTTAGCGGCATCTGCATGCATCGGGATAAAAAAAACCGCCGACTACACGTCGGCGGCGAGGGCGATGGGGTTTGCTCTGGAGATTAACCCCTATCGGCAGACAATCAGGACGGCGCTAGCTATCGCGGCTGCCGTGACTGTTTTTTCCCCCTTTTTTACCAGCTTCGGAAGCGCGCTGAGGATCGTTTTTAAAGTTCCCCCCGCTATGCTGGCCACCTTTACGACCTGCTTCTGATGCTCTTTCACGGTCTTCAGCAAAGTTGCCGGTACCGCCACGATGGTTTGCCATTACTGACCTCCATTTAGGTTAGACATCATGCTGCATTAGGTGAAACAAAAGGCCTTAGCCTCCGCGATCCCATTTTCCGATCGCGTACTGTTAAGGTTAGCGAATGCAGAAGCGGCTGTAGGGAGATAGTCATATCCTGAAATAGATTTCTGATAACAACCGCCGCTATGGCGCACATTCTGCGCTAAGCAACTCTTATGACAGCCTAAAATAGCGCCGCCAAAGATGTATCTTTTTGCAACAGCCGCTATTTTTTGCATTTTTGTTATAAATCAAACAAATGATTGTTACATTTGCACTCTTCGCCAGAGATCTTATCTTTAAAGGTAGCCAGTCGTCTGGCTGGCGCATAACGCAACCGAGGAGTGATGCAAATGGCTAAGATTCTGGTGCTTTATTATTCAATGTACGGACACATCGAGACCATGGCGCATGCCGTCGCCGAAGGGGCTAACAAAGTCGATGGCGTGGAAGTGGTCGTGAAGCGCGTGCCGGAAACCATGCAGGCAGAGGTTTTTGCCAAAGCAGGCGGGAAAACACAAAACGCCCCCGTTGCCACACCGCAGGAGCTGGCTGAGTACGATGCCATCATCTTTGGTACCCCTACCCGCTTCGGCAACATGTCCGGGCAGATGCGCACCTTCCTCGATCAAACTGGCGGTCTGTGGGCATCCGGCGCGCTGTACGGCAAACTGGCCAGCGTATTCAGCTCAACCGGTACCGGCGGCGGTCAGGAACAGACCATCACCTCCACCTGGACCACCCTTGCCCACCACGGGATGATCATTGTGCCGATTGGCTACGGCGCTCAGGAGCTGTTTGATGTCTCGCAGGTTCGCGGCGGCACGCCTTACGGCGCCACCACCATTGCCGGCGGCGACGGATCGCGTCAGCCAAGTGAAGAAGAATTGGCCATTGCCCGCTATCAGGGTCAACACGTTGCAGGTCTGGCAGTTAAATTACACGGTTAATCTTCAGCAGGAGGAAAAGCATGCCGAATCAAGAAGCAAAGGCCCACCGCGTGGGTGAATGGGCAAGTCTGCGCAATACGTCTCCTGAAATTGCCGAGGCAATTTTTGAACTCGCCAATTATGATGAAAAGCTGGCGGAGAAAATCTGGGAAGAAGGCAGCGATGAAGTCCTGCCCCGCGCCTTCGCCAAAACGGACAAAGACTCGCTGTTCTGGGGCGAACAAACCATCGAACGCAAGAACGTGTAGCCCGGACAGGTACGCAGTACCGCCTCCGGGAGTTATTGCATGAGCTTCCCGGAGGCGGCGCGTTGCGCCAGTCCAGGCGACAACACCCGGCTAAACATCGGCAGCAAGACCCGGATTGCTCCGGGTTTTTTATGCTCTGCTACTTTGTCGCCTCGGCCATCGCCTTTTTAAAGGTATCCATTGGGCAGAAGCCGTTGTCATCCACAGGACAACCGTTCAGCGCCAGCGTTACCCGCTGCGGCGGCGATTGCAGGGTCAGCGCATCGGCATTACGCAACTGCTCGGTGCTTTGGTACAGATACTCGATCTTCATCAAATCACGATTGCCGCTCTTATCATGCCAGCGCTGGAACACCAGCTTGCCGCCGATGGGCGTACGTTCGTACTGGTTGTGCAGCTGATAAGGTTTAAAATCCAGCGCCGTCAGCAGCGAGGCGATATTAGAGTCGTGCCCCACCAGCAGCGTCACTTTCGCCGACTTCGCCGCGTCCCCTACCAGAACGTTATCAATATATTTCACCAGCGGTTTGGCCACGTTGCGCGCCACTTCTGGCGAAGTAAACAGACTGTCCTGATAGCCGTTTTTCAGCTTCGACAGCACCTGCCACTGCTTATCGCTGTTAATTTCACCCCACGCCACCTGGTCTTTCGGGAAACCTTCATAATATTGCAGCGTAAAGGCGTCAACCAGCGAGTTGCCGACTTTAAGCGGCCCGGAAACGCCCGGCTCCTGCTGATATTTGGCGCTAAAGGTATCTTTCGCGTCGCTCAGCGAGCACTGCTGCTTCTCTTTGCAGGACGGGGAGTTACGGTAGTCTGTCATCTCCTCCAGCAGCTTATAGCTTTCGCTCAGCTGCATCCCCTGCCGCTCTTTCTCCATCGCCTGTACGGCCTTTTCGCTGAAGGCGGCGGAATCATCGGTGATCACCGGATTAAACGTCGGGTCCATGGTGCCCATTTTTTCCTGATGATGTACGGTCACGCCGCAGCCGGGGAACGCGCCGGTGATAAAGAACTGCGCGGTGGCGACGGTACGCTGCAGGCTATTGGCATAGGCGTAGACCGCGTTCTCCGGCGGGCATTCGCCGCTGGTCACCACTCCCTGCTGCGCCAGCCATTCGCGCATATAGTGCCCCATGTAGACTTCCAGCACTCCGCCCTTGGTGGTCAGCTGTCCACCGGGGACATCCCACTCTGGCCAGGACTTTGGCGTGGATTGCTCCAGCACGCTGCCGTTGTTCGCCAACGGCGCGCGCAGGTTATGGCGGCTCATGATCAGCACCTGCTGAAGCTGGTACCCTTCCGGTGCGGCCGGTTCCTGCGCCTGAACGCCAGCGGACAGTAAAACAGCGCCGGCCACAGCGGCGGCGAGTAGACTTTTTCTCATCCCTTCATCCTCAGTCAGTGATTATCATCGCCTTGATTGTGACAAATTTATGACATTTTTCCGGGCAATGGCTCGCAAAGTACGGAAAGAAATACGCTTTCCGCGATGACCGAGGGTCGCAAAATCAGTGAACAGGATTACTGCGGCAGCGGTACTGCCGCCAGAGTGCAGATAGCCTCATGCTCGCCGCCGTGATGGTCAACGATGACCACTTTATCTCCGGCTTTTTTTCCTTCGCAGGGTTTTAAAATCCGTTCGACAACGCGTTCATGGATAGATTGATGGCCGGAATCGGCCAGGCTGCTTGCTGACGTCGCCATCAGCAGCAGCCCAGCCAGCCCGACGATATGCTTATTCACCATTGATTACTCTCGCCCCCTATTTAAGCGGGCCAAGGGTAGCAGCCTGCCGGGCCGTGGTCTGTAAATTCGCTTAAACGAGTGTTACTCCGTTCATTTTTTCATCACCGTCGAGCTTTACTCTTCACATTTATTCATGTAAATAATAATTTCATTGCTCGGCTGGCTGTCTATTCTCGTCCGACTCATCGGGTCATCTTTAAGAAATATCCCGATGCTATTATCCCGATATCACGGTATTTTTTCTCCATGTTAAACATAACATTAGGTTAATCTATGTCAGGTATCCTGCTCTTTATCGTCGCGGTGGTTTTGCTGGGAGTCGCGGTCTACAGCCTGGTCTCCTACGTCAAAGATCGGCGCTCCGCGCAACTGCCAACTCATAAGAAAAAGAAATAATTCATCCTTACTATTCTTACCTTTTGCCCCTGCTATTTCTTACCGACCGCCTGATTTCAAACGAGAATGACAAAAAAGAAGGCAGGCGCTTTCGCCTGCCTTTGTGTCGGCGTAAAAAATGGTTACGATTCCCAGGCCTGCTCCGCTTTAGCGCCGTCAAACTGCGGCGGCGGTTTACGGAAACGGCGGGTCAGGTAAGTCAGATAGAGTAACCCCAGCCCCGCCCATATCAGACCGAGCGTCAGGGATGTCGCTTCCAGATTAATCCACAGCACCCCCACCGTCAGCGCGCCGACCATCGGGAGCAGCAGATAGTGAAAGCGATCCTTCCACGTTTTGTTAAAGCCTTTACGCCGCCAGAAGTGGTTGAACACCGATAGATTAACGAAGGTGAATGCTACCAGCGCGCCAAAATTAATCAGCGCCGTGGCGGTAACCAGGTCAAAGAACAGCGCCGACAGCGCGACAATCCCCACCATGATCACGTTGAGCGCTGGGGTACGCCACTTCGGATGGACGTAGCCAAAAATACGCTCCGGGAAAACGTTATCGCGGCCCATGACGTACAGCAGTCGTGAAACGCTGGCGTGCGACGCCAGGCCGGAGGCCAGCGTATTCACAAACGTCGTGCACAGGAAGATCGACTGGAACAGCTTGCCGCCGACGTAGAGAGCAATCTCCGGCAGCGCCGCATCCGGATCTTTAAAACGGCTGATATCGGGGAAAAAGAGCTGCATAAAGAACGAAGCGGCAATGAAAATCACTCCGCCATAGACCGCGGTCAGAAAGATCGCCTTCGGGATTACCCGCGCGGCGTCCGGCGTCTCTTCGGAAAGCGTAGTCACCGCATCGAAGCCGAGGAATGAAAAGCAGACGATCGTCGCCCCGGTAATAATCGGGATCAGGTGCGCATTCTGGCTGATAAAAGGCTGCAGCGACCAGACGGTGCCCACCCCTTCCCCTTTATGCAGCCCCTGCACCACCAGCACGATAAAGACCACCATAATCGAGATCTGCACCAGCACGAACAGGGTGTTGAAGTTCGCCACCAGATTGACGCTTTTCAGATTCGCCGCCGTCAGAATCGCGACAAAGGTCACCACCCATACCCAGGGCGGCACGTCCGGAAACAGCGCGGAAAGATAAATCTTCGCCAGCAGCACGTTGATCATCGGCAGGAACAGATAATCCAGCAGCGACGACCAGCCCACCATAAAGCCGACGTGCGGGCTGATCGATTTCTGCGCATAGGTGTAGGCTGAGCCCGCCTGGGGAAACTGGCGCACCAGCTTGCCGTAGCTGATGGCGGTAAACAGCACGCCGGCCAGCGCCAGCAGATAGGATGCCGGAACGTGGCCGTTGCTGATGCCGGAAACAATGCCGAAAGTATCAAAAACCGTCATCGGCGTCAGATAGGCGAGGCCCATCATCACCACCTGCCACAGCTTGAGGGATTTGCGCAGGCGCGGTTTCCCCGCCCCGGAGGCGTTGTCGAGAGAGGGATTAATAGCCATGGCCATTTCCCCCGCTGCACGCCTGGGCTTGCGGTCGTAGAGACCGGGAAACCAACCTGCTTCGCAACGGGGTTAATGGCAAATCAAAAGGTAAAAAGAACCGACGAGCGGCGGTAGCGGCGCATTCCATGCGGCCATGACGGCCCCCTTCTCCCTGCGGATATTTAAACATCTGCATCATTTCCTACCTCGTTACACACTGTGTCGTTAACTGAAGCCCCGTTGCCGCCTGCGCTCCTTAACGCGGCATCCGGGAATGGCTGGGCTCCCAGCAAAAACGTCCGACCAGGCTCCGCTCAGGCCGTATGATGCTACTCGTGATAATGCTAAAGCGCCCCTTGCGGGGCGAAAATCAGGCGTTTTTCAACATCCACTCAATTTCAGTCTCTGTGATCAGACGCTCAAATTGCAGTAATTCGTCATTTTTACAGGCGTGATAAACGTGGCAGAAGCGTTCGCCAAGCCGCTCGCGCAGGTGGTCGTTTTGCATAAACTCCCACAGCGCATCGCTCTGGCGAATCGGGAACGGCAGCCCCTCCTGCTCAAGGCCGTTGCCTTCCACCTCTTCCTGTAACGGCAGCGGATTATCCAGCCCGTGGAGGATGCCGGCAAAAATCGCCGCCATCACCAGGTACGGGTTGGCATCCGCCCCGGCCACCCGATATTCGACGCGATGGTTGTGCCGATCGCCGCATGGAATGCGCAGCGCCACCGTCCGGTTGTTATGCCCCCACGACGCCTGGGTCGGCACATACATTCCCGGCTGGAAACGGCGATACGAGTTCACGTTCGGCGCCAGCAGCGCCATCGACGCCGGCATCAGATCGATCATCCCGGCGAGCGCGCGTTTTAACATCGCGGAATCTTCACCGTCGGCGTCAGCCAGCACGTTCTCGCCTTTGTTGTTCTGCATGCTGATGTGGATATGCATCCCGCTACCGGCGTGCTCTTCATAGGGTTTCGCCATAAAAGTGGCGTGCATCTTATGCTTCTCCGCCATTAAACGCACGAGACGTTTTAACGCCAGCGCATCATCGCAGGCATCGAGTACGTTATCGGTATGGTGGAGGTTGATTTCAAACTGGCCGGGAGAAGCTTCCGCCACCGCGCCGTCGGCGGGGATCAGCTGGAGCTGGGCGATCTCATCGATATCGTTAAGCACGTCGGCAAAATGGTTGAGGTTATCGACGGAGTAAACCTGGCTTTGGGTATTGCGATCGCCGGTTCCGGGCGCGCAAGGCGGCTGCAGGTAGCCTTCCGCGTCGCGCTTGCGGTCAAGTAAATAGAACTCCAGCTCTACCGCTACCACGGGGAACAGCCCGCGCTGGCGCAGCTGCTGCCAGAGGCGGTTCAGAACGTTCCGCGGCTCAACGTCAAAGGGAGCGCCATCTTCATCAACCATGGTCAGCAGAACCTGACCAATGTATTCCGGGTCCGCCGCGGACGGGGTTAAGGTCCCCAGCACCGGCACGCAGGTGCGATCCGGTTCGCCCATCTCCTGGCCGAGCCCCGCCTCTTCCACCACGTTGCCGAGAATATCCATGGCAAATACCGAAGCCGGGAAATAGCAGCCCTTCTCCAGCTTGTTCAGGCTGGAGACCGGGATCCGCTTACCGCGGAAGCAGCCGTTCAGATCGGTTAACAGCACATCAACGTATTGCGTATTGGGGTAACGCTCAAGGTAGCGCTTCACTTCCCAGGTGAATGCGCTGACCCGTCTCTCTTCCGACTGCTGAACAAAATTCTCAACTTCTACGATATTGGTTTCCATGATTCACCGCCGTTGTTGTAGTTTCGGACCCTGAATTGCACTGTTAAATATAATGTCCACCCTTCGAATGTGTATGCAAACAAATTGTTTGTCAAATGTTAAATTAAGTTTGCAAAGGGCAATATCCACTGCTAGATTGAGAAAATATTGAACGAAATGGCCGTTTTACCCGCTAACCCGGTCATAATTTAGTCCACTTTGTGAGGGCGATCATGGAAAATATAATGTACAAGCCAGTTATTGGCGTAGTGATGTGCCGAAACAGGCTTAAGGGTCACCAGACCCAGACTCTGCAAGAGAAGTACCTGAACGCGATTGTTCACGCCGGCGGCGTACCGATTGCCCTGCCGCACGCGCTGGCCGAGCCGGAACTGCTTGCTACGCTACTGCCGAAACTGGACGGCATTTATCTGCCCGGTAGCCCGAGCAACGTACAGCCGCACCTTTATGGTGAAAACGGCGATGAGCCTGACGCCGATCCCGGGCGTGATCTTCTGAGCATGGCGCTGATTAACGCCGCGCTCGAAAGGCGCATCCCCATTTTCGCCATCTGCCGTGGACTACAGGAACTGGTTGTCGCCACCGGCGGGACTCTGTATCGTCGTCTGTTCGAGCAGCCTGAGCTTCTTGAGCACCGCGAAGACCCCGAACTTCCCGTCGAGCAGCAATACGCGCCCTCGCATGAAGTTCAGGTTCAGGAGGGAGGATTACTTTCTCAGTTAATACCGGGCTGCAACACGTTTTGGGTAAACTCGTTACACGGGCAGGGAGCAAAAACGACGGGTCCACGGCTGCGCGTGGAAGCGCGTTCTCCGGACGGGCTAGCGGAAGCGGTCAGCGTTAACGACCATCCTTTCGCCCTCGGCGTGCAGTGGCATCCTGAATGGAACAGTAGCGAATACGCCCTGTCGCGAATGTTGTTTGAAGGTTTTATCACCGCCTGTCAGAACTATATCGCTGAAAAACAGCGACTCTGACCACTACCGTTAAGGAAATGCAAATATGAGCGATGACGGACTGGCGCCAGGGAAACGTTTGTCAGCGATCCGCCAACAGCTGGGTCTCTCACAGCGTCGTGCCGCCGAACTGTCTGGGTTAACACATAGTGCCATCAGCACCATAGAACAGGACAAAGTCAGTCCTGCCATCAGCACGCTGCAAAAGCTGCTGAAAGTCTACGGGCTGTCGCTCTCGGAATTCTTTTCTGAACCAGAAAAACCGGCTGAACCGCAGGTGGTTATCAATCAGGACGATCTGATTGAAATCGGCAGCCAGGGGGTATCGATGAAGCTGGTTCACAATGGCAATCCGAACCGCACGCTGGCGATGATATTTGAAACGTACCAGCCTGGAACCACAACCGGGGAGAGGATCAAGCATCAGGGTGAAGAGATAGGCACCATACTGGAGGGTGAAGTCGTGTTGACCATTAACGGTCAGGCGTATCACCTGGTGGCTGGGCAAAGTTATGCCATTAACACCGGCATACCGCATAGCTTCAGCAACACTTCGGCAGGTATCTGCCGAATTATCAGCGCCCATACTCCCACCACCTTCTGATTTATTAGCCTGAGCCTTTCTCAGGTTTTCTTCAGGCCTGCGCCGCCCGGGGTGAATTCCGGCGGCGCGAAGATAACGCAGTTCACCTTGCGCAATGCGGAAAAACGTTTTCCGCTGGCCCCGGATAATTCAAGCCTGTTAATGGGCAATTTAAACGGTACTCAACCCCGGGGACGCCCTGCGCCCTGAGGGTCTGAAATCACCACTTTTTTTCCGATTATGTCATTAAGGAGTCATGATGGATTTTCACAACCTGGCTTACTGGCAAGAAAAAGCAAAGAACATCGCGATTGAAACGCGGTTATTTATTAATGGCGAATACAGCGCCGCCGCCGATAACAGCGTGTTTGCCACCATCGACCCTGCCGCCCAGCAAACGCTCGCCGAAGTCGCGCGCGGCAAAAAGGCCGATGTCGATCGCGCGGTCCAGGCCGCCCGCAGCGCATTCGAGCGCGGCGACTGGTCGCAGGCCTCTCCTGCCCAGCGTAAAGCGGTCCTGAATAAGTTTGCCGACCTGATGGAGGCCCATTGCGAAGAGCTGGCGCTGCTGGAAACCCTGGACACCGGCAAACCGATCCGTCACAGCCTGCGCGACGATATCCCCGGCGCCGCCCGCGCGATTCGCTGGTATGCCGAAGCTATCGATAAAGTCTACGGCGAAGTTGCCCCTACCGGCGGCAACGAACTGGCCATGATCGTCCGCGAACCGATTGGCGTGATTGCGGCGGTGGTGCCGTGGAATTTTCCGCTGCTGCTGGCCTGCTGGAAACTTGGCCCGGCGCTGGCGTCAGGTAATAGCGTAGTGCTCAAACCGTCGGAAAAATCCCCACTCAGCGCCCTGCGACTCGCGGGCTTAGCGAAAGAGGCCGGACTGCCGGACGGCGTGTTCAACGTAGTGAGCGGTTTCGGCCATGAAGCCGGCCAGGCGCTGGCGCGGCATCCTGACGTCGAAGTGATTACCTTTACCGGTTCTACCCGCACGGGTAAACAGCTGCTGAAGGACGCAGGCGACAGCAATATGAAACGCGTCTGGCTGGAGGCGGGCGGTAAAAGCGCCAATATCGTTTTTGCCGACTGTCCGGATCTGCAAAAAGCGGTTAACGCTACCGCCGGCGGTATTTTTTACAACCAGGGCCAGGTCTGTATCGCCGGAACCCGCCTGCTGCTTGAGGAGAGCATTGCCGACAGGTTTCTCGATCTCCTTAAAGAGCAGGCCAAAGGCTGGCAGCCGGGCAATCCGCTCGACCCGAATACCGCCATGGGCATGCTGATCGACAACAGCCACGCCGATAGCGTCCACAGCTTTATTCGCGCCGGCGAAGCGCATAGCACGCTGCTGCTGGATGGACGCAAAAATCCGTGGCCCGCGGCGGTTGGCCCGACCATTTTCGTTGACGTCGATCCCGCCTCCGCGCTCAGCCAGGAGGAGATCTTCGGCCCGGTGCTGGTGGTCACCCGTTTTAAAACCGAAGAGCAGGCGCTGGCGCTGGCCAACGACAGCCGCTATGGCCTCGGCGCGGCGGTCTGGACCCGCGATCTCTCCCGCGCGCACCGCATCAGCCGCCGTCTGAAAGCCGGCTCCGTCTTTGTAAACAACTACAACGATGGCGATATGACCGTGCCGTTCGGCGGCTATAAGCAGAGCGGCAACGGACGCGATAAGTCGCTGCATGCGCTGGAAAAATTCACTGAACTGAAAACTATCTGGATTGCCCTGGAGTCTTAATCATGACCGAACATACCACCAGCTATTACGCCGCCAGCGCCAACCGCTATGAACCGTTCCCGGCGCTGGAAGAAACGATCGGCTGCGACGTCTGCGTCGTCGGCGGCGGCTATACCGGCCTCTCTTCGGCGCTGCATCTGGCCGAAATGGGCTACGATGTGGTGCTGCTGGAAGGCGCGCGCATCGGCTTCGGCGCCAGCGGACGCAACGGCGGCCAGTTAGTTAACTCCTATAGCCGCGATATCGACGTCATCGAGAAAACCTACGGCCCGGACGCGGCGAAAATGCTCGGCAGCATGATGTTTGAAGGCGGCGATATTATTCGCGAGCGCATCCAGCGCTATCAGATTGCCTGCGACTATCGCCCCGGCGGGCTGTTTGTCGCGATGAATCATAAACAGCTGGAAACTCTGGAAGAGCAGAAAGCCAACTGGGAGCGCTACGGCAATACCCAGCTGGAGCTGCTGGATGCCAGCGCTATTCGCCGCGAAGTCGACAGCGATCGCTACACCGGCGCCCTGCTGGATCGCAGCGGCGGCCATATCCATCCGCTCAACCTGGCAATTGGCGAAGCTGACGCCATTCGGCTAAACGGCGGCCGGGTGTACGAGCAATCACCGGTTACCCGCATTCAGCACACCAGCCCGGCGGTAGTGACCACCGCGCGCGGACAAGTGACCGCTCGCTACGTGATCGTCGCCGGTAACGCCTATCTCGGCGATAAGATCGAGCCGGAGCTGGCGAAACGCAGCATGCCGTGCGGCACCCAGGTGGTCACCACCGCACCGCTGTCTGAGGAACTGGCGCGCTCGCTGATCCCGAAAAATTACTGCGTGGAGGATTGTAACTATCTGCTGGATTACTACCGTCTGACCGCCGATAACCGTCTACTGTACGGCGGCGGCGTGGTCTACGGCGCGCGAGATCCGGACGACGTTGAGCGATTGATTATGCCGAAGCTGCTGAAAACCTTCCCGCAGCTGAAGGGGGTGAAAATCGACTACCGCTGGACCGGCAACTTCCTGCTGACCCTCTCACGGATGCCGCAGTTTGGCCGCCTCGATAACAATATCTATTATATGCAGGGTTACAGCGGCCACGGGGTCACCTGTACCCACCTCGCCGGACGGCTAATTTCGGAGCTGCTGCGCGGGGACGCCGAACGTTTTGACGCCTTCGCGAAGCTGCCGCACTACCCGTTCCCCGGCGGACGCAGCCTGCGCATTCCGTTTACCGCCATGGGCGCGGCTTACTACAGCCTGCGCGATCGGCTCGGCGTTTAATCCCCCCGGCCGACGGCGCCCGCCGTCGGCAATATCGCCGCCCCGCACTGCTGCGGAAAGCGCTGCTGAAAGTAGTGGCGTAAAAACTCCACGGTGGTGCGAATTTTGGCCGAAGTCGCCAGCCGAGACACGTATACCGCCCAGATATTGGCGGGCTGATAGTACTCCGGCAGCAGCTGTACCAGATTGCCGCTGGCGATATTCTCCTTTACGTCCCACCATGAGCGCAGCGCAATCCCCTGCCCGTCGAGGCACCACTGATGGACGATTTCACCGTGGTTTGACGACAGCGGCCCGGTCACTTTGATGGCGTGCTCACCTTCTTTATCATCGCGCAGCTGCCAGACGCCAAAAGGCCGGTCGCGCTCTTTGATCACCAGACACGGCAGCGCGGCAAGGTCGCTCAGCTGTTTCGGCGAGGGATGGCGGGCGACAAACGCCGGCGAGGCGCAAAGGATACGATGATTGCTGGCAAGCTGGCGGGCTATCAGGTTGGGCGCAATATCGTCGCCGACGCGAATATCCAGATCGACCCCTTCATTAGCCAAATCTACCAGCCGGTCGGCGACGTCGAAACGGATCTCCAGCTGCGGGTAGCGGCGGGCCAGCTCGGAGAGCGCCGGCGCGACCACCCGCCGACCAAAGCCAAAGCTGCTGATGATCCGCAGCGTTCCCTGCGGCACCTGCCGCACATCGGAGAGCTCATCCATCATCTGGTCGACATCCTGCAGAATGCGCTGTCCCCATTCGTAGATGCGCTCGCCCTCTTCGGTGATAGCCACTCGCCGGGTAGTGCGGTGCAGCAGCTGGACGTTAAGGGTTTGCTCCAGCAGCGATACGCGTTTGCTGACAAATGCCGGAGAGACGCCGAGCTCTTCCGCAGCGGCGGCAAAACCGGCGCGGCGGGCTACCAGCATAAAAACGCGTAAGTCGTTCAGCAGCGGAAGATTATTCATGATTCGTGTTTTATGTTTCACCAGTTGACGGGATTAATTATGAATTAGTCAATTATAGGATAGAGATGAAGTCAATTTTCCTTACCTCAAACTGAGAATAACGATGAATAAAACCTTACGTATTGCCGCCATCCCCGGCGATGGCATCGGTAAAGAAGTGCTGCCGGAAGGGGTGCGCGTACTGCAGGCCGCCGCCGAACGCTGGGGGCTGGCGTTAAGCTTCGAGCACTTCGAGTGGGCCAGCTGCGATTATTACGCCCAACACGGCACTATGATGCCCGAGGACTGGCACGCGCAGCTGAAAGGCTTTGATGCGATCTATTTCGGCGCGGTCGGCTGGCCGGATATCGTCCCGGATCATATCTCCCTCTGGGGCTCGTTGCTGAAGTTCCGCCGCGAATTCGACCAGTACGTCAACCTGCGTCCGGTGCGCCTGTTCCCCGGCGTCCCCTGCCCGCTGGCGGGTAAACAGCCCGGCGATATCGATTTCTACGTGGTTCGTGAAAACACCGAAGGCGAATATTCCGCTCTTGGCGGCCATGTGAATCCGGGAACCGAACATGAAGTGGTGATTCAGGAGTCGGTGTTTACCCGCCGCGGCGTTGACCGCATCCTGCGCTACGCTTTTGAGCTGGCGCAAAGCCGCCCGCGCAGAACCCTGACCTCGGCGACCAAATCTAACGGCCTCGCCATCAGCATGCCCTTCTGGGACCAGCGCGTCGAAGCGATGGCGCAGCAATACCCGGAGGTGAAATGGGATAAGCAGCATATTGATATTCTGTGCGCCCGTTTCGTCCTGCAGCCGGAGCGTTTTGACGTAGTGGTCGGCTCTAATCTGTTCGGCGATATCCTTTCCGATCTCGGCCCGGCCTGTACGGGCACCATCGGCATTGCCCCATCGGCAAACCTCAACCCGGATCGCACCTTTCCGTCGCTGTTTGAGGCGGTACACGGTTCGGCGCCGGATATCTACGGCAAAAATATCGCCAATCCGATTGCCACCATCTGGGCCGGCGCGATGATGCTCGACTTCCTCGGCAACGGTGACGCTCGCTACCAGGCCGCCCATGACGGCATTCTCGCGGCGATTGAGCAGACCATTGCCAGCGGACCAAAGACGCCGGATATGAAAGGCACCGCCTCCACCCAGCAGGTGGGCGAGGCCATTTGTCGGGCTATTGTTGAACAAAAGTAGCGCCGCCTCCGGGAGAGTTTCATGCAGCTACGGATATGTCTCTGAAACAACGTGTTATGCAGCGATGCCCTGGCCCCCGCTGAAATCGGCGAACCGGAGGACCGAAGACAAGGGCTGGCCGCCAGGGATGGCGGACAGAGGCGAATCGAGACACGACAAAATTGCCTGGAGCAATTTTGAACAGCGCTTGCGCTGGCCCCGTAGGGGCGAGTCCCAGGGATGGGACGAGTAATGTCGAGTTGAGCCGACCGCAGGCTGAGGGCCGGGAGGTGAGCGCAGTGCGCAGCACCGATTTCTTTGCGGGACCGCGGGGATTGTAAAGGGGGAGACGGTTTTCTCCCCCTTTACCCGTTCACGTTCGACGGAAATACATTTTCTGCCGAATAGCGGTGAACGGAATACGTATACATTCCCGGAGGCACCGGGCCCGGATATCCCGGGTCGCGGCGTAAACGCCTTACCCGGGCTACCGCCCCGCAGATCGCTGGAAACCCGTAGCCCCGGTAAGCGCAAGCGCCACCGGGGAGATTCTCCGGACCGAATTACAGCTCCAGCTCGCGCTGCAGCAGCGCCGCGATCGCCTCGCAGCTCTGCGCCGTCACCAGCGATTGCCGGAACTCTTCATGCATAATGCGCCGCGCCAGCCGCGAGAAAATACGCATATGCTGATCCCCCGCCGAATGCTTATTAAGCGTCAGCATAATCACAAACTGCGCCTCGTCGTCGCCCCACGCTACCGGCTGCGCCAGACGGGCGACGCTGATGGTCGACTGCTCGATATGCTCTGATTTACTGTGGGGAATGGCGAAGCTAAAGCCTAAGCCGGTAGAGAACACCGCTTCGCGAGCCCACAGATCGGCTTCCAGCTTACGCGGATAGCGGCAGCGCCCGGCCAGCAGCAGATTATCAGTCATGCCCTTAATGACCTCCTCTTTGCTACGCCAGTCGCTGTTCAGCGTAATGCACTGCGGAGTAATCAGCGGCGCGTCCTGCTGGGTCATGCGGAACTGGGCAAGCAGATGTTCTACCTCTAATGACGTACGGCACTGCATCGCCTGGTTAAGCAGCTGACGGCAGGCGCGGCTGTCAAGCTGCGCCAGACGCGCCTTGGTTGCCGGAATCGACGGCGCGCTCATGCTCAACTCATCCAGCCCCAGCCCCACCAGCAGCGGCAGCACCGAACCTTTAGCCCCCAGCTCGCCGCACAGGCCAATCCATTTCCCCTGACGATGCACCGCCTGAACCGCGTAATCCAGCGCGCGCAGAAAAGCCGGATTGAGGCTGTTGTAGTGGCGCGTCACCCTGGCGTTATCGCGATCCACCGCCAGCAGGTACTGGGTCAGGTCGTTGCTGCCGATACTAAAGAAATCAATCTCTTCGCAGCACTGATCGATGATAAACATCACCGACGGCACCTCAAGCATAATGCCCAGCGGGATCTTTTCATCAAACGGGATATGTTCGCTGCGCAGCGACTGTTTAGCATCCGCCAACTGCTCTTTGACCCATAAGATCTCTTCCATCGAGGAGATCATCGGGATCATGATTTTCAGCGCGCCGTGCGCGGAAGCGCGCAGAATCGCCCGCAGCTGAGTGCGGAACAGCGCCTGATACTCCTCATAAATACGTACCGCCCGGTAGCCGAGGAACGGGTTATTCTCCGCCGGGATGTTGAGGTAGGCCACAGGCTTGTCGCCGCCGATATCCATGGTGCGGATGATAATGCTGCGCCCGTTGGCCGGCTCCAGCGCCTGGCAAAAGATGTTATACAGCTCGTTTTCCGACGGCGCGCTGGGCCTGTCCATATAGAGCATCTCGGTGCGGAACAGTCCTACCGACTGCGCGCCGTTGTTGAAGGCCGCCGCCGCCTCTACCGAATGGGCGATGTTGGCCGCCACCTCCAGACGAATACCGTCTTCCGTTCGGCCCTCTTTATCCAGCCAGGCCTGCTGCTGGCGGCGGATTTGCGCCTGTACCCAGGCCTCCTGTTGATAGTAGCGCGCCACCGCTTCATCGGGATTCACCACCACCAGCCCGGCGTTACCGTCAATCTGTACCCGGCGATCGACCCACGGCAGCAGCGCCTCCATATCGACGCCCACCAGGGTGGGAATATTGAACGAACGCGCGAGGATCACCGTATGTGAAGTGGTGCCGCCGCTGCGCAGCAGCAGGCCTTTAAGCAGCGTTTTATCCAGTTCAAGAAACTGGCTGGGGGTGAGTTCATCGGCGAGGCAGATGGCCTCTTCGGTCAGCTTACCCGGTGCCGGAAAACGATCCTCACCGTAGATATGCTGCAGAAGCTGGAAGCACACATCGCGCACGTCCAGCACCCGCTCCTGCAAATAGCTATTGCCGGAAGCGCTAAACTGGGCGCAAAAATGTTCGCCGGTCGCGACCACCGCTTCAGCGCAGCTCAGACCGTTCAACAGCCCGTCCAGCAGATGCTGGCGCAGCGAGGCGTCGGTGGCCAGAGAGCGATGCGCCTCAAGGATCGCGCTGGCGGTACCGTCGTTATCCAGCAGGCGGAACTCAATATTTTTCACCAGCAGGGTCAGGCCCCTGTCCAGCGCCGCCTGTTCCTGTTCAATTGCGCCCGCTGCAGGCAGCGCGCCTGAATCACGCAGGTCGAGGGACTTAAGATGGGTGAGCCTGCCGCCCGCGCTGCCGGCGCAGACCGGCAGCGCGTGAAACAGGGTAGGATTAAGACGCGAGAGGGATTCAGGAACCGGCTGAACGGCCATTTGCTCCGCCGCCGGCAGCGGCGCATCGCAGTGCGGGAACTCGTCGGTGATGAACGCCGTCAGCGTATTAAACGCCTGCTGTTCATCTTCACCGCTGACAACAAGCTGGCAGCGGTCGCCCTTTAAGGTATTGGTGCCAATAATCCCCAGCGCGCTTTTGGCGTTTCCGCGTCCTTCTGTGCGGGTGTTTACCCATTCGACTGAAGATGAAAAAGTATTGCACAGCGTTTCTACCAGGCTTGCCGGACGCGCATGTACGCCGTTGGGCAAATCACATATGAATTCAATTACCAGAGCCATCGCCTTCCTCCTGAATAATGCGTATTAGCCAAAAGGTAAAGAAAGAAGCCGCCCGCCACTACACGATAAAAGTGGTAATTACTGGATAATTGTATGGCTGAATCTTTTTTATGCTCGTGGTCACAAATCGCCTCGTGAAGGGCATTAAAAACCCACCAGAACTAAGATTTGAGGTGGATCGCAATTTTCTCCTCGCCTTACAAATATCCAGTAAATGCACTTTTTCTCTACTATTTTATGCGCCGCCCTTTTTCTAATGTTGAGACATCAACTCAGTCACGGGCCACGCAGCGCTCAGGAGAAAAACAATGAACGAACTGGTGCAAATATTAAAAAATACCCGCCAGCACCTCATGACCGGGGTTTCACATATGATCCCGTTTGTCGTGTCCGGTGGGATCTTGCTGGCAGTCTCCGTCATGTTGTATGGCAAGGGCGCGGTGCCCGATGCCGCCACCGACCCTAACCTGAAAAAACTGTTTGATATCGGCGTCGCCGGTCTGACGCTAATGGTGCCATTTCTGGCGGCCTATATCGGCTACTCCATCTCCGACCGCGCGGCTCTGGCCCCCTGCGCCATCGGCGCCTGGGTCGGCAACAGCTTCGGCGCCGGTTTCTTCGGCGCGCTGATTGCCGGGATCATTGGCGGGCTGGTGGTTTACTACCTGAAGAAAATCCCGGTGCACAAGGTGCTGCGCTCGGTGATGCCCATCTTCGTTATCCCGATTATCGGCACCTTTATAACCGCCGGGATCATGATGTGGGGTCTCGGCGAGCCGATTGGCGCGCTGACCGCCAGTCTGACCGGCTGGCTGCAGGGCATGCGCGAAGGCAGCATCGTTATTCTCGCCATCATTATGGGTCTGATGCTGGCCTTCGACATGGGCGGTCCGGTGAATAAAGTCGCCTACGCCTTCATGCTGATTTGCGTTTCCCAGGGCGTTTACAGCGTTGTGGCCATCGCCGCCGTCGGTATCGCCGTGCCGCCGCTGGGCATGGGCCTGGCAACGCTGATTGGGCGTAAATATTTCTCCGCGGAAGAGCGCGAAACCGGGAAAGCCGCGCTGGTGATGGGCTGCGTTGGCGTGACCGAAGGCGCGATCCCCTTCGCCGCCGCCGACCCGCTGCGCGTTATCCCGGCCAATATGATCGGCGCCGCCGCCGGCTGCGTCACCGCCGCGCTGCTCGGCGCCCAGTGCTACGCCGGCTGGGGCGGGCTCATCGTTCTGCCGGTCGTCGAAGGTAAAGGCGGGTTTGTTGCCGGTCTGGCGGTCGGCGCCATCGTCAGCGCCGCCTGCGTTATTCTGCTCAAAGCCCTGGCGAAAAAGAAAACGTCAGACGCCAAAGCCGATGACGAGATGGATCTTGATTTCGAAATTAACTGAAACAGTGGAAGGAATATCGTATGACCAAAATTATCGCCGTTACCGCTTGCCCCTCTGGCGTTGCCCATACCTATATGGCCGCCGAATCGCTGGAGAGCGCCGCTAAAGCAAAAGGCTGGCAGGTCAAAGTCGAGACTCAGGGCTCCATCGGCATTGAGAACGAGCTGACCGCAGAAGACGTCGCCAGCGCCGATATGGTGATTCTGACCAAAGATATCGGCATTAAGTTTGAAGAACGCTTTGCCGGTAAAACCATTGTGCGCGTCAACATCAGCGATGCCGTGAAGCGCGCCGAAGCCATTATGAACAAAATCGACAGCCACCTTTCACAGAATGCCTGACTGAATGCCCGGGGCGCGCCCTGCGCCCCGCAAAATAACATGGAGTTTGTCATGACCAATCGCACTCAACGCTTAAAAGATCGTCTGTTCGCCAACCCGCGCGAAATCTCACTCGAGCGGGCGCTGCTCTACACCGCCAGCCATAAACAGACGGAGGGTGAGCCGGTAATGATCCGCCGGGCGAAAGCGACCGCATGGATCCTCGATCATGTGCAGATTTCGATTCGTGATGATGAACTGATTGCCGGCAACCGGACCATCAAGCCGCGCGCCGGAATTATGTCCCCGGAGATGGACCCCTACTGGCTGCTCAAGGAGCTGGACCAGTTCCCGACCCGCCCGCAGGACCGTTTCAATATCAGCGAAGAAGACAAGCGCATCTATCGCGAAGAGCTGTTCCCCTACTGGGAAAATCGCTCGATGAAGGACTTCATCAACGCCCAGATGACTGATGAAGTCAAAAACGCCGTCAGCACGCAGATTTTTAGCGTCAACCAGACCGATAAGGGCCAGGGACATATCATTATCGACTACCCTCGCCTGCTGGAAAACGGCCTCGCCGCGCTGGTGACGGAGATTAAGGCGGTGCGTCAGCAGCACCCGCAGAACAGTTTTTATCAGGCGGTGCTGATCCTGCTGGAAGCCTCCCAGCGCCATATTCTGCGCTATGCGGCCCTTGCCGATGAAATGGCCGCCGATTGTGCTGATGAACAGCGGCGCAAAGAGCTGGAGACCATCGCCAACATCTCCCGCCATAATGCGGTACACCGCCCGGAAGATTTCTGGCAGGCCTGCCAGCTCTTCTGGTATATGAACATCATTTTGCAGTATGAATCCAACGCCAGCTCTATCTCGCTGGGACGCTTTGACCAGTACATGCTGCCGTACTATCAGGCTTCGCTGAATCGCGGCCAGGATCCGCAGTTTCTTCAGGAGCTGCTGGAGTCGCTGTGGGTGAAGTGCAACGATATCGTTCTGCTACGCTCCACCAGCAGCGCGCGCTACTTTGCAGGCTTCCCGACCGGCTATACCGCGCTGCTCGGCGGCCTGACCGAGACCGGACGCAGCGCGGTCAATATTTTGTCGTTTCTGTCCCTCGACGCCTACCAGAACGTTCGACTGCCGCAGCCGAACCTTGGCGTACGCGTCAACGAGCTCATCGATCGTCCTTTCCTGCGCAAAACCGCCGAGACCATTCGCCTCGGTACCGGCATTCCGCAAATCTTTAATGATGAAGTGGTGATCCCGGCATTTCTCAACCGCGGCGTATCGCTGGAGGACGCGCGGGATTATTCGGTGGTTGGCTGCGTTGAGCTGTCGATCCCGGGGCGCACCTACGGCCTGCACGATATCGCCATGTTTAACCTGCTGAAGGTGATGGAAATCGTGATGCTGGAAAACGAAAGCAATCCTGATATCACCTGGGATGGGCTGATTAACCAGATCCGCGACAAGATTCGCTATTACATTAAGCTGATGGTGGAAGGCAGCAACATTTGCGATATCGGCCACCGCGACTGGGCGCCGGTTCCCCTGCTCTCTTCTTTTATTGAGGATTGCGTGCAGCACGGTCAGGATATTACCGCAGGCGGCGCGCGCTATAACTTCTCCGGGGTCCAGGGCATCGGCATTGCTAACCTCAGCGACTCGCTGCACGCGCTAAAAGGGATGGTTTTTGAGCAAAAACGGCTCAGCTTCGCTGAACTTATCGCAGTGCTGAAAGCCAATTTCCAGACGCCGGAAGGGGAAAAAATTCGCGCTCGCCTGATCAACCGCTTCGAGAAATACGGCAACGATATTGACGAAGTGGACAACATCAGCGCCGATCTACTGCGCTTTTACTGCAAAGAGGTAGAACAATACCAGAACCCGCGCGGCGGTCAGTTTACGCCGGGTTCCTATACCGTCTCTGCCCACGTGCCGCTCGGTTCGGTCGTCGGCGCCACCCCGGACGGACGCCTGGCGGGAGAACAGCTGGCGGACGGCGGGCTGTCGCCGATGCTCGGCCAGGACGTTCAGGGACCGACCGCGGTGCTCAAGTCGGTCAGCAAGCTGGATAACTTTCTGCTCTCCAACGGTACGCTGCTGAACGTCAAATTCACCCCGGCAACGCTTGCCGGCGACAGCGGCCTGAATAAGCTGGCCGACTTCCTGCAGGCATTCACCAGGCTGAGGCTACAGCATATTCAGTTCAACGTGGTCAATGCCGATACGCTGCGCGAAGCCCAGCAGCGGCCGCAGGATTTTGCCGGTCTGGTGGTGCGCGTTGCGGGTTACAGCGCCTTTTTCGTTGAGCTGTCGCAGGAGATTCAGGATGACATTATCCGCCGCACCGCGCATCAGCTGTGAGGTCATGGAAACGCGCGCCGATGAGGCGCGCATTTTTAACATCCAGCGCTACTCTTTGAATGACGGTCAGGGGATCCGCACCGTGGTGTTTTTTAAGGGCTGCCCGCATACCTGTCCGTGGTGCGCTAATCCGGAGTCGATCTCGCCGAAAATTCAGACCGTACGCCGGGAGAGCAAGTGCCTGCGCTGCTCGCGCTGCCAGCAGGACGTGGTCGAGTGCCCCTCCGGCGCGTGGGAGCAGATTGGCCGCGATGTTACCCTCGATCATCTGCTTAAAGAGGTGCTGAAGGATGAGATCTTCTTCCGCGCCTCGGGCGGCGGCGTGACCCTGTCGGGCGGCGAAGTCCTGATGCAGGCCGAATTTGCCGCGCGTTTTCTGCGCCGCTTGCGCGAATGGGGGATCAGAACGGCGATTGAAACAGCTGGCGATACCGCGTTCAGCCGCTTTTTTCCGCTGGCTCAGGCGTGCGACGAAGTGCTGTTCGACCTGAAAATCATGGATGAAACGCTGGCCCGGGAGCAGCTGCGGATGAATATGCCGCGGGTGCTGGATAACTTCACCCGTCTGGTCGAAGCCCAAATCCCGCTTATTCCCCGGGTGCCGCTGATTCCGGGATTTACGCTTAACGAAGAGAATTTCCGCCAGATCCTGGCGTTTTTGGCCCCCTTTAAGCTGCGCGAAATTCATCTTCTGCCGTTCCATCAGTTCGGCGAACCAAAATATCATTTACTGGGAAAAAAATGGTCGATGTCGATGATTAAGGCCCCTGCAGAATCTGAGATTCAGCCATTCAAGACGCTGGCCGAACGGGCCGGTTTTAGCGTGACCATTGGCGGATAACGCCTGGAGGATGCTATGGATTTCAATATCGTTGCCGTCACGGCCTGCGTCAGCGGCGTCGCTCACACTTATATGGCGGCCGAACGCCTGGAAAAGGTCGGCCACCATGAGAAATGGAATATCAAAATAGAAACCCAGGGCGCGCTGGGGGTTGAGAACAAAATTACCGCTGACGATATTGCCCATGCCGATGTCGTACTGCTGGTGACGGATATTGAAATTGACGATGCCAGACGCTTCAACGGCATCCGCACCATTAAGACCAGCATCAAAACTTTTCTGCTGCAGCCGCAGCAGATCGTCGACGCGGTGAAATGCATTATGAAAAAACCGGTGGTTTATATTGAGATCCCTTGAGAGCGGGAAATCCCGGAGGCGGCGCGATGCGCCTGTCCGGGCTACCGGTGCTCAGCGATTTTGTAGCCCGGACAGGTGCGCAGCACCGCCTCCGGGAACACCGTGTTTCGGCAATTTAATTTACGCCACCCCCAGCAGCCATTTCTGCGCGGGGGTCAAACGGCTGGCGGTTTCCGGCGTCAGCCAGCGCTGCTGATCCTGCTGCGCGGTATCCGCTCTGTCGATATATAAGCCGTGCAGCACCCGCCTTCTGCTGCCGACGCGGTTGCGCGTCCCGCCGTGCCAGGCGTGGGCGTTATAAATCATCACGCTGCCCGCCGGCGCGGCGAACACCACTTCATCAGGATGCGCCAGCTCCGGGTCGTCCAGCACCTCTTCCGGCAGCTCCGGACGCAAATGGGTGCCGGGGATAATGCGCGGTGCGCCGTTTTCAGCGCTCAGGTCATCGATAGCCCATATCGTATTCACCAGATGTACTTTCGGAAAGTCAGGACGCGGTTTTTTCCAGTCCGCATGCAGCGGCTGATGGCCGCCGTTAAACAACGCTTCCCGCGCGTTCAGGCTGGAGACTTTAAAATCGCCCTGAAAAATATACCGGCAGGCGGAAAGTATCAGCGGATGCGACCAGACCTTTTCCCAAATCACCCCTTTATTAATCAGGTTGGCAATGCGCGTGGCGGTCGCTTCCTGGTGGTGTTCAATGGCCAGACTGTCGCCCTCTCTCTCGACGATGGCGTCGATAAGCTCGCGCATCGCCGCCAGCCACTCCGCGTCCACCACGTTATGCACGACGGTGTAGCCCAGGGTATCCAGTTCCTGTTTCATTGTCGGGCTCAGCGCAACATTCGCCCCCAGCGCATCCAGATAAACCGCAGATTGTTGTTCCATATTTCTATTCCTTAACTTATCGATAACACAAAACAAACTCTAATCTGCACCGACCGGGAATACATGAGGCCAAAACTACGAAAAACTGGACAAGCGTACGCGAGGAAGAAAAGTGTGATGGCTATCAAAATCCAGCTTTTTTCCTCTTTCTGTAGGGCAAACATTCGCGACCCAGCCTGACACAGAACAAATCACCACTGATAAAATAGATTATAATCAACAAGATAATTGTTCTCTTCTAAGGCGTACGGAATGATTGACGATCTGGCGGATATTTTAAATCGTTTAGTAAATCAGAAAGATAATCTGCACGTCAGATTCCCCGACCCGGATATCTCCGAGCCTGCGCTGGCGTTTAAAGTGCCCTTTCCGCGGCTGGAAATTGTGCTTGAGGGTGAGCTTAAGGAGAGCGGGCTGCCGCTATCGGAGACGATGCTCTCCGCCTCGCAGGTGCTCTACGTTCAGGCGGGCAAGTGGACGCTGCCGGAGTGGACCGGGCCAGCATCGACGTTAAGCATCCTCTTTGGCCGCCAGAAGCTCGGATTCTGCGTTCAGTACTGGGACGGCAAGCAGCTGCGCACGGAAAAGCAGAACGTTGCCCGCCTCGGGCCCCGCGTCGGCTCCTATCTGCTGCTATCGCTTAATGAAATCTGCCTGCAGCCGGATCCGGTGACCGCCAGGCTGGTGGTCGCGGCCCTGTTAAGCCACTGCCTTGAGCAGCTGGTGGGGCTGGAGATGCGCGTCAGCCGCAGTCGCGATCTGTTTCTGGCGGTGCAGGACTATCTCGAAGAGCATCTCAGCCAGCCCCTGACCCGCGAGTCGGTGGCGAAACGCTTTCATATTACGCCCAATTACCTGTCGCATATTTTCCAAAAATCCGGCTCCGTCGGTTTTAATGAGTTTCTCACCAGCGTACGCCTGGAAAAGGCCAAAAAGCTGCTGCGCGGCTACGATCTCAAGGTAAAAGAGATCGCCCACAACTGCGGGTTCGTCGACAGCAACTATTTTTGCCGGGTGTTTAAACGCTACACCGAGCGTTCGCCATCAGAATATCGTCGCCACTGCCGCAGCGCGCAGCAGGGCTGACTCAGACGGCCCACTCGACCCGCCCGCGACCGTTATTTTTGGCCTTATAGAGGGCGTCATCGACCTTTTTAATGAACAGGTTTTGCGGTTCCCCTTTGTTACGCAGACCAACGCCGATACTGATCGACAGCGGATGGTCGTGGTTGATCAGGATCGCCCGGGCGTTTTGCAGAATAGCCTGCGCCAGTTCATCCACTTCCTGCGCCGTCATTCCGTCGACAATAATGGCAAACTCTTCGCCGCCAATCCTCGAAGGCAGCACCTTATCGCTGGTGAGCTTAGCCAGCTGCTTACCGAGAGCAAAGAGGACTTCGTCCCCCACCAGATGGCCCCAGGTGTCATTAATTTTCTTGAAGTAATCGATATCGACAATCATTAGCCCCAGCCTGCGTCCCTCCTTCTCGCGGATGGTGTCGATAAAGAAGCGACGGTTAGGCAGTTGGGTCAGCTCATCCTTTAATGATTGGGAACGCGCATCAACGTACAGCAGATTGATGCGCTCAATAATTTTGTAGACCCCGACTGCGCTCAGCAGCATGCCGGACAGGCGCAGCAGATCTTCGCAGTAGTACCCCATCCAGCGCGGCTGGTGAAAGATTTCATCCATCAGATCGAACGTACCGCCGGCAATCCACAGCAGCAGTCCGTAGCGTACCCAGTTAACCGCCACGTGATTCATGCGCACTTTGGTGGAGCTCCAGAGCATAAACAGCAGAAATAGCAGCGCCAGCAGATCGATATACATTCCGGGATTAATCAAAATTTCGCGCCACGGCCCCAGCGGCGACGAGATATACGCGCACAGTCCGGTCACGGCGACGATGGCCAGCAGCGCCGGTAGAATATGGGTGCGGGAGATTGAAGATGAGGGTTGAATATGGATGTTTTTCTCGCGTTCGGGCATGGTCAGGTCTCTTAACAGCGCGGCTTGCCAGACTTTTAGCATAACAGCGCAGAGCGATTGAGCGAACTTTAAAGGCGCGCAGCCTGACGATGCGCAGCAGCGAGCAGAAGAGAGTGGACTGACCCCGCGGAATGTTCCAACCTACTACCAATCCATGGCGACGAAGTCAGTGGCGCGAATAATAAAGAGTTAACGCTACGAGGATGTGGCAATCGGTGCTGGGGGAAAGGCCTTTTCTGGACTCCGGGAGCGGTCTTCCATTTTTAGCCCGATGGCCGATGCTGAAGGGGCTGACTCTGCTATGCAAACAAGGCAGTGCTGATGCAGTTTATAACGCTCTGGTCCGCCGCAGACTCAGCCTCAAGGCTATCTCGAACTATCAGCTTCAACGTTAACGCTGACGTTCAGTCTCTTCGCCTCCATGGTTATTATCTTCCGGGCAAGGGCCCTGTCGCCGCCGTGCACCCGATCTATCAGCGCCTGGACGATTGTCATCATAAGAAAGTGCTGATTAGCCGGACAGAAATCGGTCATATCAATCCCGCAATCCGCCAGCTGCTGGTGCGCATCGCGCTCTGTCTGCGCAATAAGGTCAGTCACTTGCTCTTTCATTTGTTCGACGCGCGCAAAAACCACGCGATTAATGATTTCGATTTGCTCAGGTGTAAAATTTTTGTCCATTATTATGCTCTCATCACAGTCTGAAGTAATTAATCAGCCAACCAGCCTCAACCCTTTCGCCACCACTCTTTTGAACTCTTCACAATGAACAGGCTCCGGCTGCGTGCAGCGCGCTGCGTGCTTCAGCCCGCGGCTTAACAGCTGCAGCTTGCGCACGGTGGCATCAATCTCTTTCGCCCGCTGGAGGAGCAGCCCCCGGTCAATCGTGACCCCGGCTTGCGAACCAAACATCGCGGCAAGTTCATCCAGCGTAAACCCTGCCGCCTGCCCCAACGTAATGAGCTGCAGTTTATTGAGCACATTTTGGTGATATTGCCGTCGTAAACCGTTACGGCCAACAGGCTGAATTAATCCTTTTTTTTCGTAATAACGCAGCGCGGAGGGATTTATGCCAGAAAGATCGGCAATTTCCCGGATATCGAGGGCTTTCATGGTTGACTTAAACCTCGCTTCAAGTTGCACACTGGCTACCAGCCTGACATGCATTGGAAAAGGAGTACACCCTGGAGACGATGATGGTAGTAAAAACGGTCATAACGGGTATTGGCGCGACGCTGATAATGGATCTCTGGTCATTCGGCCAAAAATACCTGCTCAAGCTGCCGCCGCTAAACTATGCGCTGGTGGGTCGCTGGATTGCATGGCTTTTCAGAGGAAAGCTTTGCCATAATACCATCGCTTCCACGCCGGCATTGCGTGGAGAGAGCGTTATCGGCTGGGTGTTTCACTACCTGACCGGGGCCATTTTTGCTTTTGTCCCGCTGGCATTGAACGGAACCGTCTGGTTAAACGAGCCGACGCTGACGGCAGGCCTGCTGGCAGGCGTGCTAACGTTATTTGCGCCGTTCTTGATTCTTCAACCCGCATTGGGCTTTGGTGTGGCGGCGTCGCGTACCTCGCGCCCGTGGCTGGCTCGCTTGCTGAGCGTGCTTACGCACCTGGCCTGGGGATGCGGGCTTTATATCGCGGCTATGGTTAGCAGAGCATGAGGCCAGGGCGCTTTTCCGCTCAGCTTTGACGACGATGAAACTCGACGTTAAGCCAGCGGGCAAAAGCCAGAATCCTTTTTTCAAAGTCGGCCAGGTCTCCCTGAGGTTCATGACTCACTGCCAGCAGGTAATCCATGTCATCAGCTTTTTCAGGATAGCGGGCAATGAGCTTACCATGGTGCTCAGCAAGGGTGTCCGGCCAGTCTTTGTCGTACTCACTACGCAGGATACTGGTTGCGCGGATGATTTTGCGTGCGGCAGCGCGCTGCAGCTGTAACCCTTCATTCTTATCCGCGGATGAGCGTATTTGTGCCATGAATTTTTCCAGTACCGGCAGGAAATCCCCATTTACGGCAACGGCGATAGCTTTTGCCGGTTTAAAGGGAGCAAACCGGCGGCTCAGATCTTCGCCGTACACGCAGACGCAATGATGTTTAAGCCAGTATCCCCAGCTCAGCGTATGATCCGGGTGCAGGACTTGCGGCAGCACACCGCAATCAAAATCGATTTTACTGACAACCGGATAGTTCTTTTCCAGTTCACGCTTAATCTCAGCGAGCCGCGCCGCTGCGGCCCGATCGGGGCGATCGTGGAATATCACGCTCATGTCGAGATCGGACTTGCCGGGCGTTGCTCGTCCTTGCGCCACGCTACCGTAAACATAAAGGCTATGCATCAGTTCAGGGAAGCACCGGGTTAGCGTTGCCACGACCCCGTCCACTACGCGGGCGAATTCGGGCTGCATTGCGTTCACTTTTGGCAGGGCAATGTCGCCATTGCGATCGACGGCCATTCTTTCTCCTGTTTACTGACGGTATGCCCGCAACAACCTGCGGGCGGTACGTTGGCGACTGACGTGCAAACAATATTATCTCGCGTTCGCCTTTCGCGCTTACCCAACGGGCTGCATTAATCAATAAACGCGATCCTCATTCAGCTTAGCCGGAGTGCGTGAACAATCGCTGGCGCGCATTGCCGCATAGAGGGAGCATAGCTCCTGCAGGCTTTTGGTTCCCATACGCTTCATCAGCCGGGTACGCTGGACGCTGACCGTAGAGGGGCTAACCCCACGGATACGGGCAATATCATCCAGGGAATGGCCGCGCAAACTGAGCCGCATAATCTGTCGCTCGGCATGGGTAAAATTCAACCTGGCGGGCAAATAGGCCACGCTTTGGTTCTGCGCCGAGAACAGGCGCATCACCCTTAACGCCTGATGCAGCTCGTCTACCGTCAACCGCTCAGCTAAACAGAGCTTTAACAGGCCCGGAAACAGGCGGTTGATCGCCTCAAAATGGCGTTCGGAGGTGATGAAGATGGCGTAGTGCTCCGGCGGGTGGCGGAAGAAAAGAGCATAGATCTCCTGAATATCCATCCCATGGGTGACGTACATACAGGCCGCATCGCTCTCTGCCTCCGTTCCCGCCTCATCGCTAAGCGCCTGCAGTATCTTTTCTACTCCATAAATAAATACACGATCCTTTCCATAAATGGTCATCTTGTAGCCCCGAGGTCACCGTCTTTTATTATCCTTCCACATGGACGCGTTTTTGTGAGTGTTATGTCGTCAGTCAGGCAGATCAATACCGCGAGCCTATCCGTTTAGCTTTTGTTTAACTAAAGCACATCGCAAGCATTAGCCCCGATTTAACCATTGATACCGCCGGAATATTTTTTAATTTTTAACAAAATAAACCCTTAAAAATATAGGAATAAGATTACCGTTAATTCAATTAAAGCCGTGCATAGACCAGAAATAAAACACCAAAAACACCGCAACCCCATGATTATAAATGTTAATTTTCTTTAGGATTATCTTTATAAATGTAATAAAAATTATTTAATCACTCTTTTAAATATTCCGATCTTGATCTCAAAACATCATTTCATTTTGTGTAAAAGTTATTTTCAATAAAATCACAAGCAGTACAAACTCGTCATCACCGGGGAATAAAGAATAATGTGTGGTGAATCCCCCTAAGCGGCGGGGTCATGCTGAATAGAGGAATACCCTCATCGACGTTTCGTTTTTATAGACGGATCAGGAAGTCAGCGCCTGATTCACCGGGAGGCACCCGGCACCACACAACCATTTAAAAATTTCATTTGTATCGTTCTGCCTGCTTTACGGCAGGTCATTTCTTGTACCTTTGGAAAATAAAAAAAGTAGAGGCACCCTATGTTTCGCTCATTATTATTAGTCACAATTCCTTTCATCAGTATTGCTGCTCACGCGGTGACCTTTGATTATCGTCATGAAACGAATGACAAAGCCGGGAACAATCATAAAGATCGTCTGTTGATGTCTCACCGTTTTGCCAATGGCTTTGGCTTATCGCTGGAAGGAAAATGGAAAGGATCGCAAGATAAAAATAAAGCCTATGATGAAACCGTGAGTAACGGCACCGAAGTGGTGGCGAGCTACGTGCATAAAATAAATAAGACCTTCCAGATTGAGCCCGGCTTCTCTCTGGATACCAGTTCGTCCTCAAATAACTATCGGCCCTATCTGCGCGGTAAAGCGAATCTGACCGACGATCTCAGCGCCTCATTGCGCTATCGCCCTTACTACAAGCGCAATTCAGGCAATATTGGCACGTCTAAAGACACCTCGGAGAACGGCTATAATCTGACCAGCGTTATTTCCTGGAAATTCCTCAAAGATTATCAACTGGATTATGAGCTGGACTATAAAAAAGCCAACTCCGCCGGGGTTATTTTAGCGGATAACGAAAGCTATGACTGGACCCATGATTTTAAGCTGACCTATAAATTTGATAAAAACTGGTCTCCTTATATGGCCATCGGCAACGTTTCCGGTAGTAAATCCACCGATGAACGCCAAACGCGTTATCGCGTTGGCGTGAAATATTCCTTCTGATAACGTCCTGTCAGTCAGATAAAAAATAAATAAGGGTTTAATTAAACCCTTATTTTCATTAAGAGGAAAATAATGAAGATTGCAAAAATCACCCTGGCATTGGGCGTTCTGAGTCTCTTCTCACTGAATGCGGGTGCCCAGGAGAACGAGCGCCTGAGCAGCGTAAAGCAGTTCGCCGACGTCGTGCTGGACAAAGCAAGCGATCGGTACGGGCATCACTCTCCCCTGCTGGCTAATGGCGTGGACCCACGCACCGGCAAACAAATGGAATGGGTATTTCCGGACGGTAAAGTGACCGTGCTGTCGAACTTCTCTGCCCAGCAAAACTTGATGCGGGTGCTGGTAGGGTTAAGCAACCTGACCGGCGAAACAAAATATAAACAGCGGGTCGCGGAGAATATACGCTACTACTTTGACCACTATCAGGATGCGAGCGGGCTGCTGCTATGGGGAGGGCATCGTTTTGTTGATTTAAAAACGCTGCAGCCTCAAGGCCCAAGTGAAAAAGAGCGGGTTCATGAACTTAAGAATGCCTATCCCTATTACGACATGATGTTTGCCGTCGATGACCAGGCGACCGCGCGCTTTATCAAGGCTTTCTGGAATGCCCATGTTTACGACTGGAAAACGCTGGAAACCAGCCGCCACGGGGAGTACGGCAAACCGATGGGCGCGCTCTGGCAAAGTGATTTTGTCCAACAGCCGCCCTTTTTCGCCACCAAAGGTCTGAGCTTTCTCAATGCCGGCAACGACCTGATCTACTCCGCATCGCTGCTGTATCAATACGATGGTGACGCTGGCGCACTGACGTGGGCAAAACGGCTGGCCGAACAGTACGTTCTGCCGCGAGATAAGAAGACCGGGCTGGGCGTATACCAGTTTACCCAACCGTTAAAACGCGCCGATACCAGCGATGACAGCGACACGCATTCGAAATACGGCGACCGCGCGCAGCGTCAGTTTGGCCCGGAACTGGGCCCGGACGCGCTGGAAGGCAATATGCTGCTTAAGGGCCGAACCAGTACGCTCTATTCAGAAAATGCGCTGATGCAGCTTGCCCTGGCAAAATCGCTCGGCAAAGACGGTGACGATCTCAAAAAATGGACTCTTGATGGCCTCAAGGCCTTCGCGACCTACGCTTACGATGAGCAGAATAATACCTTCCGCCCGATGCTGGCCAACGGCACGGATCTCTCCGACTACGCGTTAAAACGCGATGGCTATTATGGAAAAAAAGGGACGGTGCTCAAAGCCTATCCGGCGGGAAATGAATTTCTTCTCTCCTATGCCCGCGCCTGGACGCTTGAACCGGATCATGCCATCTGGAAGGTCGCCCGCGGCATCGCGAAAGGCCAGGGGTTAGGCGATATCGGTGAACCCGGCGGCACAAACCGCAGGCTGAATAGCCAAACGGAGAATCATCAGCCGTATGCGATTTTCGCGCTTATCGACCTGTGGCAGGCCACCGGGCAGGGGGATTATTTGACGCTGGCGGATCGCATCGGCGCGAACATCATCAACAAGCAGCGCCTCAACGGCTTTTTTGTCGATGTTCCTGAGGCAGAATATGCCAGTATCGATAGTATCGCCCCCTATGCGCTTCTCGCCCTGGAAGCCGCCTTCCGCAACACGCCGGACGCGGTCGCTCCGTTCCTGAACGGCGCTGGATTCACGGAAGGCGCTTATCGGATGGCTGACGGAACCGTGCGCTACTCCACCCGAGATGACGAGCTGTTCAGGCTCAGACCCGGTGAGCAGCTGAAACCGAACGGCAAAAAATAAAACTGGCCCCCATCGCCACCGGTGGGGGACCGTACCGCGACGGGACAGCCCGGCGCTTACTTCCCGGCTGCCAGCGCCGTCACCGCGCGAAAATAGGCCTCAATCGCCAGCGCCACATCGTCGGCGGTGACCGACTCGGCAGGATGATGACTGATGCCGCCTTTACAGCGGACAAAAAGCATCGCGGACGGCCAACGTTCAGCCATGGCGATAGCGTCATGTCCGGCGCCGCTCGGCAGGGTCAGCGAACGCCCCTGCACCGCCTGCACCGCCTCGCTCAGTACCTGCTGCAATCCGCTATCGCAGGCGGTGGCGGCAATGCGGTAAAACTCTTCCGCGCTAAACTGCAGCTGGCGATGGGCGGCAATCGCCTGTGCCCCCGTCAGCAGCGTCTCGAGCAGCGCCTCGAGCGGCTGGTCGTGCGGTCCGCGAATATCCAGAGTTAGCGTAACGTCGCCGGGGATAACGTTAACCGCGCCGGGCGCGCAGCGCAGCGTGCCCACCGTGGCGACCAGGTTTCCGCCCTGCTGGCGGGTCAGAGACTCTATCAGCACCATCCACTCGGCGGCGGCGGCCAGCGCATCTTTCCGATGGCTCATCGGTACGGTCCCGGCGTGTCCCGCCTCGCCGGTAAAGCGGCAGTTCAGCCGACGCGCGCCGTTAATCGCTTCCACTACGCCTAAGGCCAGTCCTTCCTGCTCCAGGCACGGCCCCTGCTCGATATGCAGTTCCAGATACGCGGCGATCTCCTCCTGGCTGCGGGCGGCCAGGTGAATGCGCGCCGGATCCAGCCCGGCCAGCACCATCGCCTGCGCCACGCTGACGCCATCGGCATCGGTCTGCGCCAGCCAGCTCTCAGGCCAGGTACCGGTCAGCCCGCGGCTGCCAAGCAGCGTAATGCCGAAACGCGTCCCCTCTTCATCGCAAAAGCCGACAATCTCAATGGCTTTTTTCAGCCGTCGCCCCTGTTGATGCAGGCGATGCACTACCTCAATCGCCGCCAGGACGCCGAGCATACCGTCATAGCGCCCGGCGTTGCGCACCGTATCAAGATGCGACCCCAGCAGGATGGCCGGCGCGCCCTCCTGCTCACCCTCATAGCGACCGCAAATATTGCCGACGCTGTCCTGCCAGACGGTCATCCCGGCCTGGGTCATCCACAGCGCCGCCCGCTGGTTAGCCGCAAGATGCTGTGGGGAGAGATAAACCCGGGTCAGGGCGTCCGGCGTTTCGCTGATCGCCGCCAGCTCATCGGCGCGGGCCAACACCCGGGCCGCAGCCTGCTGCATATCCGCCTGCTGGCGTTGTGCTTGACTCATTGCGCGCTCTCGCTGCGATAGTGATCCCACGCGGCCTGCATCGCGGCGCCCTGAGTGGTCGGGAATTTGAGATAGTTAAGTACCGACTCCAGCGCGCTGAGCGTGGTCATCACGCAATCCTTACGCGCGTTGTAGCCCATGGTGCCGATACGCCACACTTTGCCGTGCAGCGGGCCGAACGAAGTGCCGATTTCAATGCCGAAATCTTCCAGCATCAACTTGCGTGCCTGGTCGCCGTTTATCCCCTGTGGGATAACGACGCCAAGCACATTGTTCATCTTGTGTTTCAGGTCACCGAAGGTCTCCAGCCCCATCGCCTGAATGCCTTTTAGCAGCGCATCGCCGTGCAGCTTATGGCGGGCAATGCCGTTATCCAGCCCCTCCTGGAGGATCAGACGCGCGCATTCGCGGGCGCCGAACAGCGCGGTAGTGGCCTCGGTATGGTGGTTAAGGCGCTCTGGTCCCCAGTAGTCCATCACCATGCCGAGATCGAAATAGTTGGAGTAGATCATCTCCTCGTCGCCGTCGCGGTGGGCATCGGTGCGAATCCCTTCTTCGACGCATTTGCGGCGGCGAATCGCCTCCTCCATGCGCGCGCTGAGGGTAATCGGCGAGGTGCCGGACGGGCCGCCGAGGCATTTTTGCATCCCCGCCGAGACCGCGTCCAGCTGCCAGGCATCGGTTTCCAGCGGGTTGCCGCCCAGCGAAGCGGTGGCGTCGGTGTAAAACAGCACGTCGTAGCGGCGGCAGATCTCCCCCAGCTCCGCCAGCGGCTGCAGCATAGTGGTCGACGTGTCGCCCTGCACCGTCAGCAGCAGGCGCGGACGAATACGTTTGATGGCATCCTCCACCTGGTCCGGAGTAAACACCTCACCCCACGGCACTTCAATGGTGTGCACTTCCGCCCGACAGCGGCGGGCGATTTCGCACAGCAGATGGCCGAAGCGGCCAAATACCGGCACCAGCACCTTGTCCCCCGGCCGAATAGCCGAAACCAGGATCGCCTCAATCCCGGCCCTTGAGGTTCCATCCACCAGCATCGTCCAGCGGTTTTCGGTACGAAATACGCCGCGGTAGAGCGCCATCACTTCGTTCATATAATGGGTCATCGCCGGGTCGTACTGGCCGATCAGCTGGCTCGACATGGCGCGCAGCACGCGCGGGTCGGCGTTAATCGGGCCTGGCCCCATCAGCAGACGCGCCGGCGGATTGAGTTGCGGAAACTGTGTCATGTCCATTTTTGATTCCTTATTGATTTAAGCCGCGCACGGATGAAATAAACTGCTTCAGTTCGCTGGTCTGCGGGTTAGCGAACAGCGTTTTGCTGTCCCCCTGCTCCCAGACGCGCCCCTGATGCATAAACACCACGCGGTCGCCCACTTCGCGGGCAAAATTCATTTCATGGGTCACGAGAATCAGCGTCATGCCCTCCGCCGCCAGCTGCTCCAGCACTTTAAGCACTTCGCCAACCAGCTCGGGATCCAGCGCCGAGGTGATCTCGTCACAGAGTAAAACTTTTGGCGACATCGCCAGCGCACGGGCAATCGCCACGCGCTGCTGCTGACCGCCGGAAAGACTGGACGGGTAGTAATCCAGCCGGTCGCCAAGCCCGACCTTTTCCAGCATCCGCTGGGCCAGCTCCCGACACTCGGCGGCGCTCTTCTTCAGCACCCGACGCGGCGCCAGCATCACGTTTTCCAGCGCCGTCATATGCGGGAACAGGTTAAAGTTCTGGAACACCATGCCGATAGAGCGGCTGATCTCCCGCGCCTGCGAGTCGCGGTCGGTAATAGTCATCCCGCCGAGCTTAATGCTGCCATCCTGATAGCCTTCCAGGCCGTTGATGCAGCGCAGCAGCGTACTTTTGCCGGACCCGCTGCGGCCGATAATCGAGATCACTTCGCCCATATCGATATCCAGATCGACGCCCTTGAGCACGTGATTATCGCCGTAATACTTCTGCATCTGATTAATGGTGATGAGAGGCATTGAATTTGTTCTCCAGATAACGGCTGTAGCGGGACAGCGGATAACACAGAATGAAATAGCCCAGCGCCACCAGCGCGAAGACTTTAAACGGCTGATACGTCACGTTGGTCAGCATGGTGCCCGCTTTGGTCAGCTCAACGAAGCCGATAATCGACGCCAGCGCCGTGCCCTTAATCACCTGCACGGCAAACCCCACCGTCGGGGCGATGGCGATCCGCAGCGCCTGCGGCGCAACGACCCGATAGAGCGTCTGGCCAAAGCTCAGCCCCAGACAGCGCGATGCTTCCCACTGCCCTTTTGGCAGCGCGCGGATGCTGCCAAACCAGATATCGAGCAAAAACGCGCTGGTATACAGCGTCAGCGCCAGCGATGCCGCGGTCCACGCTGAAACATCGATGCCGAACAGCGCCACGCCGAAAAAGGCAAGAAACAGCTGCATCAGCAGCGGCGTTCCCTGAAACAGCTCAACATAGCCGCGGATCAGGCGCTTTATCTGACGCCCGCCGGTCATGCGCAGCAGCAGCAGCGGCAGCGTGACCAGCGCGCCGCCGAGAAACGCCACCAGCGACAGCAGCACCGTCCAGCGCCCGGCCAGCAGCAGATTGCGAACAATGTCCCAATCGGTAAAGGTGGTCATCATGCCTGCACCCCCAGCCATTTTCGTCCTGCCGCCATCAGCAGCTGGCGCATCGTTATCGACAGCACCAAATAAATTCCTGTCGTCACCAGGTAGACCTCAAAGCTGAGGAAGGTGCGCGACTGGATCAGGTTAGCGGCAAAGGTCAGCTCTTCATAAGAGACCTGCGACACTACCGACGAACCGAGCATGACGATGATGCACTGGCTCACCAGCGCCGGATAAATGCGCTGCAGCGCAGGCGGCAGAATCACCTGAATAAAGGTCTGCGTCCGGGTCAGCCCCAGCACGCGCCCTGCTTCCCACTGCCCCTTCGGCGTGACCTGAATACCGGCGCGCACGATCTCGGTACTGTAGGCCCCAAGATTGACCACCATCGCCAGCAGCGCGGCCTCGCCCGCCGTCATCTTTAGCCCCAGGTTCGGTAAGCCGAAGACGATAAAAAACAGCTGTACCACAAATGGCGTGTTGCGAATCAATTCGACATACCCGCCCCAAATCCGGCTGAACCACGTGGGCCGCCCGCTGCGGATGGCGGCGCCGAAGATGCCAATCGTCAGGCCACCGAGCGTCGCCAGCACCGTTAGCTGGATGGTCACCCACAGCCCCGCCAGCAGCTCCGGCCAGTGCGGCCAGAGCGCAGAGAAATGAAGTTGCTCCGTCATGCCCGGACCTTATGCGCCGAGGCTGGCAGGCAGCGGCGCTTTCAGCCATTTCTCGGAAAGGCCGTTGAGAGTGCCGTCTTTTACCCCCTGCTCAATCAGCGCATCCACTTTCGCCTTCAGGGCCGGTTGGTTCTTTTTCAGACCAATAAAGCACGGCGAATCTTTCAGCATAAAGCTCGGCACCGGCGCTTTATCGGCGTTCTGCCGGGCGATGGCCGCCACCACCAGGTTACCGGTAGCCACATACTGCACCTGACCGGAAAGGTACGCCGACAGCGTGGTGTTGTTGTCTTCGTAGCGCTTAATCTGCGCCTCTTTCGGCGCCACGCTGGTCAGCACCATGTCTTCCACCGCGCCGCGGGTTACGCCAACGCTTTTACCGCTCAGCGCCGCCGGGTCTTTCAGCTCAGCGCCTTTCGCGCCAAATACGCCGAGAAAGAACGGCGCGTAGGCCCGGCTAAAATCGATCACCTTCTCGCGCTCGGCGTTTTTACCCAGGCTGGAAATCACCAGATCTACCTTATCAGTTTGCAGATAAGGCACGCGATTGGCGCTGGTCACCGGTACCAGCTGCAGCTTGAGCTTCATCTCTTTGGCAAGATAGCGCGCCATATCGATGTCGTAGCCCTGCGGCTGAAGGTCGGTGCCCACCGAGCCAAACGGCGGGAAATCCTGCGGCACCGCAATGCGGATCACGCCGCGTTTTTCGATATCCTGCAGCTGGTCAGCTTTCGCCGCCGAGAGGTGGGTTAACAGACAAGCGGCCCCGGCCAGCGCGATCAACAGTTTCTTCATGATATTTACCCGTTACGTTAGCATGAAACAAAAGATTCTTTAAAGTCACTTTTGCAACTAATGTGCCAGATAAATTTATGCACTGCGCCATCGGCAACGCTTCGCTTAAAGGCCAGTAAAACAAGAGAAAGAGAAGAGTAAAGAGGAACCAGCGGCGCTGATTTCTGCATATTTCATTGCACCAAAACCATGCAAAGCACCACGCTGGCGCCCCATCATCGCTGTTCCAGCTCATCCAGCTGTTGATAAAGCGTGGCAATATCGTGAATGCGCGGGCGACCTTTATCGAGAATTTCATGCAAAAAGGCGTTCGACAGCAGATTGATCAGGCTGTTGACCGACGCGTAGCTGTCGTAGGCCGACACGCTATCCAGCGGCGCGCAAAGCCGCCAGCGCGCCAGCGGAAACAGACCGTGGGCCTGCGGCTCGCACATCAGCAGCACCGGAATATCGCTGCTCTGTAGCTGCTGCAGCAGAGGGCGAATGATTCGCGGGCGGCGGCGGAATGCCATCACCACCACCAGGTCGTCGGCGCTGAGATCCACCAGTTCCTCGCTCAGGCTTTGTCCGGGCTGCGGCAGCACCAGTACCTGCCCGCGCGCCTGCAGTAGCTGCTGACGCAGATGCAGCGCCGCAGGATAAGCATTACGCATGCCGACAATCACAATACGCCGGGCGGCGACCAGCGCCTGAATCGCCTCGGCGAACTGCTGAACATCCAGCGCGTTAACCCATTGTGTCAGGTTGGCCATCTCCTGTTTATAGTGGCGCGCCAGCAGAGTATTGCCCTGTACCGCATCGCGATTGTCGGTCAGCGGCATACCGCTCTGGCGCAGGGTACGCAGCTCATCGCGCATATCCTTATACTTCTCATAGCCCAGGCGCTTGAACAGCCGGCTGACCGTGGCTTTTGACACGCCGCTAAGCTGCGCCAGCTCTGCGCTGTTGTAGCTAATCAGGTCATCAAAATGATCGAAAATAAAATCCGCCACCCGCTGCTCCTGCGGCGATAATGACGGGTACTGCTCTTTCAGTCGTTCATCAAGCTGTTGCATAAGACCTCTGTAACTTTCGTTTCACCGCATCATAACCGTATCCGCATTCATAATGTATGCCAGTCCCGCCAAAAAAAGCGCGTTGTCGGCAACAGGTGAAACTTTACGTTCAGATATGGAACAGCTTTTGCAACCCTCAGCGGACGAGTCGCTTAATTGAGGAAAATTCATGCAAAGTCATGTTGCTGCCCACGGGATGGCGGTCGCCCCCCATCATCTGGCCAGCCAAAGCGCGCTGGCGGTACTGCGCGAAGGCGGAAGCGCCATCGAAGCCATGGTCGCCGCCGCCGCGACCATTGCGGTGGTTTATCCGCATATGAACGGCCTCGGCGGCGATGGTTTCTGGCTTATCGTGCCGCCCGAGGGCGACCCCATCGCCATTGACGCCAGCGGCGCGGCGGGTTCGCTGGCGACACCGCAGGCCTACGCCGGCCTCGCGCAGATCCCCCATCGCGGTCCGCAGGCGGCGCTGACCGTGGCGGGCACCGTCAGCGGCTGGGACGAAGCGCTTAAGGTGTCGCGCGAGTTAACCGGCGCGGCCCTGCCGCTCACGCGTCTGCTGGAAGATGCCATCGGCTACGCCGCGAACGGTATCCCGGTTACCGCGTCGCAGGCCAGCGCGAGCGCCGATAAATTCAGTGAACTGTGCGACCAGCCCGGCTTCGCTGAAACCTTTCTGGTGGACGGCCAGCCGCCGAAGGCCGGGAGCCGCTTTCTGCAGCCGGCGCTGGCGAACACCCTGCGCCGATTAACCGAAGAAGGCCTGGATAGCTTCTATCGCGGGCCGCTGGCGGAGCAGCTGGCCCGCGGGATGGAAAAATACGGACTGCCCGTCACCCTTAGCGACCTGCAGCAGCATCGCGCTCGCCGCCCCCAGCCGCTCAGACTGGCGCATCGACACGGCGAACTGTGGAACCTCGCGCCGCCGACTCAGGGGCTGGTTTCGCTGGCGATCCTCGGCATCACCGACAGGCTGGCGATGGCCGACGCCGACGATGCGATGACCGTCCACCGTATTGTGGAGGCGACCAAGCTGGCCTTCGGCCTGCGCGACGCGCACATCACCGATCCGCGCCACCTTGATGTTGATATTCAGAGCCTGCTGACACCGGCGGCGCTGCAGCCGCTGGCGGATAACATCGACGACCAGCGGGCGGCTCCGTGGGGCGCAGGTAAAGGCCCGGGCGATACCGTCTGGATGGGGGTGATCGATAAAAGCGGGCTGGCGGTCTCCTTTATCCAAAGCCTGTACCACGAATTCGGCAGCGGCGTGGTGCTGCCGGAGTGCGGCATTGTCTGGCAGAACCGCGGGGCATCGTTCAGCCTCGACCCGAGCCACCTGCTGGCGCTGGCGCCCGGTAAACAGCCGTTTCACACCCTCAACCCGGCCGCAGCAAAGCTGAACGATGGCCGGGTGATGGTTTACGGCTCCATGGGCGGCGACGGCCAGCCGCAAACCCAGGCCGCTATCTTCACCCGCTACGTCATGCAAAACGCGCCGCTGCAGGAAAGCATCACCCGACCGCGCTGGCTGCTGGGGCGCACCTGGGGGCAGACTTCCGACTCGCTCAAGCTGGAGGGCCGCTTCAGCGCCGAAAGCGTTGACCGCCTGCGTCAGTTGGGGCACGAGGTTGAAGTGCTGGCCGATTTCAGCGAAGCCATGGGCCATGCGGGAGCGATTGTACGTCATCCCAACGGCTTGTTTGAGGGGGCCAGCGATCCGCGCAGCAACGGCTCCGCCGCCGGATATTAGGAGCTGATAATGACAACATCGCAGAACGAATGGGACGCCTGGCTCTCGCAAATGGAACAGCTGCTGGCGCTGGAGCTGGACGATACGCGGCGCGCAGAACTCAGAGTGCAGTTTAGCCGCATTGCCGCCATGGCCGGGCCGTTGATGGCCTTTCCCCTCGACGAGCGCGTCGAAATCGCCGGAGTCTATAAAGCATGAAGCTGCCTGAAATGACCATTCACGAAATCCAGCGCGCGCTGGCCACCGGCGAACTCAGCGCCAAAGAGATCGCCCGCCACACCCTGGAGAATATCGCTCGCGTTAACCCGCAGATCAACGCCTGGACCCACGTCAGCGAAAAGCGCATGCTCACTGAGGCGGAGAATATCGACACCCTGCGACGGGAAAAAAAGCCCCTGCCCGCGCTGGCAGGCGTTCCCTACGCGGTGAAAAATCTGTTCGATGTCGCCGGCCATACCACCCTTGCCGGGGCGCAGCTGTTGAGCGATCGCCCTGCCGCCGTAGCCGACAGCTGGGCGGTGCGCCAGCTGCACAGCGCGGGCGCATTATTATCCGGCATGCTAAATATGGATGCCTACGCCTACGGTTTTACCACGGAAAACAGCCACTACGGGGCGACGCATAACCCGCACGATCTTTCACGGATCGCCGGCGGCTCCTCGGGCGGGTCGGCAGCCGCAGTGGCCGCCGGGCTGGTGAATTTCTCGCTGGGCAGCGATACCAACGGCTCCATTCGCGTCCCGGCCTCGCTATGCGGGATCTTTGGCCTTAAGCCCACTTTTGGCCGCCTGTCACGCTCCGGCAGTCATCCTTTTGTCGCCAGCCTTGACCATATCGGTCCTTTTGCCCGCAGCGTCGGCGATCTTGCGGCAGTTTACGATGCGCTGCAGGGGCGCGATCCGAGCGATGGTTTTCAGGCCGATAAAGCCAGCGAGCGTACGGCGAATCTGCTGCCGCGTGGTCTCGATGGCCTGCGCTGCGCCGCGCTCGGCGGCTATTTTACGACATGGTGCGATGACGATGCCCGTGCGGCGGTTGCCAGCGTTGCCCACGCCCTTGAGGCGCATGAGGAGCTGATATTCCCGGAGGCCGAACTGGCCCGCTCGGCGGCGTTTATTATCAGCGCCGCCGAGGGCGGTAACCAGTACCTGCCCGCGCTGCGGAGCCAGCCCGAACGTTTTGAGCCGAACTCCCGCGAGCGGCTGCTGGCCGGCGCGATGATCCCCTCCGCCTGGTATCTCCAGGCTCAGCGCTTTCGCCGTTATGCGCAGCAGGCGTTCAAAGGCCTGTTCGCTCATGCCGATGTGCTAATCGCCCCGGCCACGCCGTGCAGCGCGACGCTCATCGGCGCGCAGACCATGGAGATCGACGGCCAGTCGCTGCCGATTCGCGCCAGCATGGGGATGCTGACCCAGCCCATCTCCTTCCTTGGCCTGCCGGTCGTCACGGTGCCGCTGCGCACGGCGAACGGTCAGCCGATTGGCCTGCAGCTGATTGCCGCGCCCTTTAATGAACAAGCCTGTCTGCGCGCGGCGCGGGCGCTGGAAGAGATGGGCATCACCGACGCCCGCCCGGTGGAGATCGCCGCATGATGAGCCCAGAACAGATTAATCGCCCGTTGGTTCTCGCCGAGGTGACGGCGGCGTTTTACCGCTATGAGGAAGCGCTGGTGAGCAACGACATCGCGGTGCTGGATGAGCTGTTCTGGCACGATAAGCGCACGGTGCGGCTGGGGGCCGGGGAAAATCTCTACGGCATCGATGAAATCCGCGCCTTTCGCGCCGCCCGTCCGGCAGCGGGTTTGCAGCGCGAGCTGCGGCATACCATCATCACCACCTTTGGCGAGGATTACGCGGTGTGTAGCACCGAATTCACCCGCGCAGGCAGCGAGCGCATCGGTCGCCAGCAGCAGACCTGGGTACGCTTCCCCTTTGGCTGGCGCATCGTCGCCGCTCAGGTCAGTTTGATGAGTTAAGCCCTGCGCATTTCCCGGTATCCCCCGGGTTGCGCTGCGCTTACCCGGGGAACGACTTTACCCCCTGAACGGATGAACGTCGCGCCAGTGGTCGGCAATCTGCTGACGGGTACAGACCCAAACCTGGTCGTGCTGCTGCACATAATCAAGGAAGCGCTGCAGCGCCCGGAAGCGGCCCGGGCGCCCCAGCAAACGACAGTGCATACCGATGGACATCATCTTCGGCGCGCTGGCCCCCTCCGCGTACAGCACATCGAAGCTGTCTTTTAAATAGGTATAAAACTGCTCGGCGGTATTGAACCCCTGGGCAGTGGCGAAACGCATATCGTTAGCGTCGAGGGTATAAGGCACGATCAGGTGCGGCCTACGCGAACCGTCGCTACAGGCCACTTCGCTCCAGAACGGCAGGTCGTCGCCATAATAGTCGCTGTCGTAATCAAAACCACCGTGCTCCACCACCAACTGGCGGGTATTGGGGCTGTCGCGCCCGGTATACCAGCCGGTGGGCGGTTTGCCAAACAGGTCGGTTAATACCTGCACGGCTTTATGAAGATGCTCCCGCTCCTGCTCGATAGGCATATTCTGGTAATGGATCCAGCGCCAGCCGTGACTGACCACGTCATAGTTCGCCCTCTTAATCGCCTCGACCACCTCGGGATGCCGCGCCAGCGCCATCGCGACGCCGAACACGGTCAACGGCAATCCCCGTTTGCTGAACTCATTATGGATGCGCCAGAAACCGGCGCGGCTGCCGTACTCATACAGCGAATCCATCGACATATGCCGGTCAGGATAGCTGGCGGCGCCGATAATATCGGACAGAAACTGTTCAGAACCGGCATCGCCGTGCAGCACGTGGTTCTCCGAGCCCTCTTCATAGTTCAGCACAAACTGCACGGCGATGCGCGCGTTGTTCGGCCACCGCGCGTGCGGCGGCTGTCCGCCGTAGCCGCGCAGGTCGCGCGGGTAATCTTCTGCCAAAAATGCCATCTGCCACCTCTTTCATTTAAAACGGGGTTAATGCCTGAAATTTGCCGCTCAACGCCTTGCTTTCCGGAAAGGCTAAATCGCCCTGCTTGCTGGTCGACAGGCCTAACGCCACCAGCGACTCAACCATTTTGACCGCCGCGCTGACGCCATCGATTACCGGTACGCGCAGCTCGCGGGTCAGCTCCTGAGCCAGCGTCGCCATCCCGCCGCATCCCAGTACGATAGCCCCGCAGCCGTCCTCCTTTAGCGCCTGAATACAGCGCGCGCGCACCTTCTCCTGCGCCAGACCACTACCGTCCTCCAGCGCCAGCACCGGTAAATCAATGGCGTGCAGGGCGGCGCAGTGGTGATGGAAACCGTACTGGTGCAGCAGGTGGCGGGCGATAATCAGGGTGCGCGGCAGCGTGGTCACGATGGAAAAACGGGTGGCCACCAGCGTCGCCATATGCATCGCCGCTTCGGCGATTCCCACCACCGGTCCCTGCGCCAGCTCGCGCGCCGCCAGCAGTCCGGGGTCGCCAAAGCAGGCGATTACGTGACCATCAACGCCCTGCTGGCGACCGGCCTTAATTTGCTCGAGCACGCCGACAGCGGCGATGGCTTCATCAAAGTGGCCCTCTATCGACGGCACCCCTTCGCCGGGGCAGACCGCCAGAATCTCGGTTCCCGGCGCGGCAACCGCCCGCGCGGCGGCGCCGATGCTTTCCGTCATGGCCAGGCTGGTGTTGGGATTGATGATTTGTATACAAACGGCGGCCATTACGGCTCCTTATAGCCGGCAAACAGCCGGGCAAAATCAGGCAGGGTCACGCCAGAACGCTCAAAGCAGAGACTGGCGACAATATGTTCAAAATGGTGGCTTAAGGCGTCGCTCAGGGGCTGCAGCGTTTTATCGCGCAGCAGCTGGATCAGCCGTTCGTGATCGTCGCAGCGGCAGCCCTGCCGCCACGGCGATCCCCACGCCGCGATAACTAATGAAGAGCGCTGGCTCAGGCGGGTCACCATCTCAGTGAGCACCTGATTGCCGGAGATCGCCTGCAGCTGAATATGAAACTCGGCGGAATAGCGAATCGCCGCCGGGCCGTCATGGCTTTCGTGGGCCAGCTGTTCCTGGCGGGTGATGGCTTCCAGCGCCGCCAGGTGCGGCGGCTGACAGCGGGCCAGCACATCCGGCAGGTTGGCCACTTCCAATAGCGCGCGGGTACGGAAGATCGCCTGCGCCTCTTCAACCGTCGGGCTGGCGACCTGTGCACCACGTTTGGGCGTCAGGATGACCATTTGCACGGTTGCGAGTCGCTGCAGCACTTTTCTGATCCCGGTACGGCTCACGCCAAACACCTCCGCCAGCGCCTCCTCCGGCAGTTTGCTGCCCGGCGGTAGCTGATGCTCGACGATAGCGGTCATCAGCGCCTGAAAGATGGACTCGTCTTTGTCATGCAGCTCTGGCGCGGCCTGCAGCCGTTGTTGGTTGTTCATTAACCACTCCAAATTTTACTTTTTGACACCGAATCGTATACATAAAACTGATTTCTTGTATACAAAATTAACTATTTGGCCCAAATCCTGCAACGACACCAGCAATCCATTTCAACGGGTGTTCATTTACAGGAGCAGGTTTCATGCCAAATACACAAGCGATGCATCAGGTTAAGGCCGCTGATCCCCACGCTGGATACAGCCCACGGCTTTGCAATGAGGATCTGGCGCCGACGCGCGACCAGAACTGGAGCTGGTACAACATCTTTTCTTTCTGGATGTCGGACGTGCACAGCATGGGAGGCTACGTGGTGGCGGCGAGCTTCTTTACGCTTGGTCTTGCGAGCTGGCAGGTGCTGCTGTGCCTGCTGGTGGGGATTTGTATCGTTCAGCTGTGCGCTAACCTGGTGGCAAAGCCCAGCCAGATGGCGGGGGTGCCCTACGCGGTGATCTGTCGTCAGGCGTTCGGCGTCTTTGGGGCTAATATCCCGGCGGTGATCCGCGGGCTTATCGCCTTCGCGTGGTACGGTATTCAGACTTATCTCGCCGCTAACGCGCTGATGCTGGTGCTGCTGAAGTTCTGGCCGTCGCTGTCGACCCTCACCGCATCCAGCTTCCTGGGCCTGTCGCATCTGGGCTGGCTCTGCTTCGCCACCATGTGGCTGCTGCAGGCGATGGTGTTCTGGCACGGGATGAACGCCATCAAGCGCTTTATCGATATCGCCGGCCCGGCGGTCTACGTGGTGATGCTGGCGCTGGCGGGATGGATTGTATACAAAACCGGTTTTGACGGGATCTCCTTTACCCTCGCCAGCAAATCGCTGAGCGCCGGGGAGCAGACCTGGCAGATGATCACCGCCACCGCGCTGGTGGTCTCGTACTTCTCCGGCCCGCTGCTCAACTTTGGCGATTTCTCGCGCTATGGCAAAAGCATGGGCGAGATCCGCCGCGGCAACCGCTGGGGCCTGCCGTTTAACTTCCTGCTGTTCTCCATCGTGACCGTGGTGATTGTCTCCGGCACGCAGTCGCTGTTTGGCCGCATGATCACCGACCCGATTGAGACCGTGAGCCGCGTAGGCAACGACCTGGCGGTCGCCATTGGCCTGCTGACCATGATCACCGCCACCATCGGGATTAATATTGTGGCCAACTTTGTCTCTCCGGCCTTCGATTTCTCTAACTGTTCGCCGCAGAAAATCAGCTTCCGCACCGGCGGGATGATTGCCGCCGTAGGGTCTATTCTGCTGACGCCGTGGAACCTGTTTAACTCGCCGGAGCTGATCCACTACACCCTCGACGTGCTGGGAGCGTTTATCGGCCCGCTGTTCGGCATCCTGATCGTGGATTTTTACATCATTAAGCGCGGGCAGGTTTCCGTTAACGACCTGTTTGACGACACGCCCAGGGGCCAGTACTGGTACCGCAACGGCTTTAACCCGAAAGCGATCGCCGCGCTGGTGCCCTCCGTCGCCATTGGCCTGATCATCAGCTTTATTCCGGCCCTGCACGAAGTGGCTAACTTTAGCTGGTTTATCGGCGTCTTCCTGAGCGGCGCGGCCTATCGCTGGATCGCCCGCGACGAACGCGTCGGCGCCACCGCCGGTTTCAGCCCTCTCGCCCAGAAAGAGTAACCCTGCATCCCCGCCGCGGCGTCACGTCGCGGCGACTTTCCGCCCGCACAACCTGGCATCAATCTTGCTCTATCCACCTATCCTTTCGCTTACCCACAGGGCAGCTATGATGTTTGACTACCATGCCGCGGTTCGCGGCGCATTTTTCGATATCGCCGAGGTTGCCGAGAGCGCCGACGATATCGCCCGCCAGGCGCGCTATCTGGAGGATGGCGTGCTGTTTCTTCGCGACGGACGCATTCAGGCGCTGCTGCCGTGGCAGGAGGGCGAACGCCTTCTGCACCCGCAGAAGGGCTATCGCGACCTGCGCGGTAAGCTGCTGCTGCCGGGCTTTGTCGATGCCCACGTCCACTATCCGCAAACCGAGATGATCGGCGCATTTGGTGAGCAGCTGCTGGAGTGGCTCACCACCTATACCTTTCCGGTGGAGAGCCAGTTTGCCGATGCCGACTACGCCGCGGAGATCGCGCAATTTTTTGTCAACCAGCTGCTGAGCCACGGCACCACCACCGCGCTGGTCTTTTGTACGTTGCACCCTGAATCGGTGGATGCCCTGTTTAACGAAGCGCTGCGCCTCAATATGCGCCTGATCGCCGGGAAAGTGATGATGGACCGCCACGCACCGGAATATCTGAGCGAAAGCGCGGAGCAGAGCTACCGGCAAACCCGCGAACTGATTCAGCGCTGGCACCAGCGCGGCCGTCTGGGATACGCCATTACGCCGCGCTTCGCGCCGACCTCAACGCCGGAGCTGCTGGCGGCGGTGCAGCAGCTCCGGGAAGAGTTTCCCGATACCTGGCTGCATACTCACCTGAGCGAAAACCTCAATGAAGTGGCGTGGGTTAAAAGCCTCTGGCCGGAGCATGAACACTATCTGGATGTTTATCATCACTATCGACTGACCGGCGAGCGCAGCGTATTTGCCCACGGTATTCATCTGGCGGATGCGGAGTGGCAGTGCCTGCACGAGACCGGTTCGGCGCTGGCCTTCTGCCCGACGTCAAACCTGTTCCTCGGCAGCGGGCTGTTTCGTTTACCGGCCTGCTGGCAGAACAAGGTGCGGATGGGTATCGGTAGCGATGTTGGCGCGGGCACCACCTTCAGTATGCTGCGCACCCTCGGCGAGGCGTATAAGGTCAGCCAGCTGCAAAGCTATCGTCTGCGCGCCAGCGAAGCGTTTTACCATGCGACCCTCGGCGGCGCGCGCGCCCTGCGCCTTGATGAGAAGATTGGTAATTTCCAGCCCGGTAAAGAGGCCGATTTTGTGGTTATCGACCCGGCGGTCACGCCGCTGCAAAGGTTACGCGGCGGGCGCTGCAAGGATATCTATGAGCAGCTGTTCGTCCTGATGACCCTGGGCGATGAGCGTAATATCAGCGAGACGTGGGTGAACGGCGAGCGCGTATGGGGAGATGCGGCTGCGGAGTAGTCCCTTTCCCGGAGGCGGCACGTTGTGCCTGTCCGGGCTGCCAGACCACAGGCAGTGCCGAACTCGTAGCCCGGACAGGCGCGCAGCGCCGCCTCCGGGGAAATTCAGAACCTGTAGCCCTGCCAGGCGTAGCGCCGCCGGGGCCATTTAGCTGCCGCGATAGGTGGACCAGCCGCCGGGGGCAATTAAAAACGGTAAATGATAGTGCTCATCCGCCTCCTCGCGGATGACGAAATCAATCTGCGCACTCAGGTAGAGCGTCTCGCGCCCGCCGGCGGCAAACCACGCGCCAATTTCCGCGCTTAACCGGTAATGTCCTGGCGCCAGCGGCCCGGCACCGAGTTCGCCAATGCGGCCGTTATCATCGGAGACGCCGCAGGCAACCTGCGCGCCTTCGCACTCCAGCGTAATCTTTACGCCCTGCGCCGGTCGGCCGGTGGAAATATCGAGAATATGGGTGCTTAAGGTGCTCATTCGCCAATCGCTCCTTTCAGTCTTAACAAGGTAATTTCGCCTAGCTGGGCTAACGCGTCCCGTACTTCTGCGCTATCGCTGTTGTGCAGCCGACGCGACAGCGCCGCCAGGATTTCCTCCCCGCTGCGCCCTTTGGCGCGAATCAAAAAGACCCGGCCAAACCGCGCCTCGTAGCGGGCGTTACCCTCTTTCAGCGCCTGCGCCAGCGCAGCATCACGGTCATCAACGCTCCCCTGCTCCTGGCGGGAGAGCGCCGCATGGGCCTGCTGCCCGGTGGGCTTTTCGCCGATACGCGGATGGGCGTTCAGCGCCTCAGCCAGCTCCGCTTCCCCCCAACCTGCCATCAGCCGCTGGGCGGCGTCCAGCAGTTCCGCGCGGCTGCGCCATGGCCGACCGGCTGCCAGCGTCGCCGCCCAGCCAGAGACGGCCACGCAGGGTTCCAGCACGGCGACGGCCTGTTCGCCGCTCAGCTGATTAAAGTGATTCAGCGCGATCATCAGTACTCCTTGTGGCCGCCGCCGCGGCCGGTTTCTCTTCCGGGATAATCAGATTCAGGACAATCGCCACCAGCCCGCCGCTGGTCGCCGCGGAACCGAACAGGTTGCCGACGATCGGCGGGAAGTGGGTCAGAAACGCCGGGACCGCTTCAATGCCGAGACCAAAACCAAAGGCCAGACCGACGATCAGCATATCGCGGCGGGTCAGCGGTTTCTGGGTGATAATGCGGATCCCCGCCGCCACAACGCAGCCAAACATCACCATCGTCGCGCCGCCCAGCACCGGCGCCGGGATCTGGCGCAGTATCTCGCCGAACGGCGGAAACAAACCCAGCAGAATCAAAATCACCCCGATGTAGCGGCCAACGTAGCGGCTGGCGACGCCGGTCATCTGAATCACGCCGTTGTTTTGCGCAAAGGTCGTATTGGGGAACGCGCACAGCATCGCCGCCACCATGCAGCTGATGCCATCAGCCAGAATGCCGCCTTTCAGCCGTGAACGGAAGGCTTCGTCATCAATCGACTGCTGAGAGATGAGACAGTTGGCCGTCAGGTCGCCCACCGCCTCAAGAATGCACACCAGCGACACCAGGGCAATCGGCAAAAAAATGGCGCTGTTGAACTGGAAACCAAACGGGAACAGCTGCGGTAAGCGAAACCAGACATCGCCGACGCCTTTAAGCTGGAACGAGCCGCTCAGCGCCGCCGCCGCGCAGCCGACGGCCATCCCCACCACCACCGACGAGAGGCGTAGCCAGCGGTTTTTCGCGCAGCTCAGCAGAACGATGGTCCCCAGCGTAACCGCGCCGAGGGCAATATTGCTCGTGCTGGCAAAGGCTTTAGCCTGCTCACCGCCGCACCAGTTAATCACGCTGACTTTGATCAGGCTAATGCCGATCAGCGCAATCACGCTGCCGGTAATCACCGGGGTAAAAATACGCTTCAGCGGTTCAATAAAGCGGCTGACGAGGCAGGGCACCAGCGCGGCGACAAAGTTGACGCCAAACAGCATGGCCATAATATCCTGCGGCGTGCCGCCCTGCCCTTTTACCCACATACCGCCGGCAATCGCCACCCCGAGGAACGCAAAGCTGGTTCCCTGCATACAGATCATGCCCGCGCCGATCCCCCACAGGCGGTTGGATTGCAGGAAGGTCCCGATGCCGGAAGCCAGCAGGGACATGCTGATCAAATAGGGCAGCCACTCCCCCAGCCCCAGCGCCGCGCCGATAATCAGCGGCGGCGTAATAATGCCTACCAGCCCGGCGAGTACGTGCTGTAAGGCGCTAAAAAAGGCCGGGAGCGGCGGGATCCGCTGCTCAAGGCCGTACAGTAAGCCGCCGTTTTTTTCATCTGACATGATCGTTTCATCCCGTTGCGAATAAGCGTGCGGGAACGGGTGCACAAAACAGGCCAAACTCACTCACATCTGAGCAACATTTAATTTTATTCATTTTTTTCAAACAGATAACACATCATTTTCGCGACGTTCCCGCTATATGACCTCGGCGCGCCTATGAAACATTAGATTCTCAATTGAAAATTTAGAAATTATTGATTCATAAAAAGGCAATAAAAGCCGCTCTGCGCACCAACATTGTGCAATCGCACGGTAGCGGGGAGCCCGAATCGGCGAAATCAGCGCCTGCGCCAAAGTGGTACGCAAATTGCTCAAGCCAATAACGACGTATGTAAAGGAGAAGGAAATGAAAGCATTAGTTATCGGCGGCGGAATCGGCGGCCTGAGCGCGGCGGTGGCATTAAAAAATGCCGGTATCCACTGTGAAGTGTTTGAAGCGGTGAAAGAAATCAAGCCGGTGGGCGCGGCCATCTCCATCTGGCCTAACGGCGTCAAGTGCATGAAGCATTTAGGCATGGGCGATATTATCGAAAACTACGGCGGACCGATGCATTTTCTGGCCTACAAGGAGTATCTGCGGGGAGAGACGCTGACTCAATTTAGCCTCGCTCCGCTGATTGCGCGCACCGGCGGACGCCCCTGCCCGGTTTCCCGCGCCGAATTGCAGCGCGAAATGCTCAAATTCTGGGGACGGGAGGCAGTGCAGTTTGGTAAACGCGTTACCCGCTGCGAAGAAAACGCCGACGGCGTTCGGGTCTGGTTTACCGACGGATCGATGGCGGAGGGCGATTTTCTGATTGCCGCCGACGGCAGCCATTCGGCGCTACGCCCGCACGTGCTCGGCTATACGCCGGAACGCCGCTACGCGGGCTACGTTAACTGGAACGGTCTGGTCAATATTGATGAAGCGATTGCGCCCGGCAATCAGTGGACGACCTTCGTCGGAGAAGGGAAACGCGTTTCGCTGATGCCGGTTTCCGGGGGGCGATTTTACTTTTTCTTTGATGTCCCGCTCCCGGCGGGGCTGGCCGAGGACCGCAGCACCCTGCGGGCGGATCTCAGCCGCTATTTCAGCGGCTGGGCGCCGCAGGTGCAGACGCTGATCGCCGCCCTCGACCCGCAGACCACCAACCGTATTGAAATCCACGATATTGAACCTTTCGCCAAGCTGGTTCACGGCAGAGTTGCGCTACTGGGCGATGCCGGACACAGCACCACACCGGATATCGGCCAGGGGGGCTGCGCGGCGCTGGAGGATGCGGTGGTGCTGGGGGAGGTGTTCAGCCAGAGCCGCGATATCAGCGGGGTTTTGCGTCAGTACGAAGCGCAGCGCTGCGACCGGGTGCGCGACCTGGTGCTGAAGGCGCGTAAGCGCTGCGATGTGACCCACGGTAAAGATATGGCGCTGACGGAAGCCTGGTATCAGGAGCTGAAATCCGAAACCGGAGAGCGAATTATCAACGGCCTGTGCGAAACCATTCAGGGCGGCCCGCTGGGGTAAAGATCCTGGCATCAGCCCCCTTCCCGGCTCGCGGCGTAAACGCCTTAGCCGGGCTACCGGTGAGCAGACGCCGGGGAACCCGTAGCCCGGTCAGCGCAGCGCCACCGGGGAAGCAGATCGCAGAGTATTTCAGGCCGGGCCTGTTCCCGGCTCGCGGCGTAAACGCCTTAGCCGGGCTACCGGATCGCAGACACCGGGGAACCCGTAGCCCGGTCATACAGCAACGCCACCGGGGAAGCAGGCCGCAGAGAATTGCAGGCCGGACAGTTTACGCAGACGGGAGGGAAGCCGCTGTCCCGCCCTGTATCGCCTCCATCACCGCGGTCAGCTTCTGGATCGCCATCTGCGCCGGACGTGAAAGCTGGCGTGATGGCGCGGCGCACAGGGCCAGGGTAAGCGGCCGCAGCAGACGGTTGCGCAGCGGGACAAACGCCAGCTGGCCGAGCGCGATCTCCTCCAGCACGTCCAGACGGCTGAGGAGGGTCACGCCGCCGCCTTTAAGCACCAGCGATTTAATCAACCGAATATCGTTGCAGCTGATGCTGTTCGTCGGGGAAAAATCATAATGGCGATAGAGCATCGCGACCCGCTCGTGGACGATCAGCGGCGCGCCGGGAAGAATATGCCGCTCCTCGCTTAGCTCGCCCAAAGACAGCATTTTAGCCTGCGCCCGAGGGTGATCCGGACACATCACCACCCCCATCTCCAGTTCGGCAAAAGCCAGCACGCTAAGCCCCGCCTGGCCTTCGGGATCGAGAATCAGACCGAAATCGAGATCCGCCTGCCGTACCTTCTGGCTGACGCTATGACTATCCGCCACCTGCAGATCCAGTTCCAGCCATGGCCAGCTGCTGATAATGTCCGCCAGCGCGGCGGCAAAGCTCCCTTCCGCCAGCGCCTGCACCATGCCGAGGCTGACGGAGCCGCGTTTAAGCCCCTGCAGCTCATCAAACTTTTGCCGCGTCAGCTGAAACTCCTTTTGCCAGCGCAGCAGATTGTCGTACAGCAGCTCGCCGGCGGTGGTCATGCGTAGCCCCTCCGGCAGACGCTCAAACAGCGGCGTGCCGAAATCCTCTTCCGCCTGCAGAATTTGCCGGTTGATAGCCGAAGCGGAAATATGCAGTTTCTCCCCGGCCCGCCGCAGGCTACCGCTGCGCGCCACTTCGGTAAAATAGATAGCGAAACGTGAAAATGGGCTCATCGTGGACCTGTTCTCTTTTTTGCAACAGCTGAATGAATTCTTGCTGATGGATGTCAACACCCTAATATGGCAACAATAAACTCACAACAATTAAACAAATATTTTTGTGAGCAGGAAGAGAAGCCATGAACAGACCACAACCTACCCCACCCGCCCACTGCACCTTTGCGCCAGAGGACTGGCTGCGCCTGGCAAAATGCTGGCACCCGGTTGCCCGCGCCTGCGATATTGGCCCCGCCCCGGTGAAAGCCACCCTGCTTGATGAACAGCTGGTCATCTATCGTATTAAGGGCCAGGTGGTCGTTGCACGCGACGTCTGCCCCCATCGCGGCGTACCACTGACGCTCGGTTTTCACGATGAAGAGGGGATTGTCTGCCCGTACCACGGCCTGCGCTTCGGTGAGGATGGCCGCTGCAACCGTATCCCTTCCAGCCCCGACCAGCCGGTACCGGCGAAACTCAACCTCACCAGCTTTGCGGTAGAAGAACGTTATGGCCTGATCTGGACCTGCCTGGCCTTCGATCCGCAAGACCCGATGCCGCTGCCGGTGATGCCGCACTGGCACGACGATGGCTTTCAGCAAATCAACTGCCCGGCTTTTGAGGTCAACGGTTTTGCGGGTCGCCAGGTCGAGGGATTTCTTGATGTTGCCCATTTTGCCTGGATCCATACCGGGACTTTCGCCGACCCCAATAACCAGGTGGTGCCGGACTACAACCCGCAGGAAACGGCGTTTGGGTTTATCGCCGATTACTGGAGTTCAGTCGGCAACTATCCCGCCAGCACCGAATTTCGCGCGCCGGAAGGCTTCCAGTGGCTGCGCCATTTTGAAATGCATTTGCCGTTTACCGCCACCCTGACGATTCATTTTCCGGGGGACGCCAGGTTGGTGATTATGAACGCCGCCTCGCCGGTATCCTCGCGCATTACCCGTATGTTCGCGCCCATCGCGCGCAATTTCGATCTGCACGTACCGGTGGAAGACGTCCATGCCTTTAACCTGCGCGTCTTTGAGGAAGACCGCATGATGGTAGAGACCCAGCGCCCGGAAAGATTGCCGCTGGATTTAACGCTGGAAGCGCATATTCCTGCCGACCGCAGCTCCATCGCCTATCGGCGCGGGCTGAAGAAAATGGGCTTCGGCGATTTTTTCCTCGTGTAAGTGGAGCAGCAATATGAATGAGGTATTACAGGTCATTGTCGACGGCCTCTGGCGTCAGGGAAGCCAGAGCCTCGCCGTCAGGCTGGTGGCGCCGGAGGGTCAGACGCTCCCTGCCTGGCAGCCCGGCGCGCATATTGACGTTCATCTGCCGTGCGGCATTATCCGCCAGTATTCGCTTACCGGCCCTGATAGCGTCGCTGACGGATATCTGATTTGCGTGGCCCTCGACAGCGCATCCCGCGGCGGCTCGCGCTACATTCATCAGCAGCTGCGCCCCGGCCAGACGCTGTTGATTTCCCCTCCGCGCAATCTGTTCCCTCTGCAGGCGGCGGAGCGGGTGACGCTGCTGGCCGCCGGCATCGGGATTACGCCGCTGTATGCCATGGCGCTAAGGCTGGAGGCAGAAGGCGTACCGTTTACCCTGCACTACTATCTTAAGAGCCGCGCGCGCGGGGCGTTTATCCGCGAACTGCAACAGCGATTTAGCGCCGAAAGCGTGGTAATTCACTGTTCAAGCGAAGGGCGCAGCGCCAGGCAAAACCTGGATGCGGCGCTGAATAGTGCGCATACCGGGCAGCCGATATATCTCTGCGGGCCGGCAGGATTTATGGCCGCCGCGCACCGGGCCGCCCTGGCGCAGGGATGGGCGGAAGCGCGGATCCACAGCGAAGCCTTTCAGCCTGTCGCTACGCCAGCGGCGTGCGCAGAGGAAAACACCTTTAACGTGATCCTTGCCTCCTCGGGCGAACGCTGGCCGGTACCCGCGCATAAAACCATCGCTCAGGTCCTCCAGGAGAACGGCATCGCCGTCCCCCTCTCCTGCGAAATGGGGATTTGCGGCGCCTGCCTGACGCCGGTTATTGAAGGCATCGTCGACCACCGCGATACCGTGCAGTCGGAGGCAGAGAAATCCGCCAGCGCGCAGCAGATAGCCCTGTGCTGCTCGCGCAGCCGGTCAGCGAATTTGTGCATTGATTTATAGCCCGGCGGCGTTGGCCTGTGACCTGCCCGTAATACAATCAATCATAAGCCAGCGGGGGCACCGAGGGTTAATGACGAATAAGTACGATTTAACAGGCTCCATTGCCTCAAGCAATAATCTTATGAAGTAAAGGCGTTATCGCGATACATGAAAAACATCGCGGCTGGCGAATGTTGTATGCAGTATTAACGAAAACTCCACTGCACGCTGATGACAAAAACGGCCGGGAGAATAATTCCGCTTTCGATGCCGAAATAATCGGTAAAGTTATACTGGAGACCATGGTAAATATAGGGAGAAAATCCAATGCCGGTCGCATCTTTAAAATCCTTATATGAGCCATGGTCGCCGCAGTGCTCAAAAGCATCGAAGAAAAATTCGCCGACGTAGCCATAAATCCCCTTAAATACCCAGCCGCTGCCCAACGACGCCCAGTCGCGGCGTACCCCGAGCGCAATACAGCGATCGTCAAAGCTGTTTTTCATCGTCCCGACCAGCAGGCTGTACTTCGAATCCTCGGAGAACTTGCGTTCAACCGAGGCAAACTGGTTATCAAAGCCCTCGGTGTACTGGCCGTGATTGTTTGACAGATGATAGATCCAGGAGCCGGTATTAACCGAATAAAGAGTGATTTCATCAGCCTCTGCGGCCGTCGACGCAGCCATCAGGGCAGCACTCGCCACGGCGATGGTTATCTTTGTGCCCATTAACATCATCCTCTGCTTGAGGTCGCCGCCCGGTTGGATAATCAGAGTATAGAAATCGTCGGTGGCCCCTGCCTGAGAAATGATAAATTTTCTGCAAAAAGATATTTAAATGTAGTTTTAAAGATGAATAAGATTTAGATAGCGCATTTCGTCAGATAATTATGCCGCCAGGAAGCGAAAAAATCAGATATGATTATATTTCTCTGTTCCAGGATTGATTAAGGAGTCATAAAATACCTGGCGTGCCACCAGGCATTTTTTGCAATAGCATTAACGCTGGCAAATGTTAATCAGCAATTCCGCCATCCAGCGGTGGCTCCTCTCCTGGGCCGCCGTTTCATGCCATGAAAGATAGCAGGTGCGACTGTTCATTTCTAAAGGCAGCGGCAGCAGCTGGAGCGCAAACTGTTCTTCAAACTCTTTGGCCAGCCACTCAGGCGCGATGGCCACCATATTGGTTTGCGACACCACGCTCAGCACGCTGACCATGGCGTTTCCGTGGAATGCGACGCAGGCCTGCTGTTCCTCAGAGCTATACCAGGGATGGCTGAATGAGGCATAGCGATCCAGCGCGACGGTAGCGTGCTGCTCGCGATAAATATCCTGCTCGGTCAACGGCGATGCAATACGCGGATGATTCCGCCTGGCCACCAGCACCATGCGATCGTTGAACAGCGGGATGCTGGTGAACTCCGGGTGGTTGAACTTGTTGTAATCGAGAACAAATTCAACTTCCTGATAGCGAAGCTGGTTGATGACCTGCTGGCTTAGGGTAGATTTAAAGGAGAGACTGACCCGAGGCGCAATCTCGCTCACTTTGTTAAAAATAAGCGGTGTCAGATAGTTATCCAGCGGGCTACAGACGCAAAGATGATAAATACGTTCGCAGTCCAGCGGATCGAACAGCGTATCCGGTAGCTCATTTTGCACCAGTTGCAGAGCGCGTCGAACCGAGCCGAATAGCTGAAAGGCGCGATCGGTCGGTTTAATCCCACGACCGTTGCGGACAAACAGTTCATCCTTAAACAGCACCTTGAGGCGCGATACCGCACTGCTCACCGCTGGCTGAGACATGCCGAGCGTTTGTGCCGCCTTGGTTAAGCTTTGCTCTTGCATAACGGTATCGAAAATAGTCAGCAGGTTAAGATCGACTTTCCGTAATACGGGCTGCAGGACTTTCGGTTCAGAGGTTGGTTTAGATATTGTATTTTCACTCATGTAGGGAACTCCACCAGCACATTAATCAGCGATCCTGCTTCGTAACACTGAGACCTTTCGCCAAAGCAAAAAAACAGGCAGATAAATCATCATCGGCCACAGTAGCCATGTGTTATCGGTTTCCAGCAGCACGCTCAAATGGACGAAACTTATTAGTAAAATGGTAAACAGCAGAAGAATATGAAACGTGTTGTGTTTTCTGGAGAAAACGGCATAGCGGTAAAGCATTATTTTTCCTTTCGTTCACTCCTTGAACAAAAGAGAATACCATATAAAAAGTGGTGAAATTTCTGAAAAATACGCGACTTAATCCGAATAAGTTAATTCTCATTGAAATTATTAAGATGTTCTTAGGTAAATCGCAGAAAAAACCAAAATCCAGATATTAATTTACCGGCGGTAACCAATAATACTTTTCATTAACATTCCATCGCGATGAATAACTGACAACGGAAACTATTACACGCGTAATGGTCACCTCAATGTAGTAATCGTCATAAAGCGATTATCGGACTGTGATAAAGAAATCGTTAATTTCAGCGCTAGCGTCTTTAGTGCGCGTCATGACCGGGAAAGGCTGACGGACGGTCGGCGGTTGCCAGGTGTGCAATGTTAATCAGTGGGCTAAATCGGATTTGGGCCGCCATCGAGGCCTCGAACCCCGTTCCCTACAACGTACGTCGTTCGCTCTTCCTGATGAGCTAATGGCGGTCAGATGCTAATCGCTCAACGTCAGCAGCGGCGTGCCGATAACGAAGAGCGGCGCGCATGGTATCGAGAATAATTAGCCATGTAAATAATATAAATGCATGAAATATCCCTGTGACAGCGCTATCTGCTGGAAAGTCGCCGCCCCGTTAAGCAGACAGACAAAACCTTACACGGTACCCTCTTGAACATTGATAAGTATTGTTTATGATCCTCGGTTCTGAAACGTACGGGTCACCTATGCGCAATCGTCAGCTTCCTGGAAAATGGTTTTTGGTATTGACTTGCCTGGTCATGGCTATTTGCCTTGTTCAGCGGGCGGTCTATGTACACCATTTTTTGGACAACGCCGCGCGCCAGGTTGAGGAACCCGCCGTCAGCGCGCTGTCGCAGCAGCCGCCAGCGGATGAAGCTGAGCAAGGGCCCTCTCCCTGTCAGCTGAGCGCCAAATCTCTGCTCTGCGCGCAGCCGCTGTTCTTCGATGGCGCCTTACCGGCCATCATTCTGTTCCTTACTCTGCTTCAGCTGACTGCCGCGGCACGTGCCTGGGTCTTCCGGGTCGATCCCGTTCGGCCGCCCACGCTACGAATTCATCTCAAAAACTGCGTTTTCCGTGAATGAAAAAATCGTTTTTTTAAACGATTAATTTTTTAATTCACGGAGAAAATAATGCTGAATATCTTCAGGGGCCTCGTCTTCCTGTTGCTGACCTGCGCGAGCGTTGCTCATGCGGCAGACACCGGATGGCTGACATCCCCACAGAACGACCACGCCCGGGTCCGCTTCCAGGCGGAGAAAGAGAACGATCGGATAGACGCCCTGCTCTCTATTGAGCTGGCGTCCGGCTGGAAAACTTACTGGCGCTCGCCAGGTGAGGGCGGCCTCGCCCCGCAAATCGTCTGGCATAACGGTGAACAGGCGCAGTGGTACTGGCCGGTTCCCTCAAGGTTCGAGATTTCCGGTCTGACGACCCAGGGCTACCATCAGCGGGTCGTTATCCCGATAATCATCACCGCCGTTCCCGGCGACCTGCTGGACGGTACGCTCACGCTATCCACCTGCAGCAACGTCTGTTTGTTAACCGACTACAGGCTGCGTCTGGATTTGAGTCAGCCCGCCACTGCCGGTTTTCAGGAGGCTTTTGCACAGGCGATGCGAACCATTCCGACTGATAAAGGCGTGTCGGGCGATCTCGCCGCGCATCGGGTCGGCAGCGACCTGGTGATAACCGCCACCACGGTCGGTGAGTGGAAAAAACCCGCTATCTTTTTTGATCCCATGGAGGGCGGGATAATCGCTGGCGCTCCGCGCCTCCGTACCGAGGGCGCCAGCCTCAAGGTAACGGTACCGGTAACCAATGAATGGGGAGAAGAGCCCGCAACCCTTGCGGGGAAAGCGCTGTCGTTGGTGCTGACAAATGGCGCAAAGGCGCAGCAGACCAGTCTGACGATCGGCGCAGATCTTGCGCCAACCTCAACGGTTAGCCTCTGGAAGATGCTGCTTTTTGCCCTGATCGGCGGATTAATTCTTAACCTGATGCCCTGCGTGTTGCCGGTAATGGGCATGAAGCTCAGCGCCGTGCTGCAGTCCGGGTCAGATAAGCGCGCGATCGGGCGGCGTTTTCTTGCTACCAGCGCAGGTATTCTGACCTCATTTGTCCTGTTGGCGCTGATGGTAACGATACTGAAGCTTACCGGCGCGTCCCTGGGCTGGGGGATCCAGTTCCAGAACCCCTGGTTTATCGGCTTAATGATTGCCGTTACGTTTATCTTTTCGCTCAACCTGTTTGGCGTCTTCGAGGTGCTGCTACCGTCATCAGCCGTTAACCGGATGGCGACCGCCGGCGGCACCGGCATGGCGGGCAGTTTCTGTGAAGGCATTTTTGCCACGCTGCTGGCGACCCCCTGCTCTGCCCCCTTCCTGGGGACCGCCGTCGCTTTTGCGCTTGCTGCCCCACTGCAGGAACTGTGGCTAATTTTCCTGGCGCTCGGGCTGGGTATGGCCATCCCCTGGCTATTCGTCGCCCTGTTGCCCGGGTCGGCCGCTCTGATCCCGCGCCCCGGTCGCTGGATGAATTCACTGAAAATGGCGCTCGGCCTCATGATGCTGGCCTCCAGTTTTTGGCTGACGACGCTGCTGGGCCTCCATTTGGGTGAGACCCCCGGCGGCATTATTGCGCTAGTTCTTACCCTGGCGGCGCTGGCCGCCCTACGGGTAACCCATAAGCGTACGACATCTGCCTTCTGGCTGGTGATTATTGCGCTGGCGGCGTTTGCCGGCTTCCAGCTTCGCGGCCTGCTGGCAGGGGAGCCCGCGCGCGCTACCACGGAGGCAATGGCTCAGCCGATCCGCTGGCAGCCCCTTAGCGAGGAGGCTATCCAGAACGCGCTGGCGGCGGGCAAACGGGTCTTTGTCGATATTTCGGCCGACTGGTGCGTGACGTGCAAAGTGAATGAACATCGGGTATTAAATCAGCCCGCCATCATCAGCGCGCTCTCCCAGCCCGACGTGGTGGCACTGCGCGGTGACTGGAGTCTGCCCTCCGAACCGATCGCCCGTTTCCTGCAAAGCAGAAATCGCTACGCCATTCCGTTTAATCAGGTCTACGGCCCAGGCCAGCCGCAAGGCGACATACTGTCGCCGCTGCTCGATAAACAAACCGTCCTCAACGCCCTCAGCCGTGCCAAAGGTTAATTTACGATGAAAAAAACGCTGCTCGCTTTCACTCTTCTTTCGGCCTCTTTGCCGACACTGGCATCTTCGCCGCTGACCCCTGCGCAGGAGGCTCGCGTCCAGGCACTGGTGCAGGAGACGCTGCTTAATCATCCCGAAATCTTGATCGCCGCCGCCGAAAAGCTCGATCGGCAGAATGCCCTTGCCGGGCAGGAACAGCTTCAGCAGGTTCTTACTCAGTACGGCGATGTTATCTTTCACGATCCCAACTCGCCGCGTATCGGCGCGCAGCGACCGAAGCTGACGCTGGTCGTCTTTACGGATCACAACTGCCCGTATTGCAAAAAGTTTGACCCGTATCTGCAGAAGATTGTCGAGAAATATCCGGATGTTGCCGTGGTCTTTAAATTTCTGCCCTGGCGTTCTGAAAGTTCGCTGACTTCGGCAAGGGCTGCGCTAACTCTGTGGCGTGCGCATCCTGAACAGTTTGTGAAATTTAACCATATCCTGATGGCAAAAAAGGGATATCACGACGGCGCCAGCATTGAGCAAGCCAAGACGAAGGCCGGGGTCAGCGTAGCAACGCCGGATGAACAAAGCCTGGCGACGATTAAGCAAAGCCTGCTGGTGGCCGAAAAACTCAGCATTCAGGGTACGCCAGCCACAATCGTCGGCGACGAGATGCTGTCGGGCTGGATCCCCTGGGAGCAATTTGACGCCATGGTCAGCGACGCGCTGAAAAAACAGTAACCCTCTCCGGGGGGGCCCCCGGAATTCAGAGGTAATGTGATGAAATATATTCTACTGCTGGCGGCCTGGATAATGCCGGGCCTGGCATCTGCCGGGGAAGCTCTCCCTCAGATAGTGAAAAATTTTGGCGAACAGCAAGGGATCGCCATGATTAAAGAGATCGATTCGCCCGGCGGGGTAAAAGGGTGGATCGGCCAGTATCAGGATATGGGGGTGACCCTGTTTTTGACGCCGGACGGAAAGCACGTGATTTCTGGATATCTGTATGACGAAAAAGGTAAAAACCTTAGCGAGGCCTATTTTCAGGAAGCCATCTATACCCCTTCAGGCCGCAAAATGTGGCAGACGCTGAATAATGCTCGTCCGCTGAAGGAAGGCGCGGATTCGGCTGCCAGAAAAATCATTGTCTTTGCCGATCCTTTCTGCCCCTGGTGCAAAGCGTTCTGGTCGGCGGCGCAGCCGTGGGTAAAAGCGGGCAAGGTCCAGCTAAATACCCTGCTCGTTGCTTTTCTCAATCCGAAAAGCGGCAGATACGCAACGGCGATCCTGAACGCGCGCGATCCGGCCGCCGCGTGGCGAGAGTATGAGCTTTCAGGCGGCAAAAAAGTGCCGCATTTTGAGGGCGTTACTCCACGCGACACCTTTAATCTTCTTCAGCATCATCAAAAACTGATGGATGATTTGGGCGCCAGCGCGACGCCGGCTATTTATTACATGAATGAGCAGAACGAGCTCCAGCAGGTCATCGGCATGCCCGACGAACAGCAGCTGCGGGAGATGTTCGGGCCAGCGCCCTGACAGATAAGGCGCTCTGCGGGGCGCCTTGCCAACCCAGGCCAGAGTTCGTATTTTATGGCCTGTTCTGCCCGTTTGGGTCTTCAACGCTTGAGTTAATGAGGGATAATGGAACGCTTATTTGTCTACGGCACGCTGCGTCCGGGCCACTCTAACGCCCATATTATGGACAACATTGGCGGAGAGTGGCAGCCAGGCTACGTCACCGGCACCTTTTATGAACGCGGCTGGGGAGCGGCGGCAGATTTTCCGGGCATTGTTCTCGACAAAAACGGCCCCCGGGTGCCCGGCTTTCTGTTTCTGTCGGCGAATCTCGAGGCCCATTGGGCCATGCTGGATGCGTTCGAAGAGGGCTACGATCGCGTTGCTGTTGAAGTCACCACCGATGAGGGTCAGCGAGTGACCGCCTGGACCTACCAGCTACAGCCGAAGAGGATCCCGTAGACGATTTCGCCCCGCACAGCGATTGCCGGCGGGGCATCGACCGCGACTAACTCAGGCATCGCGCCAGCCCATTGCCGGCGCAACGTGCTTCAGAATCGACTCAATGACATGCGCATTATATTCCACGCCCAGCTGGTTCGGCACCGTCAACAGCAGCGTATCCGCTTCGGCGATGGCCTCATCCTGTTTCAGCTGCGTGATGAGCTTGTCCGGCTCTGCGGCGTAGCTGCGACCGAAAATAGCGCGGGTTTTCTCATCGAGGAAACCGATCGAATCACTCTCGTCACGGCCTGAACCGAAATAGAGACGATCGCGATCGTCCATCAGGGCGAAAATGCTGCGGCTAACCGAGACGCGCGGCGTACGGGTATGGCCCGCCTGTGCCCAGGCTTCGCGATAGGCGCGGATCTGTTTCGCCTGCTGAATGTGAAACGGTTCCCCGGTTTCATCATCCTTCAACGTCGAACTTTGCAGGTTCATACCCAGCGTTGCCGCCCACTTCGCGGTAGCATTCGAACCGGCGCCCCACCAGATTCGTTCGCGCAGACCTTCGGAATGCGGTTCCAGACGCAGCAGCCCCGGCGGGTTGGGGAACATAGGCTGCGGATTGGGTTTCGCAAAACCTTCCCCGCGCAGGACGTCCAGCAGCACTTCGGTGTGACGACGCGCCATATCCGACTCATTTTCGCCTTCGCCCGGGACGTAACCAAAATAGCGCCAGCCATCAATAACCTGCTCCGGAGAGCCGCGGCTGATACCAAGCTGCAGGCGGCCACCGGAGATGAGGTCCGCCGCACCCGCATCCTCTGCCATATACAGCGGGTTTTCATAACGCATATCGATCACGCCGGTGCCGATTTCAATTTTTTTGGTTTTCGCCCCTATCGCAGCCAGCAGGGGAAACGGGGAACTGAGCTGGCGAGCGAAATGATGCACCCTGAAATAGGCGCCGTCCGCGCCCAGTTCTTCGGCGGCGACGGCAAGGTCGATGGATTGTAACAGCGCATCAGCGGCTGAACGCGCTCCGGACTGCGGCGACGGCGTCCAGTGACCAAATGATAAAAAGCCAATCTTTTTCATGACGAAGTTTCCTGGTTTGCAGGGAGTCGTCGGTAGAGCGCGCCTTATGACAAGCGTGTCTGCCGCGTATCCCACTACTCTACGCGTAACCAGGTGAGAATAAATATCGTTTGTTTAACCGAATGCTTCAAATAAATTGATAAAGCTATTTGCCGCCTCCCGGCCATGGGCCGTCCTTCAGAGGCCGAAAATCGCTTCAATTTCAATTTTAAGGTCGGGTGAAAAGAGGCGGCTGACTTCAATGAGAGAGCTGGCAGGCAGATGGTCACCGTAGTTTTGATAGAGAACCCGGCGTAATGCGTCGATCTCAGCAAATGAGGTTATAAAAATAGTGACTTTAATCAGGGATGAAAAATCAACGCCTTCTGCGTCAGCGATGGTTCTGATCTGCTTAAAGATCTCCTCCGCCTGGGCGGCGATGCTCCCCTGCTGCGCCTGCGTGCCGAACGCGGTTAACCCTGAAATATAGAGCGTGTTTCCGTGCGTTACCGAGTGAACGTAGGGAGCCTTGACTTCACCCAGTTGAGGATAATTTTTCCGTACCACCTTGCTCATGCTGACATCCTTATTTAAGAGGAAACGAGTCGCCATCCTAACATGCTTTAGCTAAGGCATTCAGTATGTCTCCTCCTGGCAAAAAATAGCATTACAGCCCTTATCTATGCTCTCTTCGCAGCCTGGCAAGGCGTTGCTACGGTACCGATATCGTTGCAAAACGGATCGCATAATGGCCGTGATGACTAGCGTTGATGCCGCGCCATCGCGGAGAATTTAAGGCAAATATCCTGCACTTTGACGCTTATTGCATATACTTCAATGGCAGGTTGCGCTTCTTTAAGACGTTGCCGCTACGGTGGAGGCATCCTGCACTTATCTATATTGGATATTGGATTATTGGGTCTGATGAAAATATTAATCATGAAGCAGTAATGGAGGTATGGAACGATGGGATTATTAAGTTTTGTGAAAGACGCGGGCGAGAAAATCTGGGATGCGGTATCTGGCGGCAGCAAGGAAGATCGGGCCGAAAAGCTGAAAAAACACATTGATGACCTTAACCTGCCCGGCGCTGAAAAAGTGAATATTGATGTCGCGGACGATGGCACCGCAACGATAACGGGCGACGTCGGCTCACAGGAAGATAAAGAAAAAATTCTGGTGGCGGTGGGTAACGTCACCGGGGTAGGCCAGGTCAATGATAGCGTTAATGTGACGCAGAGCAGAGCGGAAAGCCGTTATTACACGGTGAAATCCGGCGATACCCTGAGCGCCATCTCAAAAGCGATGTACGGCTCGGCTAATGACTATCAGCGTATTTTTGAAGCCAATAAACCGATGCTGACGCATCCCGATAAGATCTATCCGGGTCAGGTGCTGATTATCCCGGCGAAGCAGTAAGTTATTTCGCTAAGCTTCCGTCAGTTCACTCACCACACTTCGTTAATTACCGGCCGGTTTGCTGGTCGGTAATTCACTCTCAGCCATGTGAACGTTTATCAGGGCATTCTGCCTGGCAGCATCACAGGCCGCTTTAGTGGCCGGGAGAGATAATTTTTCTGTCAGTTAGGGATGGCTTCTGCCACGGCGAACCGCAGCCGTCGAGATGGCACAATCGATGCCCTCTCCTCTCATGGTCATCGTTCTAAAATATCTCTTTATCGCACAGAATAACTTTCGTCGCCGCTGGACCTTTATCACCGCGATGTATGGCGAATTCAACTTTTTGCCCTTCAAAGAGGGTATTAAAGTTATCGCCGTGAAGCGCTGAGTAATTAACGGCGATATCTTTGCTGCCATCAAGAGGAGAGATGAAACCAAACCCCTTCGATTCATTATACCACTTCACCAGACCTTTAATTCTTGAGGACATACTCCCTCCAGTTACACAGCATGAAATTGAGAGAAACGTACAGGATCAAATTTTGGACTCAAAAGGAGGGGATATCAGCGATAGCGCCTGGTCATGAGAACTGCTCAGTAGAGTTTGATGTTCGTTTATCGCGCACAGATTCGGTCATTAATGCACGGATAGCGATAATAAGCAAATCAATTTTTAGCCATCCAGATATCCTTGCGCGGCAAAAAAGCTTTATCAGGATATTTACCTGGAAATAAGTCTTGCTATCTATAGTGATGTGTGTGACTAATGAGGGGTCGGTTTAGCATACAGACATAATAAAGCGGTTTAGTAAAGCAGTCCTCATCTTAAGTGTTATCCGTTGATAATTCTTCCTTTTGAGTCTCCTTATCGTTATTAATTAGATTCTGTGCGAAAACCCTTTTCGCCGTAAGGCTCAGATATGTTGAGGTATTATCTATGTCTAATAAAATGACTGGTTTAGTAAAATGGTTTAACGAATCAAAAGGTTTTGGTTTCATCACTCCGGACAACGGTAGCAAGGATGTTTTCGTCCATTTTTCTGCTATCCAGAGCGGTGGCTTTAAGACCCTGAGCGAAGGCCAGAAAGTCGAATTCACCATTGAAGATGGCCAGAAGGGTCCTTCAGCGGGTAACGTCTACGCTGTTTAAAGCGCGCTCCTGCTTTAATGACCCTGACAACACGTCGGGGTTATTTATAATGAGAGTTTTTGAGATAATCGCGTCATTCTGCTATTTTCATGCTTTCGATAACCCCCCCCCCCAAATGACGCCCCCCGAGTATTGCTATAACCCCTCCCACTGGTATATCTCTTTGCAACAATAAATGCTCCCGTTTAGAGTCGTAATACCTTAAGCCACCGGCAAAGAACGCAAACCTCGTTTTAAATTAACGGCGAGCGACTTCAGCAATTAAAAAGATAAGAGTGTACAGTGCGTATCGTTCATGCTGCCAGTGAAGAGAGCCTGCGGATAAGGCGCGTCTCTATCAGTTTTTTCGCGATATTTTCTCAAGGTGGTTAAAGCCAGCACCTGCGGAAGGGATAGTAATGATGATAGCCATCCTGAATGGCGCCGCTACCCATTGATTATTCATGAAAATTTTAAAAAACGTCTAATTTAATTGATGTTTTAAAAAAAACGTAGTTACCATGTAGTACAGTTTAAAGCGATGCAAGGAATCAGCATGCCCTACATGTTACTTACGCTGGCAGCCCTGTTTTGGGGAGGGAATTATGTTGTAGGGCATATTCTCGTTCAGGGCGCAGATCCGATTGTTATGACGGAAGCAAGGTGGGCGCTAACCGCCATGCTGCTGGTAGGGCTTTATCAACGTCAAATCCGCGAGAGTTGGCGTTTATTGCGTGGAAATGCATCGACGCTGCTGATTTTAACGCTGTGTGGGCAGGTGAGTTTCCCGCTAACCCTCTATATCGGTCTGCAGACCACCTCCGCGCTAAACGCCGCAATTTATATGTCGGCGACCCCCTGCATGGTGCTGATGATTAACCGTCTGATTTTCCATGACCGGGTTTCAGCGCGTAACTGGTGCGGCGTTGCGTTTAGCACCGCAGGCGTACTGCTGCTTCTGCTGCACGGCAATCTGACCTACGCCGAGGGACTCAAAGGATTTAGCCAGGGCGACCTGTGGGCCATGGGGTCTGCGCTAAGCTGGGCGGTTTATTGCTCTCTGCTGCGTAATAAAGATCGGCGTATTCCCGCCAACGCTTTCGTCGCCGTCAGTTCACTTATCGGCTCCCTGATTCTGCTTCCGGTGGTCATTTTCTGGCTATGGCGACACCCCGCCACCTCGTTCGCCGCGTACCACGATATCTCTTTCCTCACCGGCCTGGCGTATCTGGTTATCTTCCCCTCGTGGCTGGCCTATTTGTTCTGGAACAGAGGCATCGCCGCCATTGGCGCGACTCGCGGTGAAATTTACACTCACCTTATTCCGCTATCTGGCGGGATATTGAGTATTCTGTTTTTACATACCCGGCCGCATCTCTATCACTTACTGAGCACGCTGTTAATTTTAATTGGCATCGCGATTTGTTCGATCGCAAAAAAGGAAACGGTGCATTCGTAAGCAGGAATGCACCGTTTTAACCCTGACAGGGGGAGGACAGACTCTCAGCACCTGCGCATTAAAACGGGCGACAGGAACTTCGCTTAGACGGACTCACCGAAGGCAATGTTATTTATGCTGTAAAAGCAATGCGTTTCAGTCCCTCCACCGCTTTTTCGAGGTACGCGCGCGGACACCCGAGATTAAGGCGGATAAAACCGCTGCCGGTTGCGCCAAAGCTGTTTCCCATTGAAGGGGCAATACCCGCAACATCCACCATGAGCCATTTCAGCTGTTCATCGTCCAGTCCCAGCCGTTTGCAGTCTATCCATAGCAGATACGTCCCTTGAGCAGGGATGATGCGCGCCCACGGTAGATATTGCTCAACCTGCTGAATAAACCACCGTCGATTTTCTGCCAGATAGCGCAGTAGCTCATCCAGCCAGGGAGCGCCGTGTTGCCACGCAGCTGTGCTCGCCTCAATAGACAACGCATTGAAGACGTCCAGTCCATGAGCATCGAGACGGCGCATAAATTGTTCACGCAGCGCCGGCGACGGTATGAGAAAGTTCGCAATGCGTAGGGTAGATAAACCAAACGTTTTACTGGCGGAGGTGGCGGATATCACGCGTGAATGCCAGCGCTCCTCTAAATGCAAGACCGAGGTAAATGCTTCCCCTGGAAGCAGTAAATCGGCCCAGATTTCATCGGAAATTAAAATAACATCATACTCTTCACACAACCGGAGCAACTCACTCAGTTCCAGAGCTGACCAACACCGACCGGTTGGATTATGCGGATTGCAGAGGATCATTAGCGGCGGGCGCTCTGTACGAAACAGCCTTTCCAGATGATCGAGATCCATTCTGTAGCCCTGGTCAGGCTCCTCATACAGCGGATTATCCAGCAGGCGTCTACCGTTGAGCGAAATAATTTTGGCAAAAGATCCATAATAGGGTCCCTGAACCACCACCCCTTCACCGGGGTGGCTCAGCATTTGCACGAGGAGGGATAATCCGGGAACCACCCCTTCAATACTGCATATCCACTCTGGTTTTATAGCCAGCTGATGCCGCGTTAAGAACCATGAGATTAATGCGTCGTAGTAGGTTTGCGGTCGTTCGCTGTAACCAAAAATACCGTGTTCAATACGCTGAACTAAGGCTTTCTGAACGTCCGGCGGGCAGCTAAAGTCAAAATCGGAAACCCACATCGGCAACAGTTCAGTGGCTTCTTCACCAAAATAGCGCGTCATAAAATCCCATTTCAGCGATCCGGTATGGTGGCGATCAATTATTTTATTAAAGTCCATCTGGCTTCCCTTCCTGTTCTGTGGCCAGCATATTCGTTGCATTTTCTGCGGCTGGGGAGGTTTTCGCGATACCGATTCCGGTAAAGCCGAAAAATAAGGCAAAGAAGATGGCGGCATAGCACTGAACCGCCCAGGGCAGTAAATCCAGGGTGCTCACTCCCAGCGTCGTTGCCATATAGACCCCGGCAGAGGTCCAGGGTAATAAAGGCTCAATAACGGTGCCCGCATCTTCGATGGTTCGAGAAAGATTTTTGGTATCCAGCCCCATACGCCGGTAGGCATCTTTGAATAATTCAGCGGGTACCAGAAGAGCCAGTTTTCCATCGCTCGTTGCGCCAGTTACCAGAATAGTGGTGCCAATGGTGGCGGCGATGAGCTGACCGACGCTGTGAATAACCGTCAATAGGCGGTTGATAATAATGTTGAGCGCCCCCGTTAAGGTTAAAGCGCCGGCAAAGGAGAAAGCGCAAAATACCAGCAGAATGGTGCTCATCATAGAGAACATACCGCCACGGTTGAGCAGTCGCGGCACATCAGCAATGATGCCTTCGCTCCCCTGCGGGAACATGGAGATGTTGAAACCGTCAATAAAGGCATCCAGCCCCTGCTTAAGGCTAAGCCCCTGCATCACGACGCCGAGAATCAGGGCTAACACGCAGGCGCCCAGCATTAAAGGAATGACCGGTTTTTTGCGAACCGCTCCCCACAGAACAATGACGGGCGGTAAAATCAAAACGATATTAAAGCGGTACAGCGACTCCAGCGCATTGACAATATCGGTGACCCGCTGCGGCGTGGCGACCTCGCCCAGCATATTGCTGTGACCGGAGATAAGATATACCGCCGCGGCAAGCAGAAAGCTGGGGATTGTGGTCCATAGTAAGTGCTGAATATGCTCGAAGAGCGTGGTATCGGCGACAATGGCGGCGAAGTTGGTGGAGTCAGACAGCGGTGAAATTTTATCGCCGAAGTAAGCCCCGGATACCACCGCCCCGGCAGCCGCCGCCAGGGAGACGTCCAGCCCGGCCGCGACCCCCATCAGCGCCACCCCCACCGTTCCCGCCGATCCCCATGATGTTCCGGTACACACCGAGACGACGCTGGTCAAAAAGAATGCGGCAATAAGAATATACTCAGGACTGATTAATTTAAGCCCCCAATACACCATATAAGGAATGGTGCCGCTGAACATCCAGGTGCCAATTAAAGCGCCAACGCAGATGAGGATCATAATGACTGGCATCGCTTTCGCCAGTTTATCCACGACCGAACTAATGATCTCTTCCCACGTAAAGCCCTGCCATAAGGCTAATACGGCGGCTACGGCAGCGGAACAGAGCAGTAGTGGTTCGATTCGCAACCCCATGATGCCGTAGCCAATAATTAACAGCATTAGCATGGCTAAAATAGGGACGGTGGCCAGGCCAAATGAGAGCGTTTTTTTCTGCTTTTGAGAGGCATTCATAGCTAGAACTCCAGTCTGTAAGGTCGTTCAAGGGTAACTGCCCCCCCTTTTGCCTGACTGTGATCCTCCGTTCGCCTTCATGTAAGCGATTACATGAGACTATTAAATTTGAAGCCGATCACACTTGTGAGGCTTGACGATTTAACTACCGCTCCCGGGAGGAAGAACGGAATCGCGGACCACCAGCTCCGCAGCGAAGCTATTGACGCAGGGCTGCTGGGTGGCGCCTTTAAAGAGCTGGATCGCCAGCTGCGAAGCGCAACGCGCCATTCGCTCAACCGGGTAATGCATTGTTGTCAGCGCCGGATAGAGATAACGCGCCATCACCACATCATCGAACCCGACAATTGAAAGCTGCTGCGGTAGCGTAATGCCTTTCAGATGCAGGATACGCATGATGCCGGCCGCCATCACATCATTAAAGGTTACCGCCGCGGTAAAAGGGATCCCGCAGTTAAGAAGCTGATGCGCCGCGCGTTCGCCGCCTTCTTCGTTAAAAGGAACGCTTATCACCCAGCTCCTGTCCGGGGTAATGCCGTATTCCGCTAACGCCTGGCGATAGCCTTCCAGCCGCTCGCGACGATCGATTATCGGTAAGTCGCTCGTCACGCAGGCAATACAGCGGTGCCCCTGCTCAAGTAAATGCAGCGTTGCCTTTTTTGAGGCCTCGCAGTTCTCCAGCCAGACGCAGCGATTGGCCATCCCGGCAATATAGCGATTTACCACCACCATCGCGGGGAAATGGGCGGCATAACGTAGCAACTCCTTTTCCGCCAATCTGCTCGCATGGACCACGATCGCCTCACAGCCCTGGTTGATTAGAAAATCCAGCCCGGCTTTTTCCATCCCTTCATCATGTCCGCCGCTGCATACCATCAAGCGGAATTGTTCCTGCCGTGAGACCTCCTCGACGCCGCGGGCGAGGCGAGCGAAAAAGGGATCGGCAAGGTTGCCGGTCAATAACCCGAGCATATCGCCGCTGCGTTTCGCCAGCGCCAGCGCCGCGGCATTGCGATGATAATTCAGTTCACGCATCGCTTTTTCAACACGCTCACGCGTTACCGGTTCAACCCAGGCGGTTTGATTAATAACGCGCGAAACCGTCGCGGTTGAAACCCCCGCAAGTTGTGCAACATCCTTTATTGTTGCCATATCCCTTCCTTTTATGCTTTAGATTTAACTGAGATTCATAGTACCGTGGTGGTGATATTTTCTGTAGCGATCGCTGTCGTTTTATTTAAAACCGCAAAATCCCCCTGGATCACTTTATCAATTTTAATAATAGCTTTAGTTTTAGCTTCATTGAGGTTTGCGCTCTTTTTGTAAAAGATCAACATAAAGAATTAACAAATAGAACATTCTAATCATATCATCCCCACAGCGTGTTATTCAGATATTATATTCTTTTCCATCAGGGACAATTTCTTACATATCTCCACGTATAATGATGCATCTGCCTTGTTGCCTGCTGTTCATTATGATGGTTTACATATGTTCATCTCCTGGTATTTCCCTTTGTCATGCCAGCCGCTATAACTAACGTCATTAAGGCGCCAACTTATCTTTGTAGGAGCGGATAATGAAAGTGCTCAGTAAAAGACAAATATCATTAATCAATCATTTAACGCAGGAAAGTGGCTGGCTGGCCACCTCCCGGGCGGCAAAAATACTCAATATTTCAGTCAGTACGCTCAGACGAGATGTTGAAGCTATTAACCTTTATTTCAATGATAAAGGTCATTCTGTACTCAGTAAACCCGGTCTGGGCCTGAAGCTTGAGGCGAACGACGTTGTTCCCCTCCCCCTTATCTCCGGGGATGCGCAGGTTGTAAACATACTTAAAAACAAGCGGCTGGTGGGCATTGCGACCGATTTGCTGACGCATTCTCCCACGCCATTATCTATCAGCTTTTTAGCTGAGAAATACTTCATCAGTCGCTCTTCCATTGTGGAAGACCTAATTAAAATTGAAAAATGGCTAGAGTGTTTCTCCCTTAGAATGATAAAGAACCATACCGGTACGTTTATATAAAAAGTTCTTCATCCACCTGTTCGACGCCACTATTCATAGCCATAGCCACTTCCTCCCCAAGAATAACTTTGAGTCCTGTTTCAACTCTCTTTTGCTCTGCTTTTTCCATTGACGTAAGGCGGTTAATTTTAATTTTAGCAAATACCACTTTTTGCTTTAATGTTTTTTCTGTTCTTGACCTTTTACTTTCGCGATCCATTTTTGCTTCTTAAATGATTTATGAGTTATAACTAAGTTTGCTGGTAATTATTATATATTTTTCTTATGAACTTTAGTTATCATCTAAATTAAATATCGTCAAATTTATATAGAACACTTCCAGCTATGTCCTGTAAAAAAGTTAATAGATATTTTGAAGCATCCAGAGAAGAACCCCAAAGCATACTTCGTTAACTAACGAAGTATTCTCCATGACCCACTATTATAATCAAAGTTCTATATTTGAGGAGACTAAAATGAACACACAGCTTGTTGATTTCCCAACGCTATATTTTGGGACACCTGTCGCGATTTTATCCAATCAAAACACTGATGGGACAACAAATCTCACTCCGATATCATCATGGTGGATACTCGAAAAGAGTATCGTTATCGGCCTTGGAACATCAAGTAAGTGTTATGAAAATCTGTTACATAACCCCGATATAGTCCTCAATATCCCTGACAGCACTTTGTGGACGAAAATTGAAGCTTTAGGAGCAACAACAGGAAAAGACGTCATTCCTTCTTTTAAGGAGAAACTGGGATTCCGTATCGAAAAAGATAAATTTTCATGCAGCGGTCTAACCGAAACCAAAAGCCTTGCTGTTAGTCCGGGAAGAATACAGGAATGTCCTATACAGATTGAAGCAAGGATTATTAATAGTATGTTTATTGGTAATAGCGGAATGGAACTAGTATCGCTGGAAGCGAGCATATTGAATACTTATATTTCCGATAATATTCTATGTGAAGTAGATAACAATTACAGATTCAATGTGGAAAGATGGCAACCGTTATATTATGTTTTTCGTCATTATTTCTCTTTGGGAAAATATTTAGGAAAGAATTTCAGATGTGATGAATAAGAATAAAATATGTTATAATAGCTCAAGCCAGAAATAATCTGACTTGAGCTGTTTGTTATCAATGCCTGTATAAGGATTTTTAACGATATTAGATTATAGAGAAAGTAAAAACTCACATCTTGATGAAAAATCCATATTTACAGAAAGCATTATCACCCCCGGAGTGCCAGAATACTTTTAGCAAAGCTTTCTACGCTTAACAGAAGGTATTGTAGTTGTATCTGAAATCTTTTCATTTTTCTCATTCCATGATTTAGTTAACTTATAGTTAAGAGTTGGATAATCTCATACTTTATCGATAGTCGGTATTACGTACAATTTCCTGAAACCGGTAGCCCATCTTTCGAAGACTAAACCATATTCATCCGACATCTTCATTCCTATAATATTCATATAGAATAATTTCAGAGCCCCTCCCTTTTTACTTTTTGATAAATAAGGTGAGTCATCTGCTTTCTGGCTTATTTTTTCAATCAGCTCCAAACGTTCTTTTTTTGAATGTATGTTCTGATTCAATTCCAGCAAAAGACCAGCCGTAAAATCTTACCGTGATCCTAAATAGATCAGCAAATTAAGTGCCGCAGGGAAGAAATCCCCTGTTCTGGTTGCTCCTGAACAAAATAAAGCCACTAAACTGAAAACCCCTTCTTCTCAAAACACCAGAGCGAAGAACCGCGCTCCCATGAACAATAGAAAGCAAGTTAAACCACGCCAGAATGGTATGTTTAATCGTTTTACACTACTTGTGGTAGGCTTCTTCAAAGAGAGATTTGTATGGACCAGAAGGAAACCCGATACCACTGATACTGACCATGACAAACGTATCGCAGAAAACTATGTCTTCGATGAGGTGTTGGGGAGCTACGTTCCACGCTCTGAGCATGAGAAACGAGTAAAATTTAGCAGCATTCAAAAACCACCACGAGAAGAATGCTATGGCACCGGATCAGACAGTAGTGAAACCGTTCGTTTCCCAAGTCGTCTTAAACAAGCAAAGTCAGATGTTGATAAGAACATTGATTTCACTCCTGCAATACCACCAACGCAAAATCGTAGATCTATCTCTCATTTTCAGCCGTCGAGATATCACGGCAAAACATAAAGTTGTAATTTGTAGAACTGTTCTTACCATTATGATAAATTGATTTACATATAAAATCATAGCCAAGTATTGGATATCTAATGTCTATCAAAAAACATACTTTTTCATCCAGTAAAAAGGCCAAAACAGCATGTAAGACTTTTACATGGTTAATTACAGGATTATATTTCATTTATCTAATAGGCTCTATTGTTGTTGACAACAGACTACCTATTCTTTTCGTTCTCCCTATAATATATGGTCTTTCACTTGCAGTACATACATATAAAACACATAAAGCCATATTAAAATATGGCTCTGACTGTGCTTTATTTTTTGTAGCAGCTATAACATCAGCATATTTAGTAATTAACACAACGAATGAAAAAGTAGATTTCTTCGACAATTATATGAAAAATGTTATTGGTTTTCTGATCACAAACTCTTTTGCTGTAGCTGCAGCAATTCGCTTTTATATTAGCCTCGTGGATTTGCTAAAAGTATATAACTGGTTCAAGAAATAGATTTATTTACTATATCATCAGTTTGCATGCCGGAAATAAGGATAACAGACCAGAGCACCATGATAAGTAATGACAACAAATTAAAAGCGTAGTATTTTTGATTTGCAGCAGCAAAATTAATAACAACCATGATAACTAAAAAATAAAAAACTCTTCTTCTTTTCCTGTATAAATAAGACAAAAACCTCTTCACTCCCCACCTCAAGAGTATATATGTTATTGCTATTTCGCTCACACAATGTCAAATTAAATATATCTCTATTACCTATCAACTAGTGTAATTTTCTTAAATTGAAAAAACATCATTTACAATCCAAACTCTTACGCATTTTTTCTTTTAATGGCTCGGCTACTTCTGGACGTAATTTTGAGTATATATCTTGTACATTTTCACAGCCAGAAGGTTGGCCTGATGATAAAGGTTCTATTTTCGTCAGGATATTCCACAAAATATAAATTGCAAATGCAATTAGCATTACACTTAAAAAACAAATACGGCAACCTTGAACATTAAACAAAGCAGGGACATTTGATGCCTCTTGTTTAATGGATGGCACATAATTAACAACTGGAACAGCAACCTCAGGAATAACAAGTTGTTTTCCATACTGAACGAAGTATGCAGAGATATGCTCTGGACTATAATGCTGTTCAACACGTTCCCACTCATCTGACGGAATGAGTAAGAACGATAATGTATCACTAAAAGTGCTGTCCTGATATACCCGCAAAGTATATCCACTATTAGCCAATATATGCTCAATGCGCACCAGTTCTATATCAAAACCATCACTTCCCATTGGGTAGTGATGAAACACATACTGCCCATCAACCAAACTTATCGTTGCTGTTTCAATATCACTGTCATAATCGAATTTGACTTTGATAGCCTTCTCTCCCTGATTATCTGAAAGTGCCTCAAGCAGACTAAAAGTCCCCTCTTTCCAGTCAATATTAATTCCGTAGATACTCATGAACAGCGCTTGATAATCTCCTAATGCAGACTCAGACAGCCACGGTTCTTTATATTTTTCCAAAAAAAACTTACGCCTTAAAGTGGCTTGTTCATCATCATAGGCAGCAAAAAAATCAGAAAACTCATCCTGTCCTGGTAATTGCATCGTGGTTCCATCCAGTATTTCGCTAATCAATAATCGATCCCAGCACCCAATATCCCCTGCGGTCTAGGATAGAATAGAATATGTGCTCTCACAGCGTCAAGATGGCAAGACCAAACGAGTTCGCATCCATTCAACAAATGAATAAATCCTATTAATACAAATAGTTTAAAAAATGATTTATCTGGACGTCTGAAATTATCTTTATACTGATAGCAGTGCGACCATTTCTGTAATTTTAAATGACAGATAAAACTACTGGGAATAAAAAATAATGCATATAAGCAGGATAGAAACCGGATAAAATGATTTCCATGCTTCCTGTAAAAACATGCCCCTACTCTGACTTTTACACAGTGCAACAGGGGCACCTAACGATCCAGCATCCTTTAAGAAGCTTATATCTGTTTTGTTCAAGCCCCTGAAATGGATTTCAGTAATGAATTTATGGCAAAAGCCTGGAATCAAGAAAGGGAGAAAAACGAAACCGGTAGGAATAATGAATAAGGTAATTAACTCATTATCCCATTATTATAAATCATGGCTTGCTGTAGCAAAACAAAACGGGATAAAACTTATTGCGTATAACTGCCCCACTTGCCTTGAAAAATTAAAAACAATACAGCCACAGCCTGGCGAATATTGGGACACTTTATCTACCTGCCCGTTAGGTCAGGTGCTGTTATTTAAAATAAGCAAATACGACAAAGTGGAAATTGAACTGATTACAAAATTGGATCATAGAGAAAATTAAGGGGTTACAACAAATGAGCAAATCACTAAACGTACGCTCCAGACGTTCGTCGCGACTTGGCAAAAGCAGGAACGCTAATCCTGGCGGAAAATGAGAGTCTCGACCGAGCCTCAAATATAAAGGCGGGACTGAGTGATGGCAACGCTTGAAAAATTGGTAGAGTTAATCCCTGCACAAAAGAAAGTCTGGAAGCGTTTTGAAAAGGCCTTTAAAGAATTCAAAGCGGCTGGAGGTGCATTTTACACAGTTCTTGAAACTGTCCACGGTTATAACGGCAAGCACGTCAAGGATATAGGCAATGACGGTGATTACAGCCTGCATTTTAGAAACATCGGCCCGTCAATCATGGCTCCAGGATTATCTGGTTTTGCAGATGGTGAGCATTTTTTGACGTTCAAAGATGGTGTTGCTGTGGAGGATGACAAGTGACCATTAAATTAACAGAAGAAGCCAACCCGCGCGAAATGCTGGATATTCACAGAGTTGAATTTCGGGTTAACTGCTGGAATGTCAGGGACGGTGTTTATTGTACCCGAGCATATCGAATGACAATTAAAGACGGGATGTTTGAAAAAGATGTCGTTTATGACAAGGGGAGATGGAAGAAATGGCACGCAAGTAAATCGGTATCAGGCTATGACGCTGAAGGCGGTCGCGGTAACTGGCGATTATACGGTCCAAAGCAAGAAAAGCTGATGGCACCTCTTTTCACGTCCGCGCAACGCTGCTGCGTAATAGTTGATGAAAATAAGGGAAGGAAAGATGACTAATAACTAATTAACAGAGGAGCAAATTGCTCAGTAACTGAGCAAAACAGATTAAAGAATGGTCGCCGCGTCTTCGTTCTGCTATCCAGTTAGCCCGCAACACCAGCGCCCCAGGATCTGAGTTTGTAATAACCACCAGCAAGGGAAGCAAGGTAATCACAAAAACACTGAATAACTGGTGGAACGATGCAAAGAGAACTGCGGAGCAAAAAGCAGGTTCAACGTTTGGTTGCAACTTTCACGACATCAAAGCTAAAGGCATTTCTGACTATGAAGGAAGCAGCCGCGATAAGCAGCTTTTCTCCGGGCACAAAACCGAAAGTCAGGTTTTGGTATATGACAGAAAAGTGAAGATAACGCCTTCTCTTGATGCCCCACTTCTTGAAAAACAGGCATAAAAAAACCCGCTTCGGCGGGATTTTTTTGACTTTTGCACTCACGAATATTCTAACTGAATATTCTAAGTGCCAAAAGCAACAAGGGGTTACCTTTCGGTAACCCCTTGTTTTATTTGGCGGAAGCGTAGAGATTCGAACTCTAGAACCCTTTCGGGTCGCCGGTTTTCAAGACCGGTGCCTTCAACCGCTCGGCCACGCTTCCGGTATGGGGCGCACTATAAACACCTCTGTTGAGGCTGTAAAGCATCAATTTGTTCAATCGGCTTAAAAATAAGCAAAAACGTGTTATTCGTCTGAAATTCAGGCAGTTTGCGCAGAAATTCAGCGCAAACTACCCGCGCCGACCTAATGTTTTTTGATGTACATATCTTTGGTGTAGTAATACCCCAGTTTATCCGGCGTAAAACCCCCGACCCATGGCTTCACCAGATGGGTACGCACATAGTGATAGACCGGAATAGCCGGGACATCCTGGCCTAGTAAATCCTCCGCCTGCTGGTAGAACTGACCCCGCGCCGCGGTATCAGACGCTTTTGCCGCATTGCGCAACGCCTCATCGTAGGCTGGATTACTGTACTGAGTGGTATTTTCACTATCGCCGGTACGGAAGGTATTGAGAAAAGTCGCGGCATCGTCATAGTCGGCAATCCACGCGTAGCGCACGGCGTCAAAATTATGCGTGTGCATGGTGTCGAGCATGGTCTTCCACTCCTGATTTTGCAGCTTCGCCTCGACGCCAAGATTCTTTTTCCACATTGAGCTGGCGGCGATGGCAATTCGCTGGTGCGATTCCGAAGTGTTATAGAGCAGATTAAATACCAGCGGATGGGTCTCGTTATACCCGGCCTCGCTCAACAGTTTTTTCGCCTCGGCGATACGTTTATCGCGCGGCCAGCTGGCATATTCGGGATTGTGCAGCTTCACCCCTCCGATATCAGGCTGGCTGACAAGCCAGGCAGGACGCTGCCCCTGCCCCAGTACCTTCTCCGCGATAATCTCTTTATCGAGGGCCATATTCAGCGCCCGCCGTACGCGCGGGTCATTAAACGGCGGCCGGGTGGTATTGAACTGGTAATAGTAGGTCGCCAGCTGCGGCGAAACATTCAGCTGTTCGCCCAGAGTTTTCTTAAGCTGGGCGAACTGGTTAATCGGCACGGTATAGACGATGTCGATCTCCCCCGCTTTGTAGCGGTTGATATCGGCGGCTTCAGAGCTTATCGGCAGATAGGTTACCTTATTGATGACGGTATGCGCGTTATCCCAGTAACGCGGATTGCGCTCTGCGACGATACGCTCGTTCACCACCCACTGCGACAGCTTGTAGGGCCCGCTGGTTACCATATGTTCCGGTTTGGTCCACTTGTCGCCGTAGCGCGAAATGAGGACTTTATCGAGCGGAACCAGAGACGGGTGCGCCAGCATGGCCAAAAACGCCGCATTCGGCTGGGTTAAGGTCACCTCAAAGGTCGCATCATCAACCGCTCTGACGCCCAGCGTCTCGGGCGCTTTTTGACCCCGCGCTATCTCCGCACCGTTGACGATATGCATATTGCCGGGATAACTCGCGTAAGGGGACGCCGTGAGCGGCGACACCAGACGCTGCCAGCTCCAGACGATATCCTGCGCCGTAATCGCCGTCCCATCAGACCAGGTCGCACCTGGACGCAGGTGGAAGGTCCAGACGGTGTTATCTTTATTCTCCCATTTCTCCGCCAGCCGGGGCTGAATGTCGCCTGCCGGCGAAACGCTGACCAGCCCTTCAAAAAGATCGCTAATGATATTGTTTTCAACGTCGCTTTCGACTTTATGCGGATCCAGCGACGACGGCTCGCTGCCGTTATTTCTGACCAGCTCCTGCTTCTCTGCCAGCACCGTTCCCGGCGGCACCTGCGCGGCCAGCGCCGGGAGAGTGATTGAGAACAGACCGACAGCCAGCAGTACCCGCGTGATGTGATTATATTTTTGTGATTTCATATCCCTTGCCTTTGTTACGCTTCGTTTGTACCCTCTCCAGAGTTAGTCGCAGAATGGCTATAACGCAATATTTTTCAGTTAGTTATCAGATTTCGATCTGGCCACAGAAAGCAAATGAATAAAAATTCCGCTTATTCGTCTTTTACTGGAATAATATGCTGAATCCAGCCCGTTTACTTTGAGTAAAGATGGGTAAAAGCATTAGGGCTTCGGCCTCGTTTTTTTTATGCTTCATTATTAATTACATCTGTCATAAGAGAGTGACTCATGGATCGTATAATTACATCGTCGCGTGACCGTTCATCGCTGCTTAGCACGCATAAAGTTCTGCGGAACACCTATTTTTTGCTTAGCCTGACGCTGGCATTTTCCGCCATTACGGCGACGGCCAGCACGGTACTGATGCTGCCTTCGCCGGGTCTGATTCTGACGCTGGTCGGCATGTATGGCCTGATGTTCCTGACCTATAAAACGGCAAATAAACCTACCGGCATTATTTCCGCGTTTGCCTTTACCGGCTTCCTTGGCTATATCCTGGGGCCGATGCTCAATGCCTACCTGTCTGCGGGCATGGGCGATCTGATTGGCCTGGCGCTGGGCGGAACCGCGCTGGTGTTTTTCTGCTGCTCGGCCTACGTGCTGACGACCCGTAAAGATATGTCCTTCCTCGGCGGCATGCTGATGGCGGGCGTGGTTGTGGTGCTTATCGGTATGGTTGCCAATATTTTCCTGCAGCTGCCGGCTCTGCATCTGGCGATCAGCGCGGTGTTTATCCTGATTTCTTCAGGCGCCATCCTGTTTGAGACCAGCAACATCATCCGCGGCGGTGAAACCAACTACATCCGCGCGACCGTAAGCCTGTACGTCTCGCTGTACAACATTTTCGTCAGCCTGCTGAGCATCCTTGGCTTCGCCAGCAGAGACTAATCCTCTCCCCGGCTCTACTCAGGCCCCGCTTATGCGGGGCCTTATTTTTTGCTACACTGCCGCCATTTTCAGCGGTATGTGAAGAATCATGTTTATCTTTGAAGGCAACGAAATAGAGACCGATAGCGAAGGCTATCTGAAGGATACGACCCTGTGGAGCGAGGCGATGGCGACCGTTATTGCTGAACAGGAGGGCATCGCCCTGTCCGTTGAACACTGGGAAGTCGTGCGCTTCGTGCGCGATTTTTATCTGGAATTCAACACCTCACCGGCAATACGCATGCTGGTGAAAGCCATGGCGAACAAGTTCGGCGAAGAGAAAGGCAACAGCCGCTATCTTTACCGCCTGTTTCCGAAAGGCCCGGCTAAGCAGGCGACAAAAATCGCCGGTCTGCCTAAACCGGTAAAGTGTATCTAATACAAAATGGCGAATTTCTGCCACTCTCTGGTGGGCTGATGCGGCTCGGTCAGAACCCTGTCCACCCGCGCGCTGCGCGGCCCACCGGCTTTCAGCCAGGCGATAAGTTTCTCCACCTGCTCCGGCTCTCCGCAGGCAAGCACCTCCACGCCGCCGTCGTCGAGGTTGCGCGCGTATCCCGTTAGCCCAAGCTGTAGCGCCTCGCGCTGGGTAGAATAGCGAAATCCGACGCCCTGAACGGAACCGTATACCCACGCCATCGTGCAAACCGTTGCCATGTTTTCTCTCCTTTCCGGACATTGACTCAATGACAGAGGATAGCAAATTCTTTCAGCGTACATGCTTTGGTAATAATCCATAGTGCTGACGAAAACGGGCGGTAAAGCGCGAGCCTGACAGATAGCCGCTGCTTTGCGCAATGTCGCCAATGGGCCGTGACGTCGACTGTAATTGCCCCAGCGCGTAGGCCATCCGCACCTCTTCCACGATCTGGCGAAAGCTCCGGGACTCCTGCTGCAAACGGCGGCGCAGCGTCGATTCGCCAAGAAACAGCATTTTTGCGACTTTCGCCACGCTCCACGCTTCGGCAGGCGACAGCATAATAATCTGCCTGACCTGACCGGTTATGTCGTCGCGCCGTTCGTTAAGCAGCGGTCCGGCGTATCCGGCCTGATACAACGCCAGCAGCAACCCCATCGCCTGATGATGCTGTAACTCCGCCGAAAGCCCTTCCCGCACCGCCTGCAGAACGCTCTGCCACATAAACGACAGTTCCGGCGCCAGCGGCGCGCAAAGCGAAGTCAAACGACCGACCTGCGGTTCGCTCATATAGCGATGCTTAAAATCGGCCAACAGCTCGGGCGTTAGTGACAGCAGATCGGAGCAAAACAGCCCGTTTTCCGGCTGATTTATGACCTCCAGTTCCACCTCGGCGGGCAAAATGATCAGCTGCTGCGGCGTTGCCAGCATCTCGCTGGCTCCCTGCACAATGACCTTACTGCCGCGGTTTACCCGGCAGATCGCGGGCGAGAACAGCGTGACGCGGTGCAGTTTGCATAGACGGCGGGTGGTAATTTCCGCCGCCGTTAGCGCATTATGGTGAAAATTGATATTCCGCATCATGCCGCCCTTTTTGTTATCTTACGGCCAGCGCCGTTAACTGCGCGCTGGCGATGGCGTGGCTGTGTAACATAAATCCGACTAACGCCCCGCTGGCCGCGCTATCAATGGGCAGCGTCGGGGTATCAAGCGCCCAGACCGTAAAGCGGTAGCGATGAGGTTTATCTCCGGCCGGCGGGCACGCGCCGCCAAAACCCGCATAGCCAAAGTCATTGCGCCCCTGTACCGCCCCGGCAGGCAGTTTAGCGTTATTTTTGTCTCCGGCGCCAGCGGCTAAACTTGTCACCTGTTGGGCAATATTCACCACCGTCCAGTGCCACCAGCCGCTCCCGGTCGGCGCATCCGGGTCATAAGCGGTCACCGCGAAACTACGGGTACCCGCGGGGGCATTTTGCCAGGCGATCTGCGGTGATACATTGCCGCCGGTGCAGCCAAAGCCGCCAAACCAGTGATTCTGCGCCAGAGACTCGCCATCGCGCATATCTACGCTGCTGATGCTAAACGCTGCGGCATTCGCCGTTCCGCTCATAATAACCATTATTGCGACAGCCCATTTCAATCCTGTTTTCATCGTATTCTCCTCCGTCGGTTGAGGAAATACTGTAAGATCGCGGCGAGATTTTTATTGTGCCAAAGCGCCTGCATTTTGTGCCGAAACGCTCACCTGCCGATAGCGGTGGAATGGTGCTTGCCACAGCCACTTGTGCTAATCTACGCGCCATTTTTCGGTGCCGATATTCCCGTTGCTTAAAGGTAGCTCCATGACAGACTCCATTTTCCCCCGCTTAGTGTTAACCAAAGGACGCGAGAAATCCCTGCTGCGTCGCCATCCGTGGATTTTCTCCGGCGCCGTCGCCCGGATGGAAGGTAAAGCCCGTTCAGGTGAAACCATCGATATTGTGGATGCACAGGGAAAATGGCTGGCCCGCGGCGCCTATTCGCCTTCGTCGCAGATCCGCGCCCGCGTCTGGAGCTTCGATCGCACTGAAGCCATTGATAACGCCTTTTTCGAGCGTCGCCTGCAGCAGGCGCACACCTGGCGTGAGTGGCTGGCGGCCCGCGACGGGCTCGATAGCTACCGCCTGATTGCCGGAGAATCCGACGGCCTGCCGGGCGTTACCATCGATCGTTTTGGCGACTTTTTTGTGCTGCAGCTGCTGAGCGCCGGCGCTGAATATCAGCGCGCGTCAATTGTCAGCGCGCTGCAAACGCTGTTCCCGAACTGCGCCATCTACGATCGTAGCGATGTCGCGGTACGTAAAAAAGAGGGCCTGGAGCTGGCGCAGGGGCCGGTGGTCGGTGAACTGCCGCCTGCCCTGCTGCCGATTACCGAGCACGGTATGCAGCTGCTGGTCGACATTCAGGGCGGCCACAAAACCGGCTATTACCTTGACCAGCGCGACAGCCGCCTGGCGACGCGTCGCTATGTTGCGGATAAACGTGTGCTGAACTGCTTCTCCTATACCGGCGGTTTTGCCATCTCTGCGCTGATGGGCGGCTGCCGTCAGGTTGTCAGCGTCGATACGTCGCAGGAAGCGCTGGACGTCGCCAGACAGAACGTTGAGCTGAATAAGCTGGATTTATCGAAAGCGGAATTCGTCCGTGACGATGTGTTCAAGCTGTTGCGTAAATATCGCGATTCAGGCGAAAAGTTTGATGTCATCGTGATGGACCCGCCAAAGTTTGTCGAAAACAAAAGCCAGCTGATGGGCGCCTGCCGCGGCTATAAAGATATCAATATGCTGGCGATCCAGCTCCTGAACCCCGGCGGCATTCTGTTGACCTTCTCCTGCTCCGGCCTGATGACCACCGATTTATTTCAGAAAATCATCGCCGATGCCGCCCTGGATGCCGGACGTGATGTACAATTTATAGAACAGTTCCGTCAGGCTGCCGATCACCCGGTGATTGCAACCTATCCGGAAGGGCTGTATCTGAAAGGGTTTGCTTGTCGCATTATGTAACTTGAAAATGGAGAATCGGCCCGCATATAGCAGGTAATCATGTAACCCGGGAGGTGCTTATGATAGCCAGCAAATTCGGTATCGGCCAACAAGTTCGCCACACGCTTCTGGGCTACCTGGGCGTAATCGTCGATGTCGATCCAGAATATTCGCTCACGGAGCCGGAAGTGGACGAAATCGCCGCTAACGACGATTTGCGTCTTGCGCCCTGGTATCACGTGGTGATGGAAGATGACGATGGCCAGCCGATTCACACTTATCTTGCAGAAGCGCAGCTAAGCAGCGAGCCCAGCGACGAGCATCCGGAGCAACCGTCTCTGGACGAGCTGGCGAGAACCATACGCCAGCAGCTGCAGGCACCGCGATTGCGCAACTAATCTAAAACCCGCGCTGCGGGTTTTTTATTACCCTATCATTTTGCAGTCGCTGCCAGCGCCTGGCATATCTGGTTATTGAACCGTCCGTCACGCTGCTGTTTTTCACTCCAGCGGGTATTAGCCAGCTTCATCTCACGTGAAATGCCCTCGCTATTAAGCGCAAGCTGTTGAAAAAACGGCGCTAGCATCGCCCCACCCGGTAAAACCTGAATTTTAAACACCGGGCTACCGTCGATGTAGCGATACGCCAGCGCGTGGTCCGGCAATATGGTAGCGGCAAACGACTGCTGCGCGTAGCTGGCCCAAAAGCTTGCCGCGCCGTAGCCGCGCGAGAAATAATTTTCGCAAACGGGCGGGGCGGCTAACGGCAAGATGCTTTGCTCCGCGGGCCTGAATGCATTTTCCATCCAGCGCGCCATGCCTTCCAGATACCATTTCTGTTTAAAAACCGCGTAGCCGTACTGATACAAATGGAACAATTCATGGGCGGGCGTAACGTTGCGCGCCGGCCGCCGGGCCGCATTGAGGACAATTTTTAAACCGCAGGGGAGCGTCGCGCCATCGTTCATGGTTTCCGCCGCCACGCGGTCAAAGGCCAGGCCGTGACCTTTAGGAAGCGTCAGCAGGTAGATATTAATTTGTCGGGCCTGGGTATAAATTTTCTGCTGCAGCGGCGGTCGTAGATCCAGCAGCGAGGTGTAAAGATATTTTGCAGCCTGAAGCTGGCTCGCGATGTCTTTCACGACATCCGGCACGCCATCGCCGGTACTATCCTGCGGATATTGCAGGGCGTCCTTACCCTGCAGGCTGTAATAAATATGAAACTCATCGACAACGTGCGCTTTTTCCAGATGATGATTGTGCAGCAGCGATCCTGGCACGCAGCGGGCAACCTGCACCACGTCACGGGCCAGCAGCGGCGCACAGCCGCCGCAGGCCAGCAGCAGCGCGACGACTCGCCTCATGGCCTCTCCTGCGGCGAGCGCGGGGGAAACGGACACGGACGGTTACCCAACGCTAGCCGCCTGTGGACTCTTGCTGGCCAGGCCGAAATCCGCCTTCGCCTGCGCTGCCATCAGCCGCTCGCTGGCCTGCAGCCACGCCGCCCAATGTTCGGCGATGGCGCTGGCATAATAGCGTTGAGCGTTGCGCAGCGCGGCTTGCCGCATACTTTGCTGTAGCGTTTTGTCCGCGATAACCTTGATCAACGCCGCCGCCAGAGCTTCTTCATCGCCGCAGGGAACCAGCATCCCCGCTTGCCTGTCCTGCAGGATGTCGCGCGGACCGTATTTGATAGCAAAGCTAATCAGCGGGGTACCGTAGGCCATCGCCTCCACGGCGGAAATAGACTGCCCTTCCTGAGTCGAACAAAGCACCGTACAGCAGGCCGTTTTATGCGCCTGGGCGATGTCGGACGTGAAGCCATTGATATGGATCGCCTGCGCCAGCCCCCACTCCGCCACCTGCGCGCTCAGGCTGCGCCGCAGCGGCCCTACGCCATAAGTGTGCAGCTGCGCATCGGGGATAACCGCCAGCACTTTACGAAAGGCGCTCAGCAGTAAGGCGTGCTGCTTCTCCTCCGAGTAACGCGCGAGGTAGATAACCGTTTGTGACGGCACTTTCTGCGGGTTCGCCGGAATATTGCCGTTATCGAGATGGTTGGGGATCACCGCCATCTGCGTAGCCGGGAATCCCTCCTGCTGCAAATCCTGCCACTGCTCATCGGTGAGGATAATCAACTGGTCGACGAGATCCGGCTGCTCCAGGAGGTGTCGATATGAGCTTTTCAGCGCGCCGTTAGAGAGCTGATGATGGGAGTGAATAATGGCGCTTAATGAGCAGGCCATACGCTGAGCTGGCCGTGAACAGACGAAGTTTTTCCACGTTTTATTTTTATCCACGATAAAGTGCCAACGCCCTTTCCCCGCCAGCATGGTTTCCAGCATCCACGAAAAAAAGTCCTCCTCCAGAGTAAAGCGTTTGACGTCGCCCCCGGCGAGGGCAATTTCCAGAGCGCTGAGCCGCAGGTTGCCTTTCTTCTCATCAAAGCTTTTACGCAGCAGAATATTGCCGGCGCTATCGATATAATCTTCGATAATTTTCCCCTGCGGGCGTAGCAGGAAGTTCTGTTTTCCCACCGGCAGGTCCGCGTCGGGATTGACGACATGCCTGAGTTCAATACTCCCCACCAGCGGCTCCAGCGTCGCAATCGCGTTAATCTCCAGGCAGTCGCTTAACCACTGGTAAAGGTTATAAACCGGTACCTCTTTGGGCAGCGCCCCCCGCGCCTTCAGCGCCTTGACCACCGTGGGTAATTCGGGATTCCACGTCGCGGTAATCAGCCAGGGTACGGCGCGCAGATGTTCGGTGAACAGCTTCGCCCGCCGCATGGCGGCCACCTCGATACCGTTACCGACATCGCGTAGCGTCTCCAGCAGAAAAACGGGCGTCGCATCAATCGACGACGGCGCGTTGTCCTGCTGGAGCGACGGCTTTTTTGCCGCTAAGTGGTATTTCTGATAGGCGATAAAGCCGGAGAGATAGTGTTCGACGTCATCGATACGTACGCGGTAGCTGTGGTGGCGTATAAAGAAGCTGTTAACGATCCGCGCGGGATTTTTAAAGAACATCGCCAGCTCGGGCCAGAAGAAGCCGTTCAGCAAATAGCGGGCGCGGGTTTCCAGCGCCTGCCAGAATTTTTGCTGGTCAAAATCATCCAGCAGGTGGCGGTGCTCGGGCGAGGCGCCCAGCCGGGTGACCATTTCCGACGCCGCCATCATTAGCTCCAGCAGAGTGGGATAGGTCGTCACACGATGCAGTACGAAATCAAGATGATCGCGCACATTATTGAGACCAAAACGAAAGTACTTCTCCTCCGGGCGGAAGCGGGTTAATTCATTTACGCAGTAGCTCAGCCAGTGGTCGTGATGCTGCCAGTGTTTGTTTTGAATGAAATAGGCGAAGGCTTTTTCCACCACGTCCAGCCACAACGGCTCTTTGGTCAGGCCGTACAGGCGCATCAAGGCAAACGCCGCTTCGCCATCGTAGTAGATAATGCGGAATTTGGCCTTCAACGACAGATCGTGGCTATTTAATACATGAACAAATTGGCCGCTTTGCGGATCCTGCATCCAGGCAATACCGGTCGCCAGCTGCGCCATCAGCGGCAGGTACTGCCGGTCTCCGGTCGTTTCGGTATATTTTACCAGCGCCAGGATGCTGACGGCATTACCGCCAAGCTTGATCTCCTCGCCAACGTCGCAGAGGAACGCTGCCTCGCGCCCATCATCCAACGTCCGCACCTCAATCAGCGTGCTTACCAGATACGCAATCGCCCGGTCTATGGCCTGGCGAACCGACGGCAGGCGCGTCGCTTCCCAGCCTTCGATCAGCGAATAGGTCGAGCTGGCGTGGCGCAGCGCGTTATAGGAACGGACCGGGCGATCGAAACAGGGGAACCAGCCATAATGATACAGCCCGTCTTTCCTGACCTGACGGGCCAGATAATCGCTGCCTTTTTTAATCACCTCAGCCAGGCACGCTTCCTGCCAGTTTTCCCCAATGGCGCGATAGCCGGAGCCCCTCCCGGCATGTTCAATGACTTTTACGCCAAAGCGATCGCAAAAGACCGCCTGGGTTTTAAAACGCCACAGAGGCTGCTGCGGATCCTCCGGCCAGCTAAGCGTCTGCTTAAACCGCCGCTGGCCGTAGTTTTGCAAATTGACGCTATTCGGCGCGACGACGCCATTGTCGCCGTCGTAGAGCAGCGCGTTGCCGGCGATTTCCTGCTCTAGCATCGCACAGCTAAACTGCGGGTCAAACGCGAGTCCAAAGCGAAAATAGTTGCGCTTGGTGACTCTGAATTTCTCATTGAGGGAGTGCCAGCTGAGCTTTTCCACGCTGTCCACAACGTCGATACGCAGCCACTGCGGTTCATTGGCCTGCTTTTTACGCCACTCCTGCAGCGCTCTGGCCCCCGCCAGCCAGGCGAGATCGAAGCTGGTTCCGCTGGCGATATGCATATGCGCCCGCTCTTTGCCATCGCTGACGCTAAAGAAGATCACCCATGCCGGATAGTCAGAGGGCAACACGGTGGATTTCAATTTTTTGGCCTGAAAGCAAGCTTGTTGCAGTAAGTCACTTAGCGCCATCTTTCCCTCTCCATTTATTCAAGAATGCGTTGGATGTTTAAAAATTATTATCAGAGACTGCAAACAAACTCGTTTTAGGGATTGCGCCACATTATTGTCGGGTGGCGTATGACGCCTTATCCGACCTGTCATTCCCGTATACCGCGCCGGGGTATCAGCCCCGGCACATCTCCCGGACCGCAAACGGCGGAGAACCCGTAGCCGACAACATGTTCGCACTTTGATTAGCGCTCCCTTAATGCTTCTTTGGCCCGATTAAATGGTTTTACCAGATAATCCATAACCGTTTTTTCACCAGTCTTAATATCAACGGTAGCGATCATCCCCGGGCCAATTAAAAAGCGCTTGCCGCTCTTATTCTCCAGGTAATCATTATCAGTACGGATAAATACCCGGTAGTAGTAAATATCGGGTTTAGCTTCATCCTGAGTGGTATCCGGCGATATGGTTTCCACCACGCCGTTAAGTGCGCCATAGATGGCATAATCATAGGCGGTAATTTTGACCAGCGCCTGCTGGTCGGGATGGATAAAAGCAATATCGCGAGGGGAGATCCGTGCTTCGATTAATAAACGGCCGTCTACAGGCACGATTTCCATCAATTCGCCATTGGGCGCAATAACCCCACCAATAGTATTGACCTTAATATTTTTAACAATTCCCTGTACCGGCGAGCGGACGGTTAAACGCGTCACCGAATCGGCGCGCCCTTTAATCACTTCCGCCAGGCTGGCCACATCGGCATTGGCTTTTGACAGCTGTTCACGCGCGTCAACAAAATAACGCGTATTGAGATCGATTTTTTTAAAACTAATATCCGCGACCTGCTGACGAAGACGCAGCACTTCGACGTTGCTCGCCGCCCCGGTTTTCGCCAGTTTTTCAGTAATGGCCAGTTCGCTATTGACCAGCTTTAACGACTCATCCAGCTGACGCGTCGATTTGCTCAGTTGCTCCTTACGGCTATGGTAAAGGCGGGTCTCCTCCGCCAGCAGCGCGGGCCAGGCTTTCAGAGTGTCGGGAAACACCAGCGGCTGATTGTTGACCTCAGCAGTTAAGCGAATGCTCGCCGCCAGAGAGGCGCGATACTTCGCCTGGCTTTCCCCCACATTAGATTCGCTGCGGGTGGGGTCGAGGCGCGCCACGACCTGTCCGGCTTGCACTTTGCTGCCCTCCTGCACGTTCAGCTCGGTTAAGATGCCGCCATCGAGGGTCTGAATCACCTGCTCCCGGGAGCTGGGGATCACTTTTCCGGTGCCCGTAGAGACTTCATCCAGCACGGCGAACCAGGCCCAGACAGCGCCCACCAGCAGCATACCGGCCAGCAGCAGTATCAGCCGCCGGGATTTTACGATCTTCGCTTCGTCTTGTTCGTTATCCGGCAGCAGCGCCACCGGGTCATGATCCGCCATCAGGGGAAGCTTATTCATATATTCACCACCTGGCCGCGGGCTTTCTCTTGTTCAAATACGGTGGCTTTAGGTTTATCCAGCGCCAGCTGTCCATCCTGGATGACCAGAATCCGGTCAACGATATTGAGCACCGCCGCTTTATGCGTGGCGATAATCATCGTTCGCTCGCCGGCCCACAGCGCCAGCTGTTCCACAAAGGCCTTTTCCGTTCGCTCGTCGAAATAAGAGGTCGGTTCATCAAGCAGGACGATGTTCGGATCGCGCAGCAGGGTTCTGGCCAGCAGCAGCGACTGGCGCTGGCCGCCTGAAAGCCCCACCCCGCCTTCCATGACAATATGTTCGAGGCCGAGGGGCAGTTTGCGTACAAACTCCAGAGCGCCGCACAGGGTAAGCACCGAGAAGATTTCATCATCCGTCGCCGCTGGCCGCCCAAGGATTAAATTCTCGCGCAGGGTGCCGTGAAACAGCCGCGCCTCCTGGGTGAGCAAAGTGGCGTTGCGGCGAATATCCGCAAGGTCGATCTGCGGCAGGCTTAAATCATCCAGCCGCAGTTCGCCGGCGACCAGCTCGACGTTGCCCATCATCGCCTGCAATAGCGTCGATTTACCGGCGCCAATTCGCCCAAGGATGGCGATTCTCTCACCGGCTTTAATCGATAGCTGGTTAATTCGCAGCGGAATCGCGGCGTCGTTAAGGCCGTAGCGGAATTCCGCCTGGCGGAACTCGTAGTTACCGTGCAGCACGGCGCGGTGAACCCGGGGTTCGTCCTGGCCGCCTTCGACCGGTAGCGCCATCAGATTATCGAGGCTGGCCTTCGCCGTTTTCACCTGCTGCCAGCGAGCAAGCACGCCGCACAGCGCGGTCATCGGCGCGACCATGCGGGTTGAAAGCATCGATGCCGCTACCATGGCCCCGGTGGTGATGTCGCCATTAATCACCAGCGGCGCGCCGACCACCACTACCGTGGCGTATAGCAGGTTTTGTACCGACATTCCCCAGCTGACCAGGCCGTGAGTGAGCCTGCGCGTTCTGACCCCCGACTCGGCGGTAATCGCAATATAGCTATTCCACTGATGCAAAAAGCGGCTTTCCGCCTGCATCATTTTGATGTCCTGCAAACCCTGAATACTCTCCACCAGAATGGCGTTTCGTAAGGTATTTTCGTGCTGATTTTTGTTGGCCAGCGCCGCGAGCTTGCGCTGCAATAGCAGGCCGGGCAGGATCATTAGAACCGTCGCCACCGGCGCTATCCAGCTTAGCCACGGCGAGACGATAAACAGCACCACCTGGAACAGCAAAAAGAACGGTAAATCCGCCACGATGGTCATCATCGTTGAGGTCATCATTTCGCGCACCTGCTCCAGCTCGCGGATTTGCGAAATAAAGCTCCCCGTTGAGCGCGGCACTGCGCTGTTTTTCAGGCGCAGCGCGTGGCCGAAAACCCGGTCCGAGACGCGAATATCCCCACGTTTGCCGAGCAGATCCGTGACATGTCCGCGCATAATTTTCAGCGCAAAAGCAAATACCGCCGCCAGCAATACGCCGCTGAACAGGACATAAAGAGTGGGATAAGACTGGGCCGGGATCACCCGATCGTATACCTGCATCGAAAACAGAATCCCGCTCAGCGCCAGAACGTTAATGGCGAACGAAGCCAGCATGACGTGCATATAGGGGCGAAGATCTTTCAGCACAATTTTACGCAGCCAGTCCGGCTGAAAGCGGGTCAGATAGCTTTCTGTGCGAATATCCCTTTCCGGAGACGACGGGCGAAAAGCAACGGTCTTGTCAATTTCCGGCAACAGGGTTTCCAGCGGGCAGTAGCTGAGCAGCGACAGCTCCTTCACGAACCGCACCCCGACGGCATTATTGACGTCAAAGCTTTCAACTATCGCCACCTGGCCATCGCGCAGTTGGATAACGAGCGGTAGCCGCCAGGCCGACATTTTCTGATCGGTGGCGGATAAAAACTGGCAGTTTAATCCGGCGTGGCGCGCCAGGTGCCGGAGCGCTTCGGGCAGGGTTTTCTGCGTCGCCCATTCGGCAGCCGCATGTAGCGTTCCGGGAGAAAAACTTTGTCGATAGTGGTTGGCAATAAAGGCAATCGCATTCGACCAATCGGACAAGTGCGGTATTCCGGCACGTTCATCTTGTGGGGTCATGGGCGGATCTCCACGCCCTGGATATTTTGATTTTCCAGCGCGAACACCGTGCGCATCTTGCCGGTGCTGAACAGGCAGTCCAGCTCCAGCGAGCGCAGTTGTGATTCCGTCAGGACCTGGCTAAATCTGGCCTGGTAAATTTCCTGATCGACGTTGAGCAGATCCAGCAGCGGCCGTGAACCGAGCTGGAGATACTGATCCTGGTACAGCGCCCGGGTTTGCTCGCCCAGCTGCTGCTGACGTTTCTGAATTCCCAGCGACTGGGCAAGATTGACCGCTTCATCGCGAGAGGCGTTCAGCTTCTGGCTGGCGTCCAGCTGGGCGGTTTTGATCGCCGCATTCGCCGCCGCCAGACTTTGTTGGGCGGCGTCTCGGGAGGCGGTCATCGCCCCGCCCTGGTAGATAGGCATTTGCACTTTTACCCAAGCGGAATATTGCGTTTTATTCAGCACCGCGCTGTTGGCGTAGTTATCGTTAAGATAATGGGTCACCTCCGGTTCCAGGGAAATCGTCGGCAGCATTTGCGCGTTGGCGTTATCCAGCTGCGCCTGCGCCTGACCGGCCTGGGCCAGCGCCGCCAGTACCGCTGGAACGGAACGGTAATCGATTTTGGATACCGCGCAGGCGGCATCCATTCCCTGCGGGACATCATCCGTTACCGTCGCGATTCCGCCGATGCCGATATAGGTCGCGAGCGTGGCTTTCCAGCGTTCAAGGGCCGCCTGATATTGCAGGAGCGTGGATTGCGCGCCTTCCACGCGGGTATCGGTCTGCACAACGTCCGATAATGAAGATGCCCCCGCATCGTTGCGCTGGCGAATAAGATCGCCGATCTGCTGTAGCGAGTTAACCTGCGCTTTGGCGATTTCAACCAGCTTTTGATAGCCCTGCACCTGGACTACCGCCGCGGCGGTATCGTGAGCGACCTGATCGATATTCAGCATCACGGTGGCCTGCTGCTGAGCCACGCCGGAGTCTGCTGCTCTCACCGAACTGGACACTTTGCCGAAGTCGTAAAGCATTTGCGACACTGAGACGACCAGCGATGGCGTATATCCGGCATCAGAATAAGTGTTTGTATAACCATTATTCATACCCGCACTTATTTGCGGGTAATATTTTGCTTTCGCCACATCAACTTTTTGCGCCATCTCCTGAAGCTTACTGACCTCCTGCGTAATAGAGGGATGCCAGTTCACCGCGTTTTTTACCGCCTTTTTAATATCCAGCGGACCGGATATTCGGGTCTGACTGTTAATAATCTCGTCGTTATACCCCGCGACCTGCTGATTATCGGTTAAACGCTGGCTGCTAATATCATTCGGCAGCAAATATGAATTTTCCGCATGAGCTGAAAGCGACGGATTTAACGTGATTAATAGAGCTGTATAGCCACAGGTTATGACATTCCTTTTTTGTATAAATAGACGCATCAAATTTACCCTTCAGAAAACACGCACTGAAAAAACGGATATAATAATTTCCGCATCATTATTTTTATTAAATGATAGTCGGCGATCTCCCGCTTCACTGACCTGAATGATTCCTCCGCGATAAAATAATCTGGACGGCGCTTCCCTGTGCCGTCATCGATTTAAGCTAGTTAGTTGGAGTTATTAGTATCAAGCAGCTCGTTGAGCGAATTGATATGCACCCCTTCCAGCGTGATTAAGGTTGTCGATTGATGGCCGCCTGCGCCACCGTCGCGGTCGATAGATACCACCGTATTACTGCCCACGTAGCTCAAGGTGACATAATTGCCCAGGCTACTGCTGTTACCATCCCAGCCGACCAGCAGCGCCGATACGTCGATATGATCCCCTTGCGCAACCGAGAAGTCCTTCCAGGTATCGCTTCCGTTGCCGCCGGTATTATCATCGGCCAGCAGGTTGTAGATTACCGTGTCGGCCCCGATGCCCAGGGTGAAGGTATCGTCGTAAGCGGTACTGTGGATGTCGTCGCCGTTCACGCTGCCGGTAATCTGCGGATGCAGATCGATAGTCAGCGTCGCCGCGGAAGAAGCGCCATTGCTGTCGTTTACCGAGTAGGCAAAGACTTCCTTATGCGTGATGGTCGACACATCCATTCCTGCCTTCAGACTGTAGGTGTAAGAACCATTATTCGCCATCGTCAGGGTGCCATAGTCACCGTAAATTGTGACGCTGGTTGCGCTTACGTTAGTCCCGTTGCTGGTCGTGATACTGCCATTGCTGTGGAAAGTCCAGGTTTCCGCAGCGCCGCTGGAAGTGTGTCCGGAGACGCTGTAAGACGAGTACAGTACGCCATGGAAATCTTCCGTACCGCCTGAGTTATTTCCGTTCTGTATATTTCCACTGACGTTGGTTCCCGCTACCGTGTAGTGCGTCGCGGTGTCAATGGTCGTACCGGTTATCGAAGCCCCGACGGTATAATTCGGTGCCGGCGTTAAGAAAGTATCAAGAGTGGCGGTTGCCTTAGACACCAGAACCATCTCGTAATTACCTTCGCTCAATGCCACATTCGTCAGCGTTAACGTATCCGCAGCGTTTGTTGTGGTGCCGATAACGGTGGTCAAGCTCTCTGTCGGCGTGCCCTGCCATACCAGAACCTTACTGCCATCGCTGAGCACGTGATAAATGCTGACCGTGCTGTCTATTTTGACGGTATTGACCACCGAGCCACTCGCGGTGTAGTTCACTTTCACCGAGAGCGTATCCATTTCGCGATCGGCCCCAACGCTGAAGTTGATGGTCCTGGTTGCTGATACGCCTCCCGTGGTTGATTTACCGCTTGTGTTCAGCCCCGCAGTGTCAATCGCCGGAACATTCACCGTTGCCAGCGCCGTTGCTACGTTCAGCGTGACCTGGTCATTGACCGCCAGCGAAGCCGGGCTATCGATATCGATCGTCAGCGTGGTGCTCGCCGTGTGGCCGAGGCTGTCAGTAATGGTGTAAGTAAAGACTTCCGATTGACCGACGCTATTCACTCCGCCATAAGGCTGATAGGTATAGCTACCGTCGCTGTGGATGGTCAACGATCCCCATGCGCCCTCTATCGTCGTTCCGCTGCCGCTGACCTCCTTAGGTTCAGCGCCGTTAACCGAGGTGGCGGTGACGCTGGTCACCTTAATATTGACTCCTGTATCCGCTACGTCGCCTGCACCATCGCTTTGCAGCACGTTGCCCGTCAGGCTGTCGGTGTGATAGCCCTCAGAATCGGTGACCGAGACGTTGACAAAGGTCCCCAGGTTCAGGTCCAGCAGGGCCCCCAGCAGGCCTCCGGTATTCGGTGATGAGACCACCGCCGTATACGATCCTGAAGGTAACATCGAGGACCAGCCGCCTCCGCTATAGCCGAGGCTGAGCCCGATGCCGTTAACGTTAATGTTGACGGCGTTTGTCAGGACCTGCACGACTTCTCCGGTAGCCTTATCGATGATAGAGAGATCCGCCGTGAAGGACGATGCGCCGCCCAACAGGCTCAGCAGCGTCGTCAGTGCCGCGCCCAGACTCAGTCCGGTGCTCCCTGAGACCGTCAGCAGCACTTTTTCGTTCGCGCCGGCGGCCACATCAAAGTCAAAGCTATTACCGTTAAGTAACCCAACATTGACGTTACCGAGTAACGAGACGCCGACGAGCTGCCCGACAGTACCGCTTTCTCCGTTGAGGGTATCGAACGTCGCGGTCAGATCCGTTTCCTGAGCATCCGGATTGGCCTGCGCCGGTTCGATATTGCCGCCGATATTAATCGTCAGGTTCGTCGTCGATGTATTACCCGCTTCATCGGTAATGGTATAGCTAAAGACATCCGATTTACCGATAGCGGCCCCGCCTTTGGTCAACTGGTAGCTATAGCTGCCATCAGAGTGAATCGTCAGCACCCCATAAGCTCCGGTGATATCGACGCCAGCGCTGGTCACATTGACCGGGGTCGATCCGTCGACGGAATCCGATACCGCACTGGTGACCGAGATGCCCTGACCGCTATCCTGCATATCGCCGCTGGCGGTTGTATCCAGCACGTTACCTTCAATGGCGTCGACGCTGTAGCCAACCGAATCCGTCACATCTACGTTGACGAAGCTTGCCACCTGTGCCACTGCCAGCGCGTTGATCAACGATACCAGGGTGCCGTTACTTTCCGGCGCAGAGATAACCATGGTGTAGTCACCGGCCGGCAGATTGGCGAAGGAGACCGTGCCGTTGTAGGAGAGCCCGCCAAGCAGGCTCGCCGAGATAGAGACGCTGTTTTCCGCTATCGCCACAACTTCACCGGTGACCGTATTCACCACCGACAGATCGGCCTTCAGGGTATTTCCTGCCCCCAGCAGATTGACGATAGTGGTCAGCAATCCGCTCGCCGTCAGCAGCGAGTTGCCGTTCACCGATACCGTCATATCCTCCACGGTGCCGGATCCCACGCTAAAGCGCAGATTATTGCCCGCCAGCAGCGAGACATCGACGGTGCTGAGCAAGGTCAGGCCAACCAGTTGACCGCTGGTACCGCTGACGTTGTTCAGGTTACCTTCCAGCGCGACAACGTCCGGGCTGTTGCTATCGGGGTTGGCCTCAATATCGCTGTCGGAGTCGCTGTCAGAGTCCGAGTCGCTGTCAGAATCCGAGTCGCTGTCGGAGTCGGAATCGCTGTCCGAATCCGAATCGCTGTCGGAGTCGCTGTCAGAGTCCGAGTCGCTGTCGCTATCCGAGTCACTGTCGGAATCGGAGTCGCTGTCGGAGTCGGAATCGCTGTCCGAATCCGAATCGCTGTCGGAATCGGAGTCGCTGTCAGAATCGGAGTCCGAGTCACTGTCAGAGTCGGAATCGCTGTCGCTATCCGAGTCACTGTCAGAATCCGAGTCGCTGTCAGAGTCCGAGTCGCTGTCAGAA